>JBEAQJ010000152.1:0-6954 GCA_041163945.1 Pseudomonadota bacterium
AGATTGCACTGCAAGTTCACGCATACGCTGAAGAATGTTCACAATCTCGTTGTGAGCGCCTTCCGCCGTGTCGATCAGTGCCTGCGCGTCCATCGCGTTGCGAATGGCTTGGTTTGTGCCACGGATTTCCGACGTCAAACGCGAAGCAATCGCAATGCCAGCCGCATCGTCAGCGGCGGTATTCACCCGCAGACCGCTCGACAGTCGTTCCATCGAGGTTTCCATCGACTTGTTGACTGCCGAAGCCGCCGCAGCCGCACCAAGGGCGCCGATGTTGGTGTTGATATTAAGAGCCATGTCGTCTCTCCTTGTCCAAATTTGAGCCCGCCTGCGCCGTCTTTGCCAATCAGGGTCCCATCGGGTCGTCCTGAATTTCTCAGCACTGGCAATTTCACCCTGAGGCCCATGTCGAGGCGCTCAGCTTCCTAAACGACGCAATTCACGATTGTTTAGTCGGGCCTGTCGCTTTGTTCGGGGCGGCCCGAGGGCGCGATGGGCGCGACGTAATCCTGACGGTGCCGCCCGCAGCCGTCAGCTGCGGGTGAAATCGCAAAGCTTACCAAATGGTTAACGCGTCAATTTCCCGACCATGGCTTGTCAAATTTTGAGCCTTTCTTTCGAAAACAAAACGTTCAAAATCAATGTGTAAGTTGGAAAAGGTCATCCAAATGCAGTTCTTTCCAGCACAGCAGTTGCAGCGCAAGCAGTCGTTGGTCATCACCACGCAATTGCAGCAGGCGATCCGCCTGTTGACGATGTCGAACATCGAATTGCGCGGTTTTCTGGACCAGCAGACCGAGGAAAACCCCTTTCTCGAAGTCGTCGGCGGCAGCAAGGATGAGGAACTGGCGCCCGCCCCCGTCGCCGCCCCTGAACCGGGCCCCGAACCGGCCCGCGATGGCGAAGCGCTGGATTTCGCCGATGGCACGATGCACGCCGACAGCCCGATCACGCAGGCCGCGCTGGAAAACCAATTCGACACCGGGCAGATCGATCTTGGCCGCAGCGGTGGTGCCGGCCCTGCGGCCGATGCAGATTTCGACGCGCTGTCGCTGATTGCATCGGACGAGGGGCAATCGCTTTATGCCCATGCCTGCGCCGAGGCGGAACGCATGTTTGCCGACGCGACGGACCGGATGATCGCGCTTGCACTGATCGATGCGTTGGAACCCACGGGCTGGCTCGGCCAATCGGTCGAAGACATCGCGGCCTTCACGCTGGTCGAACGCGCCCGGGTGGAAACGGTGCTGGCCCAATTGCAACAGATCGAGCCCGCGGGGCTTTTTGCCCGCGACCTCAGCGATTGTTTGCGGTTGCAGGCCCGCGATCGCGGCTTGCTGACACCCGATTTCGCCATTCTTCTGGATAATCTTGCCCTGCTGGGTGCGGGCAATGTCAAAGGGCTTGCACGGCTGTGCAAGGCCACGCCCGAACGGATGGCCGAAATGCTGCGGCTTTTGCGCAGTTTCGATCCGAAGCCGGGGGCGCGTTTTGCCGGCAAGGCCGAACCGATCTTGCCGCCCGATCTGATCGTGCGCCGGGTGCAAGATGGCTGGTCGGTCGAGCTGAACCGTTCCACCCTGCCCGCGGTCAAGGTGCTGCAGGGCTATGCCAAGCAAATGGTGGCGGGCAAGAAAGACGAAACACTGCGCAGCTTCGTATCCGAACGCGTGTCCGAGGCGCGCTGGCTCGACCGGGCCATCGCCCAGCGCAACGAGACCGCGTTGAAGGTCGGGGCGGAAATCCTGCGCCAGCAGATCGGGTTTTTCGAAAAGGGCCCCATCGGGCTGAAACCGATGGTTCTGCGCGATATCGCCGAGGCCATCGGCATGCATGAAAGCACCATCAGCCGCGTGACCAACAGCTTGATGATGGCAACCCCGCGCGGAACCTATCGGTTGAAATCGTTTTTCAGCGCCAGCATCACCCATGACGGCGATGCCGACGGCGAAGCGGCATCCGCCATCAAGTTCAAGTTGCGCAAACTGGTCGAGGCCGAACCCCCCGCCCAGCCCCTGAGCGATGACGCCATCGTGCAGATCCTGGCCAAGGACGGCATCCGCCTGGCGCGGCGCACCGTGGCCAAGTACCGCGAAATGGAAGGCATCGCCTCGTCGTTTCAACGCAAGCGCAGCGCCGTCTTGGCGGGGCGCATCTAGAAACGGCCCGCCTAGGCGGCCAATTCGCGCAAAAGCCGCTGGTGGGCATCGGGGGCGGCGTCGATCATCCGCAAGATCGGCGTGGTGTCGAAGACGCGCAGCACCGTGGGCCCCTGCGCCAGCCCCACCCCTTGCCAAACCCCACCGGCCAGCATGTCGCGCAGCCCCACCATGCGCAACGGCCCAAGTGCGGCCACGATGCCTTCGCCGGTCGGGGCAAAGACCACCACGCCGCCGCGTTCCACCAGATAAACCGCCTCGATCCGTTCGGCGGGCATGAACACGACCTCACCGTGCAGCAGGTGCAGATGATGGTGGTGCAACACCCCCCGCAGGCGTGGTGGCGCAGACATCAGGCGTATTCCCGTGCGGCGGCCAGCGCCTCGATCGCGATGGCACAGGCCAGGTTCCATGTCATTGCGCCTTGCGCATCCAGACAGGCGCGCACCGCATCGCGGGGCACGACGGCGATCTGCGATTTGGCGCGGGCGCGCACCACGGCCGGGTAATGCGGCGCCCCGAAAAACGCGATGGGGTCGACGATATCGCCCGCCCCCAGCGCGCGCCCGCCTGGGCCGCCATCCAGCCGGCCATTCAGCACAAACAACAGCCGGTCGGTCCGCGCCCCATCGCGCAGCACGATGTCTCCCGCGCCGAAACTCTGGCGCGGGTACAGATCAAGATCGAGACCGACGAAAACGTCCTTGTGCATACCGTGCTCCGCTCTCGGTCCTTTAACGACCGATTGGCGGAACGGTTTAACCCAAGGCGGGGTTTTGGCGGGGCGCCTGGCCCGTTTTTTGCGGTTTGACGCGCAGACGGTTTGCATCGCGCGTCTTTGGCTTTGCCTTTGGGGGGGCGTCGAACTGGAACCGAAGATCGGGAATGAACCGCCGGCAGGTGTCGCGCGCTTCGGCCTCGCCCGGTTCGGCCAGCACCATCCAGAAAAACTTGTCTTCGAACAGCTTGTAGGACCGCAGCAGGTCGATCTGGGCACGCTTGGTGTAGATCGACACCAAGATGTAGCTGATCACGAAGATCGACCAATGCGCCACAAAGGTGATGCCATAGACGATGCCCACCGCCACCATCGGGTAATACAGCCGGTGGTTCAGCATCCACAAAACCGGGGCGATGGTGGCGATTTCCTCCATATCGGTGGAATGCATTGCGGCATTCTTGCGCACATCGCGGAACACTTCGAAATTCTGGTAGGTTTCGAGCGGCGCGTAGGTCACGGATCGAAACTTGCCCAGGATTTCCAGCGTTTCCTCGGGGCCGGTCGCCTCGAAGCTGGCCTTGAGCCGGGTTTCAAAGATCACATGCAAAAAGACCCCATCGCGCCAGAACGTCAGCAAATGCGCGGTCACGCCATCCTCGGTTGCATCGACCTCGGGGTTGTCTTCATGGCCACTGGCCTGCCGACCCATGCGCATGGCCAGCATTTCGGCATCCCCGGTGAAAGCTTCGCCGTCAATGGCCACCAGCACATCGCCGGGCTTGAGCTTTTTCGCACGGGCCGCCATGCCCAGCCCACGCGTTTCGAGCTTCAGAAACGGCTTCAGCGCTGTTTCCGTTGCGGCCAGATCATCCAAATCGGACGTGTCAGTCATGCTACCTTCCGATCAGGGAAATTTGATCATGTCATTGTCGCTGGGCGCAGGCCGTGGTGCGGGCGGTGCCGCTGGCGCCGCGGTGCGCGCGGGGGCCCGCGGCGGCGCATTGGCCGCGGTGATCTTGGCCGAGATTTCGCGTTGCAGCATCATCATCGTTTCCAGCGTGGCCGAGATCTCGGCAAAGGGCGATGGCCCGGCCCCGTCTTCGCCCGCTTCATCGGTCGGGCGCAAGGTTTCAAGCTGGGCGGCCAATTCGCTTGTGCCTGCGGCGATGGCGGCGTTCAGCTCGGCCAGCGTCGCGCTGGCCGTCTGCGTGACCTGGCCCGTGATCTCGGTCTGGACGCGGGCAAATTCGGCCAGGTTCGTTTCGTCTTGCGCATCCAGCCGGGCGATCAGATTGCCCATCATGACCTGCAGCGCCTCGATCCCGGAGACAAGGCCCGTGATCTTTTCGGCGTGCGAATTGGCTTCGGTCGTGGCCGCCGCAAGCCGATCCACATTTTCGGCAAAGATCACCAGCGCTTCGAGCGAGGTGGCATTGGTGGTCTGCATCTCGCTCATGGTGCGGAAATAGATCAGCCCGGCCGCCGCCACCGCAATCATCGAGGCCACCAGCGACGAGATGAAGACGATCATCACCTGCCGGTTGATCGCCTTCACCTCGACGCGGGTCTTGGCATAATCGGTGCGCACCTGGTCGAACTCGCGCGTGACGGTGATCGCCGTATCGGCGGCATCGAGCGCGGTCTTGATGCTGTCTTCGATGGTCGGGGTCGCGGGTTGGGTGCTCATGCGGGATTCCTGACGTTTCGTCGTGTCTTGGGGGCCGGGACAGCGGGCTTTTCATCGAACCGAGCACAATTCGTGCCAGTTGACGCCAAGACCAGAAAATTCGGCAATTGTGCCGCACGAAATCCGAAGCCACGGCAGCCCCAGGGCAGCGCCGGGTCATGGGTGACATAGAAATGGCGGCAAGCGCCGCACACCGGGCGGGCGGGGCGTGTCATCGCGGGCGCCCCTTGCGATAGCTGTCCCAGGCTTGCGCGATCACAAAGCGCAAGGCGCCCAGAAAACTGAGAAACGCCGACAAAAACAGCCCGGCCACCTGCCAAGTGGGGGCCTGTCCGATCAAGCTCAGCGCCTCAAGCAAAAGCCAGACGGCCATGCCGATGAACACCAGCGTGGAAATCAGCTCGCCCATGGTGCGCGGATTGCGATGGTTTCGGTTTCGGGCGCGTTGGGGCATCAGGAAACCTCGTCATGGATGGGGCGGCCATTTTGGTCGAATTGCAGCGCTTGCGGGATGTCGACCTCGGGCACCTCGGGATCTTCGCCGCGATCGATGCGGTAGATGTAGGCCAGCACCGCGGCAACCGGCGTGAACAACAGATCCGAGATTTCCTGTCCGATCTCGCCGGTGAAAAACAGGGCGCGTGCCAACAGCGGGCTTTGGAAGACGGTGATCCGCGCCGCCGTGCCGCGCTTGATGATGTCTTCCGCGATCCGGCCACGCCCCATCGCGATGATGGTGGGTGCGTTTTGTTCCCCCGGAACATAGCGCAAGGCCACGGCGAAATGCGTCGGGTTGGTGATGATCGCGGTGGCGTTGGGCACGTCGTCCAGCGCGCGGGCCTGCTGTGCGGCCCGTCGGCTGGCCTCGAACTGAAGCCGACGGATGCGGGCCTTGACCTCGGGGGACCCATCGGTCTGCTTGCTTTCTTCCTTCAGGTCCTGGCGGCTCATGCGCAGCTTTTTCAGGTGTTCGTAGTTCGACCAGGCGTAGTCCAGCACACCGATGCCGCCCAGAATGACCGCCGACACCCCCATCAGGATCATCAGCGCGAAAAAAGCCGTTTCAATCGCCCGGTCAAGGCTCATCGAGGCCAGCGTCAGCGTGGTGGGCAGATAGGTCAGAATGACGACATATGCGGCCGCCCCGATCACCCCGACCTTGAGGATCGACTTTCCGAGCTCGACCAGGCTGTGCAGCGAAAACATCCGCTTGAACCCGGTCAGCGGATTGATCCGGTTGCCTTTGAATTCCATGGCCTTGGCTGCAAAATTCAGCCCACGCCCCACCAAGGCCTGCGTGCCGATGACCACGACAAGGATCGGCACCGCCACGATCAGCGACAAGATCAAGAAGTCGGTGAACGCCACCGACAGGCGCGCCCGCAAAAGATCGGTCAGCGCGTCGCCCTGTTCCAGCCGGAAAAAGCCGCCCCAGTGCCCGATCCATTGCGTGACCACGGCCCCCAGCGCCAGCAAGATGATGGTGCCCGCCGCCGTGGTCGAGAACACGAACATTTCCTTGGACGTCAGAACCTGACCGTCTTCGCGCGCCTTTTCGAGGCGCCGCGGTGTCGGCTCTTCTGTCTTTTCTTGTGCGTCGTCTTCACTGGCCAAGGGCAGCCCCCCGCAAAAGATCGCCAAGGTCGTCCAAGGCGCTGGCGACAAGATCCTGAAACGCGAAACCGATCGGCGCGGTCGTCAGGAACAACAAAACGAACACCGCAAGCAACGTGATCGGGAACCCGAAAGAAAACAGGTTGAGCTGCGGCGCAGACCGGGTGATGATGCCGATGGTGATGTTGACCAAGAACAGCACCGTCACAATCGGCAGCATCAGCCGTGCGGCGGTCGCAAACATCGTGGCACCCGCGATTTCCCCGACCTGAAACAGCGCCCCGTAATTGATCCCGGCACCGATGGGCGCAAAGGCATAGCTGTCGATCAAGATCGCAAAGGCGGCAAGATGGCCGTTCAGCGACAAGAACACGACCGTCAAAAACAAGGTGAAGATCTGGCTGACCAGCGGCATCTGCCCGCCGCTGTTGGGATCGATCTGGAAGGCAAAGGACAGACCCGCGGTCGCGGCCACCTTTTCGCCGGCCAAGGCAACGGCCGCAAACAAGATCGTCAACAAAAGGCCCGCCGACAGCCCCAAGGCAAGCTCTTGCGCGATGATCGGCAAGACGCGCAGCGTCGTCAGATCGTCGATGGAGGGCACCGGAACCCGGCCGATCAGGAACGCCGCAAGTGCTGCGGAAAACACGATGCGGACAGGCAGCGGGATCATGCGCGAGCCAAAGAAGGGCGCCGAGAGCAGAAAGGCACCGATGCGCAGCGAAATGATCAGAAAGATCAACGCCTGATCCATCACATCTTGGATCGCAAGG
>JBEAQJ010000153.1:0-12875 GCA_041163945.1 Pseudomonadota bacterium
CCAGTGAGGATGGTGGTCACCGGATGAGTGAAATGCCACGTAAGTGGCTCAGTACAAGGTCACACCAATTCGGCCCCTCCCCCCCGGGTGGGGTCTGGAAGGGGTGCAGTCAGAAAGAAAGGGGGGTATCAGCTTGTCACAACGCTGGCACACACCGCTTGATTTTTGATAGAATGCAATCTAATTCCGGCAGTGTGATCAACACCGTGCTTTGAAATTGTTGAGTTTTTCTAGGAGTTTGCCGATAAGGCTGTCTTCGGGAGGCAGGGGCCGGAGGTTCGAATCCTCTCACTCCGACCAGAATCATCATCAGCCATGGCGTTGGGCCCGCGCTCGGTATCCTCGCTGGCGGGGGCCGGGCGCGCCCTTGTCGGGCGGGGTTGGCGGCAACCGCCATGCACAGGAGGCAACGACATGACCTTGGACGCCGCAGTCATCGAAACGCTCAAGGGCGTATCGACGGCCACCTTGACCACCATCTTGCTGAAAAAAGGGCTGCGCAATGTCTGGCTGCGGGGCACCATGCCGATCCGCCCGGGCCAGCCGCGCCTTGTGGGCCGTGCCTTTACGCTGCGCTTCGTGCCCGCGCGCGAGGATCTGGCCACACCGGCCAGCTGGGGCGCGCCGATATCGACCCGGGCCGCGATCGAGGCGATGCCCGAAGGCTGCATCGCGGTCGCCGATGCGATGGGTGTGACGGATGCGGGCATTTTCGGCGACATCCTGTGCAACCGCATGGTCCAGCGCAAGGTGGCAGCCCTGATCACCGACGGGGTCGTGCGCGATGCGGCCGGTGTGCTGTCGACCGGTCTGCCGATTTGGTGCCGGGGGGTGGCCGCGCCGCCCTCGGTCGCGGGGCTGACCTTTGTGGGCTGGCAAGAGCCCATCGCCTGTGGCGGGGTCGCGGTGTTTCCCGATGACGTGATCGTCGTCGATGATGACGGCGCGGTGCTGATCCCGCAGGCGTTCCTCGACGAGGTGCTGGCCGAAGCCCCCGAACAGGAGCGGATGGAGGCCTGGATCATGACCGAGGTCGACCGCGGCGTGGCCTTGCCCGGGCTCTACCCGATGAATGAGGACACCAAGGCGCGCTACCAAGCCTGGAAAGACACGCAATAGGGGCGGGGGCGCCTGCGGCGCGCGGGCCCTCAGCCGCGCGCGCCGTAATAAAGCCCCACCACATGCTCGGCCTCGGCAAAGAACAGCCAGCGCGAGGCGGCGATGCCCAAGACGTGGCTGATGACTGCAAGCCCGCCCAGGCCATGTGCCGCACCGGGGATCAGGATCAGGCACAAGGGCAGCGCATAGCCCAGGCCCAAGGCGATGACCCTGAGGCGGCGCGCATGTTTGCGGCCCACGACATGGACCATCTCGCGCAGCAGGTAGTTGGTGCCGGTATGGGGTGCCTCGAAGGCGCGGACATGGCCGGGCCTTCCCAGACCCGTGGCGCTGGCGATGGATTGGCCCGCTGCGGCAAAGCGCGTGTCGCCCAGCCGCCAGTGGCCGACCTGGATCACGCCCGCAAGCAGCAGCAGCACCTGCGCCGCCGTGATCTGACCCGCCAGCAGCGCGCCCCCCGCAAGGCTGACCGAAACCAGGTGCAGCGGCGTCGCGGCCTGGTTCCAACGCGGCACGGATTTCAGTTGCGTGTAGATCATCGCGGTGGTGATCACGGTTGCCAGGGACAGCGCCGCCCCGGTCCAGCCCAGCGCCGGGATGCGCGTGGCGAAAAACACGGCCCCCCCCGCATAAAGGCCCATGACCACAAGCGCCGCCACCGCCGCCCAGGCCTCGCGGCTGAGCCAGCTGGTGCGCCATTGGCTGAAAGCTTTCAGCGCGCGTTCCGGATGGCCCAGATGAAAGGTCGACGCCAAGAGCCCACCCACGCAGAGCCCATAGGCGATCACGAAAAACCAAAAGGCCACCCAACCGGTGACGGGCGGGTGCCCCAGCCCCAGAAAGATCATCAGGCCAAAGCCGAGACCCGACAAGGTGGTAAAGACGATGACGGATGGCGCGGGATGCATCACAAACGCTCCAGCGTGCGGTCCAGCCAGCCCAGGAAGCCTTGCGGCGTGTCGGCGACCGGTTCCAGGAACGGGGCCAGGATGTCTGTCTGTTCCCACTGATCCTTGGGCCGGGGGGGAAGGTATTTGTTGACCGGCTTCGTGCCCAGATCGGGCATCAGGTCAAACCCCCCGCGGCTGGCCACCAGTTGGCTGACCGCGCTGTCGGGATCGCCCAGATCGCCGAAATGGCGCGCACCGGCGGGGCAGGTGCGCACACAGGCTGGTTGGCGGTCTTGCTCGGGCAGGGTGTCGTTGTAGATGCGATCGATGCACAGCGTGCATTTCTTCATCACGCGCGCGGTCGGGTCCATTTCGCGCGCGCCGTAGGGACAAGCCCAGGCACACAGCCCGCAGCCGATGCAATCGGCCTCGTTGACCAAGACGATGCCGTCCTCGACGCGCTTGTAGCTGGCGCCGGTCGGGCAGACGGTCACGCAGGGCGCATCTTCGCAATGCAGGCAGGATTTGGGGAAATGCACCAGCTGTGCCGGGCCGGTTTCGGGCGTGATCTCGTAGGAATGGACGCGGTTGAGAAAGCTGCCCGACGGGGCCGCGCCATAGGCATCCGCGTCTGACAGGGGCGCGCCGTAGTGTTCGGTGTTCCAGCCCTTGCAGGCAATCACGCAGGCATGGCAGCCCACACAGGTGTCAAGGTCGATCACCAGGCCCAGCTTGCGGTCCGTTCTGGTGGGTAGATCTGTCATGCGCGCACACTCCGGCAGGTGGTCACGAAAGCCGAAAGATCACCGGCGAAGCGGTCGGGATCTTCCAGAAAGGGGGCGTGGCCCGTCTTGGGATAGAGCAGGTGGCGCCCGTCGCGCATCAGCGCGGCCGCGGCGGCCCCTGTGGCCGCGCTGACCACGGCATCGTCTTCCCCGTGGATCACCAGCCCCGGGCAGCGCATCGCCGCATAGACCGGGCGCAGATCCAGATCGGCACCGAAGAGCGCCCGGCGCACATGCGCGGGGCACATCATGTTCGCCCCCACCATCGCGCCATAAACCCTGCGCGCCAGGGGCTGTGCGGTGCAGGCATCGACGAAGCGTGCCGTGGCATGCAGGCGGCGTGTCAGATCCGCGCTGTAAAGATCGCGGTCCAAGGCCGGAGAGGCGGGCCCCACCATCCAGTCTTCGCGTGCGGCCCCGATGGCCATGATCCCCCCGGCCAGAACCACCCCCCCCAGATGTGCATCGCCATGGGTTGCCAGATGCGCCGCGATCACGCGCGCGCCATAAGACCAGCCCACCAGGCAGGGGCGATCGAGCCCGCTTGCCGCGATCACGGCGGCCACGTCATCGCCCCAGGCTTCGGTGGAGGTATAGGCCGCCGGATCGTCGGGCTTGTCGGAGGCGCCGTGGCCGCGCAGATCCATGCTGACCAGGTGGAAACGCGCTGACAGCCGGTCGATCAGCGGTTCCCAGCAGATGCTGGCCTGCGCCCAGCCGTGGATCAACAAGATCGACGGATGCGCTGGATCGCCCGCGCTGTGAAAGGCGATGGCCGTGCCGTCGGTGGAGGGGGTGACATCCGTGGTCATGGGCGTGGTCTTTTGATGTGGTCGCGATTTCGCCTGCTGGCGCAGGCGACCCGTGCGAGGGGGCTGTCTGCCCCCTCGCGCTCCCCCGAGAGTATTTTTGAAGCAAAGATGGGGTGGCGCCGGGTCATGGTTCTGTGCTGGGCCATGGCGATGGGAGGGGTGGGAAATTGGGCTGAACTTCTGTCGGGGTTGGGGCCGGCGCCTTTTCGATGCGCACGCGCAGATCGAACCATGCCGCTTGCCCCGTGATCGGGTCGGAATTGGACCAGCGATGCCCATCGCCGCGCGCGGGCAAAAGCTCGTGGATCAGGTGATTGAGAAGAAAGCCGCGCGTGGCCTCGGGGGCGTCGGGGGCAAGGGCCCAGGCCCCTTTGCGCTTGCCGATCGCGTTCCACGTCCAGACGGTGTTGGGGTTGAGCGCGGCCATATGCGCAACCGGCACGGTGATCGCCCCATGCGGCGACGACAGTTTTGCCCAATCGCCTTCGGCAAAGCCATGAGCCTGCCAGACGTTGGTGGGCACATAAAGCGGGTTCTGGCCATGGATCTGGCGCAGCCAGGCGTTCTGGCTGCCCCAGCTGTGATACATCGCCATCGGGCGTTGGGTCAGCGCGTGCAACGGGTAGTGGTCAGGATCGCTGAGCGCATCGCCCAAGGGCGGGTACCAGATCGGAAGCGGATCCATGTTGGCCAAGATGCGGTCGCGCAGGTGGTCTGGGGGTTGGCACGGCCCATGACCTTCGGCGGCCAGCTGGAAGCGACGGAGCGGTTCAAGATAGAGGTTGAACACATAGGGCTGCGGGCTGTCGTAAAGCCCCAGATCCACCGCCCAATCCTGGTAGGCTGTGTTCCAGGGTTTGAAGTATTGCGCCGGGGCGGGAATATGGTGGGTGAAGAAACCGCCGTTTTCGATGTAGCGCGCGATCTGTGCGCCATTGGGCGCGCCGCGTCCTGTCTGGCTGCCGTCGCCGCGAAAGCCCATCAGCGGGCCGATCCCGGGCCGGCGTTCGTGGGTCTGGATGTAATCGGCGTAATCGGCAAAGGCCGGGGTACCATCGGCCTTGACGAAACCGGGCAATCCCAGCCGCGCCCCCAGATCGATCAGCACCGACTGAAAGCCGCGCACCCCGGCATGCCCCGGGCGATCGGGCGTCACCACCGGCCAGCGGATCGCATCGGCGGCAGCGTCGGCTTCCGAGATCGGCCGATCCAGCATCGAGATGCAGTCGTGGCGTTCCAGATAGGTGGTGTCGGGCAGGATCAGATCAGCATAGGCGACCATTTCCGAGGCATAGGCATCGGAATAGATGATGCGCGGGATCACATATTCCCCCGTCGTGGGGTCGGTGTCGGTGAGCATCTCGATCACCCGGCCCGTGCCCATCGAGGAATTCCATGCCATATTCGCCATGTACAAGAACAAGGTGTCGATCTTGTAGGGGTCGCCCGCATGCGCGTTGGCGATGACCATGTGCATCAGGCCATGCGCTGAAAGCGGGTTTTCCCAAGAAAACGCCTTGTCGATGCGGGCGGGCGCGCCTTCGGGCGTGAGGGCAAGATGTTCGGGCCCCATCGGATAGCCCAGATGCGGCCCCTTGAGCGGTTGGCCCGGCGTGGCGGTGGCATGGGGTTTGGGGTGGGCTTCGGGCGGCTTGGGGTAGGGCGGTTTGAAGCGGAACCCGCCCGGCGTTTCGACCGTGCCCAGAAGGATTTGCAACAGATGCAACGCGCGGGCGGTCTGAAACCCGTTGGAATGGGCCGAGATGCCGCGCATGGCATGCATCGCGACGGGCCGGCCCACCATCTTTTCGTGGCGATCGCCGCGGAAATCGGTCCAGGGCTGGTCGATCTCGATCGCTTCGTCAAAGGCCACGCGGGCCAGTTCGGCCGCGAGCGCGTGAATGCGGCGGGCCGGGATGCCACAGCGCGCGGCGACGGCTTCGGGGGCGTGGTCGGGCGACAGGTAGCGTTCGGCCAGAAGCTGGAACACGGTCCGGTGGGTGACGCCCGCCCGGCGCAGCCCCCGCGCCAGATCCGGGCGGATGCCCGGTGCATCGAAGGCAACGGGCTGGCCCGTGCCGCGATCGATCACCAGGGGTTTGCCATCCGCGTCGCGCAAGAACAGCCCGCGTTCGGGCGACGCGGGGTCTTCGTTGACCAGCACCGGCGCGTTGGTGAAGCGGGCAAGGTAATCGAGATCGATCTTGCCGGCCTTGAGCAGGCAATGCACCAGCGACAGGATCAGCAGCCCATCGCTGCCGGGGGTGATCCCGATCCATTCATCCGAAACGGCGTTGTACCCGGTGCGGATCGGGTTGATGCCGATCACCCGCGCACCGCGCGCCTTGAGCCGGCCCAGCCCCATCTTGATGGGGTTGCTGTCGTGATCTTCGGCCACGCCAAACAGCAACAGCAGCTTCGTGCGATCCCAGTCGGGCTGGCCGAATTCCCAGAACGCCCCGCCCATCGTGTAGATGCCCGCGGCTGCCATGTTGACCGAGCAGAACCCGCCATGGGCGGCGTAATTGGGGGTGCCGAATTGTTGCGCCCACCAGCCGGTGAGCGATTGCGACTGGTCACGGCCCGTGAAAAAAGCAAGCTTTTCGGGGGCTTGTGCACGCAGGGGCGCCATCCAGGATACCGCGGTTTCCAGCGCCTCGTCCCAGCTGATTTCCTTGTATTGGCCCGATCCGCGCGGCCCCACGCGGCGCAGCGGGGCGCGCAGCCGCGAGGGGGCTGTGATCTGCATGATCCCGGCGGATCCCTTGGCGCAAAGCACGCCCTTGTTGACCGGGTGATCGCGATTGCCCTCGATATAGGCGACGCGACCATCCTTGAGATGGACATCGATGCCGCAGCGGCAGGCACACATGTAACAGGTGGTCTTGGCGATACGGTCGGCCGTTTTTGGCGACAGATCGAGTATCGGTTGTCGGTGCCTCATCCGCCCCCCCATCGCGGCCGTCGGTTGCAGGTCAGCTTTGGCCCGGTCTGCGGCCGGATGCAATGGCTGAGGTGGGCAACGCCCCCGCCCGGATCGAAAGGTGTAAACTTAAATTGACAGTTTCGATGGGGGGCCCGATACTGGCGGTTGTCTGTGGATCGGACCCCACCCATGCCCAAGGATCACGCCCCACCCGGTCTGAGCGTGCCCGTGATCGCGGGCGCACCGCGGCCCGGCCTGTGCACGGATTGCGGCATCAGCCGTATGGGCGACGGGCGCGCCTGCGGCAGGGCCTGCCAATTCATCCAGCCTGACTATGCGTCGGCCGAGCGCCGCGTGCACGGCCGCATGGCCGACCCCGACCTTGGGGATGAGGCCTTTTTCGGCGTCACGCTGGCGATGCAGCGCTTGCGGCTGTCGCCCCCGGCGCCCGGCGCGCAATGGTCGGGGATCACCACCGCACTGGCGGCCGGTTTGCTGGAACGCGGGCGCGTTGACGCCGTTCTGGCGGTGCGCGCCCATCCGCAAGATCGCTGGCGCCCGGAACCGGTGATTGTCACCGATCCTGCCGAACTGGCCCAATGCCGCGGCATGCGCATGGGTTATGCCCCGACCTTGGCGGCGCTGGCCCCCGCGGCCGCGGCCGGCCACAAACGCATCGCGGTCATCGGCATTCCCTGTCAGGTCTACGCGCTGCGCGCCATCGAGGCCGAGCTGGGCTTTGCGCGTCTTTACGTGATCGGAACACCGTGTTCCGACAACACCACGACCGAGAATTTCCATCAGTTCCTGTCGCTGCTCGATGCCGCCCCGCAATCGGTGTCCTACCTTGAATTCCGCGCCGACTATCGGGTCGAACTGCGCTTTGACGACGGCCGTCCGAACCGGGTTGTGCCGTTCTTGAAATTGCCCATCTCAAGGCTGCCGCCGGATTTCTTTCCGATGACCTGCAAGACCTGCGTGGATTATACCAACCGGCTTGCCGACATCACGGTGGGCTACATGGGGGGCGATGGCGATCAATGGGTGATCACGCGCAACCATCGCGGCGCCGAGATGTTGGCGGGCCTGGCCGGGCGGCTGGACGAACGGCCCCTGACCGATCGCGGCAAGCGTCAGGGCGCGGTTCGGGGCTTCATGGTCAATACCGAACGCGCGGCGGGGGGCATGCCCCTGCGCGCCATGCCCGATTGGCTGCGCCCCATCGTGAGTTTCCTGCAGCCCCGCATTGGTCCGAGGGGGCTGGAATTTGCGCGCGCCCGGATCGAGATGAAGGCCATCGAAACCATCTTGCATCTGCGTCGCGCCCATCCGGCGCGGGTCAAGAACATGGTGCCGCCCCATGTCTGGCGGGTGGCCGCGCGTTATGGGCTGATCCCCGCCAAGGACGAGACGCGCACCCCTGAGTGACCCGTGACCCGAAGGTGCGCGTTCCGCGCGTTTTTCGTGCCTCGCCGGTCCCCTGCGGGCCCGGCTCAGGCTGTGCCTCCGGCGGGGATATTTGAAAAACAGAGAAGGCGAAACGGTCCACCCCGGGCGATCTTGCGATGCGCCGGGGCTTCTCCGTTTACGGTCATCGGCGTCCCCGCCTGTACCGCCGCGTCAGACTGGCCCGGCAAGGTTAACAAAGCATTGAGAGCCTTGGCCGATCTTGTGTGCGCGGCCGCCCCGTGGAAAGGTGGCTCCATGACCCGTCCCATCCCTGATTTGACGCATGAAATGGCCCTTGGCGCCCGTGTGGCAGGTGTGGATGAGGCTGGGCGCGGGCCGCTGGCTGGGCCGGTTGCGGCGGCTGCCGTGGTGCTGGACCCCGAGCGGATCCCACCGGGGCTGAACGATTCAAAGGTGCTGTCGGCCACGCGGCGGGCGGCGCTTTTCGAGTTGATCCATGCCCAGGCCCAGGTCGGGCTTGGTTGGGCCAGCGTGGCCGAGATCGACACGCTGAACATCCGCATGGCGTCGCTCTTGGCCATGCGCCGTGCGGTGGCGGCCCTGCGCATTGTTCCGGATGCGGCGCTGATCGACGGCAATGTCTGCCCCGAAGATTTGCCCTGTCGCGCGGTGGCGCTGGTCAAGGGCGACGCCAAAAGCCTGTCGGTTGCGGCCGCATCCATCATCGCCAAGGTGGCCCGCGACCGGCGGATGGCCGAGCTGGCCCAAGCCCATCCGGGCTATGGCTGGGAGGTCAATCAAGGCTACCCAACGGCGGCACATCTGGCGGCCCTACAAGATATGGGGGTAACGCCGCACCATAGACGATCCTTTCGTCCGGTCTACAACATCTTGCGGTCATGAGGATGCAAATCCTTGATTCCAAAAAATAAATTGACTGCGAATCACCTTTGAGCGATTCTGCTGCCCGAACACCGCAAAAGCCCGTCAGAGGCGCGGAGCAGAGGCAGAGATGAAAACCAAGACAAAACCCGAGGCAGTCACGCTGCCGCTCAACCAGATTCTGGCCGGCGACTGCATCGAGGTCATGCGCGGGCTGCCCGCGGCATCCGTCGATCTGATTTTTGCCGATCCGCCCTACAACCTGCAGCTCAAGGGCAGCTTGCACCGCCCCAACAATACGCTGGTCGATGCCTGCGACGATGCATGGGATCAGTTCGACAGCTTTGCGGCCTATGACGCCTTTACGCGCGATTGGCTGGCCGCGGCGCGGCGCCTGTTGAAGCCGGACGGGGCGATCTGGGTGATCGGCAGCTACCACAACATTTTCCGGGTCGGCGCCGAACTGCAGAACCAGGGTTTCTGGATCCTGAACGACGTGGTGTGGCGCAAATCGAACCCGATGCCGAATTTCCGCGGCAAGCGGCTGACGAATGCCCATGAAACCATGATCTGGGCCTCGAAGGGCGAAGGGGGAAAATACACCTTCAACTACGAGGCGCTGAAGGCGTTGAACGAAGGCGTGCAGATGCGTTCGGATTGGGTGATCCCGATCTGCAACGGGGGCGAGCGGCTGAAGGATGAACAGGGCGAAAAGGCCCATCCGACGCAAAAGCCCGAGGCGCTGCTGCACCGGGTTCTGGTGGGCACGACCAACCCCGGTGACATCGTGCTGGACCCGTTCTTTGGCACCGGCACAACGGGCGCTGTGGCCAAGATGCTGGGGCGGGATTTCATCGGCATCGAACGCGATGCGGGCTATCGTGCGGTTGCCGAACGGCGGCTGGCCAATGTGCGCCGCTTTGATCGCAGCGCGCTCGAGGTCGTCGGATCGAAACGGGCCGAGCCCCGCGTGCCCTTCGGGCAGCTGATCGAGCGCGGCATGTTGCGGCCCGGCGAAATGCTGATCAACGCGCGCGGCCAGATGGCCAAGGTGCGCGTGGATGGCACGCTGATTGCCGATGATGTCAAGGGTTCGATCCATCAGGTGGGTGCGGTGCTGGAAGGTGCCCCGTCGTGCAACGGCTGGACCTATTGGCATTTCCGGCGCGAAGGCCAGACGGTTCCCATCGATGTCTTGCGCCAACAGCTGCGCGCCGAGATGGAACGCTAGGCCCATCCGGGACGCCCGCCCCAATCCACAGGTTGAACCGTGTGTCCGCGCGCCGCCCGCGCAGATGCGCCACCTTGCCCCCGCCGTGCGCTGGCCGCCGGCGGGGGTCTTTCTATCCGGCGGGTTTGCATGATTGGCGAAAGATCAAGTGGTCAGCCCCGCGGCGCGGCGGCGCGGCGCAGGCGATCGTTGATGGCCCGGCCGAGGCCCGTGTCCGGGATGGGCGCGATGCGGATCGCGCGGGCATGGCGGGCCTTGGCCAAGGCATCGGCAGCGTGAAGGCTGGCAAACAGGCGCGTCGCCGCCTCGGCCAGATCCCCGGCGGCCGACAGCGTCAGATCGCCCGGCACGGCGCCAAAGCCGATCATGATCTCGTCGGCCCGCGGCGCACCGCCCAGATACAGCGGGGTGTCGGGCGCATAGTGGCTGGCCAGCTGGCCCGGCGCTTCGATTCGGGCGGCAGGCGTGGTGTCATCGGTCAACGGGCCGGTGATCGGCACGATCGCCTCGCGCACGATGCCCCCTTCGCGCAAAAGCCGCGTGCCCCGGTCCGACGGGGCCAGAATGGTTGATTCCACCCCGACCGGCGTTGCGCCCCCATCAAGGATCGCCGCAATCCGCGGGCCCAGCCCCATGCGGACATGATCGGCCGTGGTGGCACTGATCCGACCCGAAGGGTTGGCCGAAGGGGCCGCAACCGGCCGCCCCAGCGCGCGCAGCACCGCTTGCATCAGCGGATGGGCGGGCAGGCGGATGGCCACCGTGTCAAGGCCCGCGGTCACGCGCGGCGACAGCCCATGGCCGGGTTTCAAGGGCAAGACCAGTGTCAGCGGCCCCGGCCAGAACGCGGCGGACAATGCGCGCGCAGGCCCCGGGAATTCCGCCAGTTCCATGGCGCTGGCCAGATCGGGCACATGCACGATCAGCGGGTTGAAACCGGGCCGTCCCTTGGCGGCATAGATCGCGGCCACGGCATCATCCTGCGTTGCGTCGGCAGCCAGCCCATAGACAGTTTCACTGGGCAGCGCGACCAGCTGGCCCGCGCGCAGCAGCGCCGCGGCGCGGGCTATGCCCGTTGCGTCGGGCGAAAGGAGATCAGCGGTGTGCATCTTCGTGACGTGACGTTGGGGTTGATCCGGGCGCAGGCGCGCGCCTAGCTGTGCGGGGGTAGCGCGAAGGGCGCGCCCATGCAATCACAGGACGCTGCCACCACGAGGGAGAGCCGGCCCATGCCCTATCAGGCGCCCGTGCGCGAATTCGAGTTTCTGCTGAGCCATGTCGTGGGCTTTTCCCGGGTGCAGGCCCAGCCCACCCATGCCGAGGCCACGCCCGAAACGGTGCGCGCGCTTCTGACCGAGGCGGGGCGCATCAGCGAAGAGGTGTTGGCACCGCTCAACCGCGTGGGCGATCGCCATCCCGCCCGGTTGGAAAACGGGGTCGTGCGCACCCCGCCGGGGTATGGCGACGCCTATCGCGTGATGGCCGAAGCCGGCATGACGGCGCTGTCGGCCGACCCGGACTACGGCGGTCTGGGTCTGCCGCAGACGCTGGCGGCTTGCGTCAACGACATGACCGGTGCGGCCTGTCTGGCCTTGCAGATGAACCCGCTGATGACGCAGGGCCAGATCGAGGCGCTGAGCCATCACGCATCGCTGCCGATCAAGGCGCTGTACCTGCCAAAGCTGGCCAGCGGCGCGTGGTGCGGCACCATGAACCTGACCGAACCGCAGGCCGGATCCGATGTGGGGGCTTTGCGCACCAAGGCGGTGCCCAATGGTGATGGCAGCTACGCGATCACCGGCCAAAAGATCTACATTTCCTGGGGCGACAATGATTTCACCGAGAACGTGGTGCATCTGGTGCTGGCCCGGTTGCCAGGGGCGCCCGCGGGCACAAAGGGCATTTCGCTGTTTCTGGTTCCCAAGCGCATCCCCGACCCCGATGGCCAACCCGGGCCCGCCAACAGCCTGCGGGTGGTCAGCCTTGAGCACAAGCTTGGCCTGCATGGTTCACCCACCTGCGTGATGGATTACGATGCCGCGAAGGGCTGGCTTGTGGGCGAGCCGCACCGGGGGATGGCCGCGATGTTCACCATGATGAACAACGCCCGGCTGGGGGTGGCGTTGCATGGTGTGTCCATTGCCGATGCCGCCACGCAGGCGGCCGTTGCCTATGCCGCGACGCGCCGGCAGGGCCAGCCGCTGATGTCGGGCGGCACCGGCACGATCATCGATCATGCCGATGTGCGGCGCATGCTGATGGAGATGAAGGCCGAAACCTTTGCCGCGCGGGCTTTGGCGTTGGATCTGGCCGTATCGATCGACCTGGGCCATGCCGGCGATGCCGATCAGGCCGCGCGCGCCGCGCTGCTGACCCCCATCGCCAAGGCGTTTTGCACCGAAACGGGGATCAAGCTGGCCAATCTGGGCATCCAGGTGCATGGCGGCATGGGTTTCATCGAAGACACCGGCGTGGCTCAGTTCGCCCGCGACGTGCGCGTGTCGGCGATTTACGAAGGCACGAACGGGATCCAGGCGATGGATCTGGTGGGCCGCAAGATGGCCGATGGTGGCGCGGCGATCCACACGCTGATCGCAGCCATCGAACAGGAAGCCGCGCACCATCCGATGGGGGCGGGGCTGGTCGAGATGGTGGGGGAATTGCGGCACGCCACCGGGGCGTTGCTGGCGATGGATCTGAACGATCGCTTCGGGGGGGCTGTGCCCTACCTGATGGGCTTTGCCCGGGTGTTGGGGGGCCTGTATCATCTGCGGGCCGCCACCCTGGGGGATGGCCCCCGTGTAGGCTTGGCGCGGTTCT
>JBEAQJ010000154.1:0-12868 GCA_041163945.1 Pseudomonadota bacterium
ACGCCGATGGCGGTGGCTGCGGTGCCGGCCACCTTGCCCGCCCCCGCGGCCGCGGGTTTTGGCTCGAAGGGCCCGGCCACAGCGTTGCCGGGCGCTTTGACCCCGCGGGCCGAGGCAGGGCCCGAAGGGTTGGCAACCTTGCGGATCAGCACGCGGATGTCGCTTGACGAACCGGTGGCCGCGGCCCGATCCACACCGAGCGCGTCGACCCCGGATGTTGGCGCGGCCCTGGCCCAGGCGGCTGGCACCGTCTTGCAGGCGGGGGCCGACGGCGCCGATCTGTCCCCGTTGCCGAGCGCCAGCCCAGCCCAAGGCAGCGTGGCCCCCATGGTCGATCGCATCGCGCCCACCGATTTGCCGCTGCACACCACCCGCCAGATCGCCACCGCCCTGGCCGCGATGCCGCAAGAACCGGGCGGGGCGGTCGATATCGCGCTTGACCCCCCCGAGCTTGGCCGATTGCGGCTGAGCCTGAGCGAATTGAACGGGGTCATGACCTTGTCGATCACCGCCGAACGGCCCGAAACCGCCGATCTGATCCGGCGCCATCTGGTGCTTTTGGCCGATGAATTCACCCGCCAAGGGCTGGATGCGCCGTCGGTCGATATCTCGAACGGGGGCGGGCAGCAGGGCCAGGATGCGCGCGCCGCCGAAATGCCCGCGGCATCAGAAGACGCGGGGGCAGATAGCGCCCCCCCGCTTCGCGCCACCGTGCCGATGTCGCTGGTCAGGCTGGGCGTCGGGGGTGGTCTGGATCTTAGGCTTTGAACCGGAGTTCGATATGGACATTGCACAGAACACGCCCTTTGGCGTGACCCAAGCCCGGCCCCAAGCCGTGGCCGATACGACCCGGGCCAGCATGATCAGCTCGGATTTCGAAACCTTTCTGCAGCTTCTGACAACGCAGATGCAGAATCAGGATCCGCTCAAGCCGATGGAATCGACCGAATTCGCCAGCCAGCTGGCGCAGTTCTCGGGCGTTGAACAACAGGTGCGCACCAACGATCTTTTGTCCGGCGTCCAATCCGGGCTGGCGCGCTTGGGCATGGGTCAGATTGGAAACTGGATCGGCATGGAAGTGCGTGCCGAAATGCCCGTGAATTACGACGGCCAGACCGTGACGATGGCCGGGGCGCGCCATGCCTTGGCCGACCGGATGGAGCTGGTCGTGCGCAACGAATTGGGCGATGTCGTGCAGGAAATCCCGCTGCCGCTGAGCGATGACAGCTTTACATGGAACGGCACGGGTGCCGATGGATCGGTGCTGGGACCGGGGCTTTACAGCTTTTCGATCCAGAATTGGTCGGGCGAGACGATGATCGAAGAACGCGGTGCCATGGTCTATGGTCAGGTCGAAGAGGCCGCGATCGTCGGCGACGAGATCTGGCTGATGTTGGACGGTGGCGTCAGCATTCCCACATCCGACGTCTTGGGGTTAAGCCGCCCGTCGGTGTAATTGTCCCAATCACAGCGCCCAATAGGCCAGCGCAATCCCGACACCCACCCCGACCATAAGCCCCGCGATGGCCATGGCGCCGCGCTCGGGCCAGGGGTTGCGCCGTTCGGGGCGTGGCGGGTTTGCCTGCGCCAAAAGCGCCCGTTCGGCCAGCGCGGGCAGCCGCGGCCCGAAACGGGCCAGAACGCGGGCGGTGTTGTACAGATCGCGCAGCGCCGCCTTGGGCCCGACATTTTCACGAATGTAGTCTTCGACCACGGGGCGGGCGACGGTCCAGATGTTGATCTCGGGGTCCAGCGAGCGCGCCACGCCTTCGACCACCACCATGGTGCGTTGCAGCAAGATCAATTCGGTGCGGGTTTCCATGCCGAATCGTTCGGTCACCTGAAACAGGTAGGCCAAAAGCCGTGCCATCGAAATGCGGCTGGCATCCATGCCAAAGATCGGCTCGCCGACCGAGCGCAGGGCTTGGGCGAATTCGTCGATGTCGCGGTCGGCCGGCACGTAACCGGCTTCGAAATGCACTTCGGCCACGCGGCGGTAATCCTTGCGGATAAAGCCCATCAGGATTTCCGCGTAGACGCGCCGCGTGTAGGCGTCGAGCCGGCCCATGATCCCGAAATCCAGGGCCACCAGATCGCCATTCGGGGCGATCTTCAGATTGCCCTGATGCATGTCGGCGTGGAAAAATCCGTCGCGCAGCGCGTGGCGCAGGAACATCTGCAGCACCCGCGCCCCCATTGCGCGCCGGTCAAACCCATTCGCATCGATGCCTTGCAGATCCGAGAGCGTGGTGCCAGTGACCCATTCCAGCGTCATCATCCGCCGCGAGGACAAGAACCATTCCACCTGCGGCACGACAAAGCCCGCGTCGGCCTTGGTGTTGGCGTGGAATTCCCCACAGGCCGAGGCTTCGATGCGCAAATCCAGCTCTTGCAGAACCACGCCTTCGAAATGTTCGATCACGTCTCGCGGCCGCAGCCGGCGCGATGCGGGCGACAGGGTTTCGACCACCCAGGCGATCAGGTAAAAGGCATCGATATCCTTGCGAAAGGCCCGTTCGATGCCGGGGCGCAGGATCTTGACCGCCACCTCGCGCCCGTCATGGGCCAGCCGGGCGCGGTGAACCTGTGCGATGGATGCCGCGGCCACTGGTTCGGAAAATTCCGAAAACAGCGCGTTGATGGGTTTTTCCATCTCCTGTTCCACGACGCGCTCGGCCTCGGCGCGCGAAAAGGGCGGCAGCTTGTCTTGCAACACCTGCAATTGCAGCGCCATCTCGGGGCCCACCACGTCGGGGCGCGTCGACAGGATCTGGCCGAACTTGATGTAGGCCGGCCCAAGTGCCGTCAGCGCCCGCGGCAGGGGGGGCACCTCTGGATCGCCGCGCAGCCCCAACCATTTGAACGGCCAGCCCAACACATGTGCCGCAATGCGGATTGGCCGGGGCGCATCCATCGCCGCCAGAACCGCCCCCATGGCGCCAGTGCGCTCGAAGGTGGCACCGGTGCGGATCAGCCGCCAGATGTTGTGCGGGCCCTTCACCTCAGATCTTCCAGCCCGAATGCAGCGCCGCGATGCCCATCGACAGGTTTCGATAGCTGACCTGTTCAAAGCCCGCAGCACCGATCATTTCGGCAAAGCGGTCTTGGTCGGGGAAGCGACGGATCGATTCGACCAGGTACTGGTAGCTGTCGCGATCGCCCGCGATCAGCTGTCCCATGCGCGGGATCACGTTGAAAGAATACAGATCATACAGCTTTTGCAGCCCGTCATTGGGCAACTGGCTGAACTCCAGAACCATCAGCCGACCGCCGGGCCGGAGCACGCGAAAGGCCTCGGACAGCGCATCGGGAATGCGCGTCACATTCCGGATGCCGAAGCTGATGGTGTAGCGGTCAAAGCTGTTGTCGGGAAAGGGCAGCGCCATGGCGTCGCCGACGATCCAGTCCAGCCTGTCGGCCAGCTGTGCCGCCTCGGCCCGCTTTTGGCCTTCGATCAGCATGGATTCGGTCATATCGAGCACCGTGGCCGATGCGCCGGGTGCGCGGCCCAGAAAGCGGAACGCCACATCGCCCGTGCCACCCGCGACATCCAGCAGCCTTTGGCCATCGCGCGGGGCCAGCCAATCCATCAGCGCGTCTTTCCAGATACGATGGATGCCAAGGCTCATCACATCGTTCATGATGTCGTATTTCGACGCCACATTGGTAAAGACGCCGTGCACCAGCCCGGCTTTCTGGTCTTCGGCCACATCCTGAAAGCCGAAATGGGTCGTGCGACCTGTGTTGTCCTCGGCCATCGGGGGCTTGTCCTTTTTTGCGTCCGCCCCTTCTTATAGGGGCCTTGGCGTGCGTTACAACGCTGCCCGCATCATAGGAAAGCCCGCCGTGCCCGAACTTCCGGAAGTCGAGACAGTCCGCCGCGGGCTTGCCCCCGTGCTGGAAGGGGCCCGCATCGCCAAGGCGCAGGTCAATCGCCCCGATTTGCGCTGGCCCTTTCCGGCGCAGATGGCCGAGCGGCTGACCGGTGCGCGGGTCATGCGCCTGCGGCGCCGTTCGAAATACATTCTGGCCGATCTGGACACGGGCGAGAGCTTGATCGTGCATCTGGGCATGTCGGGGCGGATGATCGTGTCGGCCCCGACGGGTGCGCGTGACATGCTGGCCCAGTTTCACCACCTGCACCCCGCCCCCGAAAAGCATGATCATGTCATCATCGACACCGACGCAGGCGCGCGGGTGACCTTCAACGATGCCCGCCGTTTCGGCGCGATGGATCTGTGCCCGACCGCGGCCGTCGATGCCCATTGGCTGATCGCGGGGATCGGCCCCGAACCGCTTGGCAACGGTTTTCACGCCGATCACCTGGTCGCGGCGTTTCAGGGCAAGCGCAGCCCGGTCAAGACCGTTTTGCTGGATCAGCGAATCGTGGCGGGGCTGGGCAATATCTATGTCTGCGAAGTGCTTCACCGCGCCGGCATTTCACCGCTGCGCCCCGCCGGCCGGATCGCCGCCCCCCGAGTCGCCGCACTGGTGCCCATCATCCGCGATGTGCTGACCGAAGCCATCGAGGCCGGCGGATCATCGTTGCGCGATTACCGTCAGGCCGATGGAGAACTGGGGTATTTCCAACACAGTTTCCGGGTCTATGGCCGTGCGGGCGAAGCCTGCCAAACCCCTCAATGCCAAGGGCAAATCCACCGCAAGCTGCAATCGGGGCGGTCCAGTTTCTACTGCCCATCTTGCCAAAGATAGCTTGAAACCGCGGGCTTTGGTGCTAACCCTCGCGGCCCAAGCCCCCTTGGCACCCCTATTCCGAGAGCCCGACCCATGGCCTACGAGACCCTGATCGTCGAGATCGAAGACCATATCGCCTTGATCAAGCTCAACCGCCCCGACGCGCTGAATGCGTTGAACACCAAGCTCCTGTCCGAGTTGGCGGCCGCGCTGAAATCGGCCGATGACAACGACAAGGTGCGGTGTATCGTTCTGACGGGCAGCGAGAAAGCCTTTGCCGCAGGCGCCGACATCCGCGAGATGAGCGAGAAAAGCTTTGTCGAGGTGTTCACCGACGACATGTTCGGTCCGGATGCCGAGCAGATGCTGCGCGTGCGCAAGCCCATCATCGCCGCGGTGGCGGGCTATGCTTTGGGCGGTGGGTGCGAGCTTGCGATGATGTGCGATTTCATCATCGCGGCCGATACCGCGAAATTCGGCCAGCCCGAGATCAACCTGGGCGTTGTGGCCGGCATGGGCGGCACCCAGCGCCTGACCCGGTTCGTGGGCAAATCCAAATCCATGGACATGCATCTGACGGGTCGGTTCATGACCGCCGAGGAAGCCGAACGGTCAGGGTTGGTCAGCCGTGTGGTGCCGGCCAAGAAACTGATGGAAGAAGCGATGGCCGCGGCAGCCAAGATTGCCGAGAAATCCATGCTGGCCACCATGGCCGTTAAGGAAGCCGTGAACCGCAGCTACGAGACCAGCCTGCGCGAAGGTCTGTTGTTCGAACGGCGGCTGTTTCATGGGCTGTTCGCCACCGAGGACCAGAAAGAGGGCATGAATGCCTTTCTGGAAAAGCGTGAGCCGCAGTTTCGCGACAGGTAAGCGCCGGGCGGTGTGCAAAGCCGTTTGCATCTGGCCCTGAAAACCGCTATGCGCCGCGCCAGACATGCGTGTGAGGCCCGCCTAAGGCCAGAGTCGCCCGGTAACGAACCCGGGGTCGGGATCTCCCGCGCGGAATGCATTTGAGACCTGACAAGACGAAAGAGACACAGCATGGCCAATTCGCCCCAGTCCAAGAAGCGCGCCCGTCAAGCCGAGCGCCGCTATGCCGTCAACAAGGCACGCCGTTCGCGCATCCGCACCTTCCTGCGCAAGGTCGAAGAAGCGATTGCCGGCGGTGATTACGCCGTGGCCGAAACCGCGCTGCGGGATGCCCAGCCCGAAATGATGCGCGGCGTGACCAAGGGTGTTCTGCACAAGAACACGGTGGCGCGGAAAATGTCGCGCCTGTCGGCGCGTGTGAAGGCGCTGAAGGCCTGACCGGCCGACGCCATTCACGTCTTGGTTGTAGCATGCAAAAGCGCCCCGCCAGTCGGGGCGTTTTTTTCTTCGAAAAAATTCGTTGAGTCAGAACTGCCTATCACCCGTAGGGAGATTCGGCGCCCCTCCAAGTGAGAGTCAAGTTCGAAGAGTCGTTGCAGCGGCCTTGCGCCATCCGCTAGCGTGCAGAGGCGATTCAGCCGCTTTGGGGGGATGGATCGAAGGACAGATTCGGCATCAAAGAGACTTGGGGCGGGTTGCCACCCTGCCCGGGTATCTGATGCGGGTGTTGACCTGGAAAGGTCGCCCTTGATGCTGCCGGCCGCGTGGAGCCAGAAACCTGTTTTCTGGATGCCACGGCCGCGAAACGCCTTCGATCCGACACAAGGCTGCCAGAGTATGGGTCAAGTTTTCATCTGTGCTTCCGGTTGCTGCTGCGCCGGGCTGTAACGATTTTTTCGACTCGGCGCTGGGCGACGCGCCAGATGCACGGGGAAGGGACAGCCCCGGGTGTGTGGCGAATCGGCTTCGTGATGCGTGCTGCGGTGCGCATGAAAGGACAACGGGCCGCGCCAGCGCCTGATAACAAGAAACGATGGATGGGACGACAATGACGAACGACACATGGGGGCAAGTCCGGGGGGAATTGCTTAAGGCCGTGGGCGAGAACAACTTTACGGCATGGATTGATCCCATCGTTTTTGATCGTCTCGATGACCGCACGGCGCGGTTTCATGTGCCGACGAATTTCTTCGGGTCTTGGGTCGCGCAGAATTTCCGCGACGTGATCTTGCGTCATCTGCATTCCGCGGGCGTGAACGTGGACCGTGTCGAATTTTCGGTTGGCCCTACCGCTGCCGTCCGTGCCGACAACGCCATCAAGGCGCCTGCCGCCTCGGCCACGGCGCAATCCCAGCGCTCGATGGGCCTGGGTTTGCGGACCGGCACCGAGGATCTGCCGGGGGCGACCCTGAACCCCGGCTATACCTTTGACAATTTCGTGGTCGGCAAGCCCAACGAACTGGCCCATGCCGCTGCGCGCCGGGTGGCCGAGGGGCGCGATGTCACCTTCAACCCGCTGTTTCTGTATGGCGGTGTGGGTTTGGGCAAAACGCATCTGATGCATGCGATCGCATGGGAATTGCGCGCGCGCTATCCCGAGGCGCGCATCCTCTACCTGTCGGCCGAACAATTCATGTATCGTTTCGTGCGTGCCTTGCGCGAGCAAGACACCATGACCTTCAAGCAGATCTTCCGCTCGGTCGATGTCTTGATGGTCGACGATGTGCAGTTCATTGCCGGAAAGACCTCTACCCAAGAGGAATTCTTTCACACCTTCAATGCTTTGGTGGAAGAGGGCAAACAGATCATCATTTCGGGTGACCGGGCGCCGGTCGATATGGAGGAACTCGACACCCGCATCGCGTCGCGTCTGCAATGCGGGCTGGTGGTCGATCTGCACCCGACGGATTACGAACTGCGCCTGGGCGTGCTGCAGCACAAGGCCGAGCAGGCGCTGGCGCGCAATCCGCAGATCAAGCTGTCGGATGGCGTGCTGGAATTCATGGCACAGCGGATTTCGACCAATATTCGTGTCGTCGAAGGGGCATTGACGCGGCTTTTTGCGTTTGCCGATCTGGTGCGCCGCGAAGTGACCATCGAGATGGTGCAAGATTGCCTGTCCGACATCCTGCGCTCGACCGATCGCAAGGTTACGCTCGATCAGATCATCAAGACCACGTGCGAATACTACAACATCCGGCAGGCCGACATCACCGGGGCGAGCCGCGCCCGGGCGGTCGCGCGGCCCCGCCAGATGGCGATGTATCTGTCCAAGAACCTGACCAGCCGCAGCTACCCCGAAATTGCCCGCAAGCTTGGGGGGCGTGATCACACGACGGTGCTGTATGGCGTGCGCAAGATCGAAGAATTGATGTCAGTCGACAGCCAGATCGCGGAGGACGCGGAAATCCTGCGGCGGATGCTCGAAGCCTGACGGCACCGAGCAGGGGCATCAAGCCTGCTATGGGGCTTGACGCCCGCCGCAGGGCGCGACACTCCTACAAAAAACGCTTGTGCAGACGGGGGAGGCGGCTAGGCTCGCAGCCCCCGCATTTGTCGGAGCCATGGCCATGAAATTCTCGATCGAGCGTGCCAGCTTGTTGCGCGCTGTCTCTCAGGCGCAGTCGGTCGTCGAACGCCGCAACACCATCCCGATCCTGGCCAATGTGCTGATCGAAGCCGACGGCAACACCGTCAGCTTCCGCGCCACGGATCTCGATATCGAGGTGGTCGACCGCGCGCCCGCCATGGTGGAACGCGCGGGGGCCACCACCGTGTCGGCGGTGACCTTGCACGAGATCGTGCGCAAGCTGCCCGACGGGGCGCTGGTTACGCTGGTCGATGACAGCATGAACGGCCGCCTGACGGTTCAGGCGGGGCGGTCGACCTTTCAGCTGGCGACCCTGCCGCGCGAAGATTTCCCGGTGATGACCGCCACCGAATACGTTGCCAATTTTGCCTGCCCGGCCCCGGTTCTGCGCCGGCTGTTCGACAAGTCAAAATTCGCCATCTCGACCGAGGAAACACGCTATTATCTGAACGGCGTCTATTTCCACGTTGCCGAAAGCGAAGGCGCGCCGGTGTTGCGCGCGGTGGCCACCGATGGGCATCGGCTGGCGCGCATCGATGCCGCGCTGCCGCAGGGGGCGCAGTCGATGCCGGGTGTCATCGTTCCGCGCAAAACCGTGGGGGAGATGCGCAAGCTTCTGGACGACGACGAGGCCCAGATCGCCGTTTCCGTGTCCGAGACCAAGGTTCGCTTTGCCACACCCGAGGTGACGCTGACCTCCAAGGTGATTGATGGGACCTTTCCCGATTACGCCCGCGTCATCCCGACCGGCAACAGCCGCCGGCTGGAGGTTGACGCCGCCGATTTCGCCAAAGCGGTCGATCGGGTGGCCACCGTCAGTTCCGAGCGTTCGCGCGCGGTGAAGCTGGCGTTGGACGAGGATCGGCTGGTGCTGTCGGTCAACGCGCCCGATGCGGGCAATGCCGAAGAAGAGCTGGCCGTGGCCTATGGCGATGATCGGCTCGAGATCGGGTTCAACGCGAAATATCTGTTGGAAATTGCCAGCCAGGTCGATCGCGAGAACGCGGTGTTCTTGTTTTCATCGCCGGGCGAACCGACCCTGATGCGCGAAGGCAACGACACCAGCGCCATCTACGTCGTGATGCCGATGCGGGTGTGAGGGGGGCGGAAAACCCGGGTTTTCCGCCTTGCGAGCCCCAGGTTTCGCAGCGGCGCAAACATGTGTTTTCCCACCCGTTTTCCTGCAGGAAAACGTTCCCATGACCCCCTTTGTCGCCACATTGACGCTGAGCCATTTCCGCAGCCATCGCCGCACGCGTCTGGCGTTTGATGGCCGGCCCGTGGCCATCTTTGGTGCCAATGGGGCGGGCAAAACCAACCTGATCGAAGCGGTGTCGCTTTTGTCGCCGGGTCGTGGCCTGCGGCGGGCCGGTGCCGACGAAATCGTCCGCCGGCCCGAAGCCATCGGCTGGAAGGTGACGGCCGATGTGGTGGGCGCGGGGCCAGATCGCGAAATCACCCTGTCCGCCGAACCGGGCCAGCCCCGCGTCACGTTGATCGATGCCAAACCAGCGGCGCAGACCGCTTTGGCGCGTGTGCTGCGCATCATCTGGCTGGTCCCGGCTCAGGACCGGCTTTGGATCGAAGGTGCCGATGGTCGGCGCCGCTTTCTGGATCGCATCGCATTGAGCTTTCATCCCGATCATGCGGACGCGGCGCTGAGCTATGAAAAAGCCATGCGTGAGCGCAATCGCCTGCTGAAAGATGGTGTGGCCGATCCCCGCTGGTATGACGCGCTGGAGGCGCAGATGGCGCAAGCCGCCGCGATCGTGACAGCCAATCGCAAGGATGCCATCGGCCGCATCATGGCCGCCCAGCAGGGGGCGGCCACCGCCTTTCCGGCCGCCGATCTGCGGCTGGAAGCCGATGATTGGACGATGGCTGGCGATTTTGCGGCCGCCTTTGCCGACAGCCGCCCGCGTGACATGGCTGCGGGCCGCACGCTGGTTGGCCCGCACCGCGCTGATCTGGCAGCCACCTATACGGAAAAGGCGATGCCTGCCGCACAATGTTCCACCGGCGAACAAAAAGCGCTTTTGATCTCGCTGATCTTGGCCAATGCCCGCGCGCTCAAGACCGACACGGGCGCCGCACCCCTGGTCTTGCTGGACGAGGTTGCCGCCCATCTGGACGCAGCCCGCCGCGCCGCCCTGTTCGATGAAATCTGTGCCTTGGGCGCGCAGGCCTGGATGACCGGCACCGGGCCGGAACTGTTCGCCGATCTTGGCCCTCGGGCGCAGTATTTGGCGGTCGTGGATGATGCGGGAACCAGCCGCGCGCAATTTTCCGAGGGCGATCTGCCATGACCGTCACGCTTGAGCAGCTTGCGCTTTATGCCGCGGCGATGGCGGGGCTGTGGGTCGTGCCCGGCCCTGTCTGGGTGGCGCTGACTGCACGCGCGCTGTCGGGCGGCATGTCGGGGGCTTGGCCCTTGGCGGTCGGGGTGGCGCTGGGCGATCTGGTCTGGCCGCTGTGTGCGATCCTGGGCTTGGCTTGGGTGTTGTCGCTTTATGGCGATGCGCTGGCCGTGATGCGCTGGATCGCGGCGGCGGTGTTTATCGGCATGGGTGTCATGCTGATCCGCGCGCCTGCCCGACCACCGGGCACCGACAGCCGCATGACCCGGCCGGGTATTTGGGCGGGGTTTTCGGTGGGCGTCGCCGCGGTGATCGGCAACCCAAAGGCGATCTTGTTCTACATGGGGTTCTTGCCGGGCTTCTTTGATCTGAGCCGGATCACACCCCCCGACATTGGGGTGATCCTGGCCGTTTCGGCCATTGTGCCGTTGATCGGCAACCTTGGTCTGGCCTTGTTTCTGGACCGTGCGCGCCGCCTGTTGCAAAGCCCACGGGCGATCGGCCGGCTTAATCTAGGCTCAGGCCTGTTGTTGATCTTGGTCGGTGTTGTCATCCCCTTTGTATGATGGACCAAGGGTTTCGCGGTCATATGCTGCAAAGCGACTAAATCTTGTGTCTGCGGCGTGACATTCCCCGGCCCGGGCGGTATAAAACCCCAAACAGAACAGGCAGAGCACCGCATGGCAGACAACGCCCCCGCGTCGACCGAATATGGCGCAGATTCCATCAAGGTTCTCAAAGGCTTGGAGGCGGTCCGCAAGCGCCCCGGCATGTATATCGGCGATACCGATGATGGCTCAGGCCTACATCACATGGTCTATGAAGTTGTCGATAATGCTATTGATGAAGCCCTGGCCGGATGGTGCGACACTGTAACAGTAACCCTCAACGCCGATGGTTCTTGCACCGTTTCGGACAATGGGCGCGGCATTCCAACCGATATTCATACCGAAGAGGGAGTATCGGCTGCTGAAGTCATCATGACGCAATTACATGCGGGCGGCAAATTCGATCAGAATTCCTATAAAGTTTCAGGCGGCCTTCATGGTGTGGGCGTATCTGTTGTGAACGCCCTTTCCACATTTTTGAAGCTGCGCATTTTCCGTGGTGGCCATGAATGGGAAATGGAATTCAATTTAGGTGATGCAGTGTCTCCCCTAAAGCCAATTGGCCCACAAGGAGATCGCAAGGGCACGGAAGTTACCTTTCTGCCAAGCCCACAAACCTTTTCCAAAACCGAATTTGATTATGCCACACTCGAACATCGCTTGCGCGAATTGGCTTTTTTGAATTCCGGCGTTATCATCACTCTCAATGATCATCGCGGGCTTGAGCCAAAGTCTGTGACACTTCACTATGATGGCGGCATTGAAGCCTTCGTGCGCTATCTCGATCGTACCAAACAATCAGCCATTCCAGCGCCCATCACAATGAATGCCGAAAAAGATGGCATTACCGTTGAATGTGCCTTGTGGTGGAATGATAGCTATCATGAAACAGTTCTATGCTTCACCAATAATATTCCCCAACGCGATGGTGGCACTCATTTGGCAGGTTTCCGCGCGGCCTTAACTCGGGTTGTGAATAATTACGCCAATGAAACGGGCATTGCCAAAAAGGAAAAAGTTGCCCTCACCGGCGATGATGCCCGCGAAGGCTTAACTTGTGTTTTATCCGTGAAAGTGCCGGACCCAAAATTTTCCTCACAAACCAAAGACAAGCTCGTCTCGTCTGAAGTCCGCCCCGTCGTCGAAAATATCGTCAACCAAGATTTAAGCGCTTGGTTTGAAGAACATCCAGCCGAAGCCCGCTCTATTGTTTCAAAAGTCGTTGAGGCCGCCGCCGCGCGTGAAGCAGCCCGCCGTGCGCGCGATTTAACCCGCCGTAAGGGCGCGCTCGATATGGCAGGCCTTCCCGGCAAATTAGCGGAATGCCAAGAGCGCGATGCTTCCAAGGCTGAACTTTTCATCGTCGAAGGTGATTCCGCAGGTGGCTCAGCCAAGCAAGCGCGTAACCGCGAGAATCAAGCCGTGCTACCCTTGCGCGGCAAAATTTTGAATGTGGAGCGCGCGCGTTTTGACAAGATGCTTTCTAGCGCTGAAATTGGCACATTAATCACCGCCCTTGGCACAGGCATTGGGCGCGATAGTGAGTATGGCTTCAATATCGAAAAGCTGCGCTATCATAAAATCATTATCATGACCGATGCTGACGTAGATGGTGCTCATATTCGCACCTTGTTGCTCACCTTCTTCTATCGGCAAATGCCGGAATTAATTGAAAGGGGCCATCTCTATATTGCTCAACCGCCGCTTTATAAAATTAAGCGCGGCTCGTCAGAGCAATATCTTAAAGA
>JBEAQJ010000155.1:0-41113 GCA_041163945.1 Pseudomonadota bacterium
GTCTGGCGCGGCGTGCCCAGCGCAGGCGCGATCCGGCGCAGCGCATGGATAAAGCCCAGATCCAGCATCTGATCGGCCTCGTCCAGAACCAGATGGCGCGCCTGGCGCAGATCGACCGCGCCGCGATCCATCAGGTCGATCAGGCGACCGGGTGTGGCCACCAGAATATCGGTGCCGCGTGCCATCACGCCGATCTGGCGCCCGATGGACTGGCCGCCGACGACCGTGGCGATCTTGATCTGGGTGTTCAGGGTAAACACCCGCAGGCTGTCGGCGATCTGGTTCACCAGTTCGCGCGTCGGGGCAAGGATCAGCGCCTTGGTGGTGCGCGCGGCCGGACGCCCGGGTTCATCCATCAGATGCGCGATCAGCGGCAGGCCAAAGGCCAGCGTCTTGCCGGTGCCCGTCTGGGCAAGCCCCAGGATATCGTGGCCAGCCAAGGCCAAGGGGATCGCCTGGTTCTGGATCGGGGTGGGGGTGTCAAAACCCGACGCTTGCAGCGCCTTGAGAAGCGCGGGCTTCAGCCCGAGCATGTCGAAATCGAACAAATCAAATCCTTTCGGGCGCCGCATCCTGCGGTCGCCATCGATCAAGGGCCCCACACGGCGTGCAGGGCGGACGAGGGTGCGACCGGGCCGTGGATCGGCGCGATCGTCAGACCCCTGCGTGACGGGAACCTGGAAAACGTTCTGTCGCTGTCAGGAGCGCGGGTCACACCCGCCGTCCGACTGCTCACGCGGCAGCGCAGCGACATGGAGGGCACATGCGGTGCCACGTCGCTCATGTCAAGCGCTGCGGCCCTTTTCCTTGGCAAGTGGTTCCTTTATGTGCCGCCCATCCTCAAGGATAAGGACCAAGAACATGGGATACCGAGTCGTCGTCGCCGGTGCCACGGGCAATGTGGGCCGCGAAATGCTGAACATCCTCGCCGAGCGGGAATTCCCCGTGGACGAGATCGTGGCACTCGCCAGTCGAAAATCGCTGGGCACGGAATGCAGCTTTGGCGACAAGACCCTGAAAACAAAAGATCTCGACAGCTTCGATTTCGCCGGCTGGGACATCGCGCTGTTCGCCATCGGGTCCGAAGCGACGGCGATCTACGCGCCCAAGGCCGCCAAGGCCGGCTGCGTCGTGATCGACAATTCCTCGCTCTACCGCTACGACCCCGACGTGCCGTTGGTGGTGCCCGAGGTGAACCCGGATGCGGTCTTGGGCTATGCCAAGAAAAATATCATCGCCAACCCCAACTGTTCGACCGCGCAGATGGTCGTGGCGCTCAAGCCGCTGCATGACCGCGCCCGGATCAAGCGCGTGGTGGTGTCGACCTATCAATCCGTCTCGGGTGCGGGCAAGGCGGGCATGGATGAGCTGTGGGATCAAACCAAGGGCATGTATGTGCCCGGCCAGGAACGCGCGCCCGCAAAATTCACCAGGCAGATCGCCTTTAACGTGATCCCCCATATCGACAAGTTCATGGAGGATGGTTCGACCAAGGAAGAATGGAAAATGGTGGTCGAAACCAAAAAGATCCTCGACCCCAAGATCAAGGTCACGGCCACCTGCGTGCGCGTGCCGGTCTTTGTCGGCCATTCCGAGGCGATCAACATCGAATTCGAGGATTTTCTGGACGAAGACGAAGCCCGCGACATCCTGCGCGAAGCCCCCGGCGTCATGGTCATCGATAAGCGCGAGGATGGCGGGTACATCACCCCCATCGAATGCGTGGGGGATTACGCCACCTTTGTCAGCCGCATCCGCCAGGACAGCACGCTCGACAACGGGCTGAACCTGTGGTGCGTGTCCGACAATCTGCGCAAGGGCGCGGCGCTGAACGCGGTGCAGATCGCCGAGACGCTCGGCAACCGGGTGCTGAAAAAGGGCTGACGCGCCCCGTCGCGCGGCATCCCAAGGCCGGCCCGGGGCAGCCCGCGGCCGGCCTTTTGCCGCCCACGCCGGGGCGGCGCGTCGTGGCAAGGACCGATCCGCAGGTTTTTCCATTGCGCGATGCAGCGCTTGGCCACACCTTGTTTCCGGGTCGCGTCACCAGAGCGGAGTGTTTTTCCATGCGTATCGCCCTTTCCCTTGCCGCCCTTTTGCTGGGCAGTTCCACCGCCTTTGCCGATGACATCGTGATCCGGGCCGACATCGCACAGGCCACCGTTTTCCTGTCGGGCGCCGAGGTCACGCGCCGGGGCGACGTCACCATCCCCGCGGGAACACATCGGATCCTGATCGCCATGCCCGATGCCGACATGGCCGATCTGATTGCGGTGCAGGGCCCTGATGGGGCGGTCCTGGGCCAGCCCAGCCGCGTGACGAATCATCCACTGCGCCCCGGTGCGCTGGACGATGCCGAACAGGCCGCCGCCCGCGCCACGGTCATCGCGGCGGAAACGGCGCTGGAAGCAGCCGTTGACGCCTTGGCGCTGTTCGATGTGCAGATCCGCGCCATCGAAGGGCAGTTGGCCTATCTGGCTGCGCTGTCTGACGATGGGGCGCTGGCCGCCGGGCCCGCGTCGATCCCCGAAGTGCTGGCCGCGATCGGCGGCGAAACCGAACGGCTCGCAGGGGCGTTGCAAACCGCCCGGATCGCGCGACGCATCCCCGAGCAAACCGTCACCGACCGACAGGCCGATCTGGATCTGGCGCGTGATCGCTTGGCGCAGCTTTTTCCGCTTGAAGCCCGGGTGGATATGATCGCGCTGCCCGTCACCGCCGACCGCCCCAGCCAAGGAACGCTGACGCTGCACTATTTCACCCAAGCCGCAAGCTGGGCGCCCAGTCATGAGCTGCGCCTTGACACCGACAGCGGGGCGGTCAGCCTTGCCCAGTTCGTCACACTGACAGCCGGGGGCGGGGCCCGGTGGAACGATGTGACCGTGGCCTTTTCCACCGCCGACCCCCAGCGCCCGCGCGACCCAAGCCAGACATGGCCCACGCCTGCACGCGTCATCGACCGCGCCGCGCGCCAGCCCTTGGCAGGCGATATGTCGATGGCCCTGGGCGACATGGCCGCGGCCCCTGCCGCGACCGATCCGCGCGCGGCCCTGGCGGTCGATGGTCTGTCGGTCCGCTTCGATTACACCCGGCCCGTCAGCATCGGGGCCAGCGGGACAGAGGTGTTGGCACTGGATCCGGTCCGCCTGCCCGCCGTGACCGAGGCGCGCGGCGTTCCGCGCCACGACGCAACCGCCCATCTGGTCGCCACGGTGCAAAACGACACGGGCGCCCCAATCCTGCCGGGACCTGCACGGTTTTTCCGCGATGGCGCCTTGGTTGGAAGCGACTGGTTGGCCCCGATCGCCGCAGGCGCCAAAGCGGAACTGGGCTTTGGCCCGCTCGATCACCTGCCGCTGATCTGGATCGACCGCTCCTTGGCCGAAGGGGACCGGGGGTTTTTCACCACCAGCAACACGCAAAGCCGCGCGATTGCCTTTGGGGTTGAAAACCTGTCGGATCGGCCCGAACGGGTGCGGCTGGTCTATGCCACGCCCTTTGCCGAGCAAGAGGCCCTGACCCTGCGCCTGTCGCTGGCACCCGAACCCGATGAGCGTGACCTGAACGACCAGCGTGGGGTGCATGGCTGGACGCTGGATCTGGCCCCCGGGGCGCGCCAGCTGATCGAGATGCAGGCCGATTTCACCTGGCCCGAAGGTCAGGTGCTGATCTGGCAGCCCTGACGCTTAGTAGCGTTCCGCGCGCAGCACTTCGCAATCGGTCACGGTGACCACGCCGATGTGACGTTCGACGACGCCAAAGGCGGCGGCAAGCAAGCCGTCCAGCCGTTCGGGGCGGATGATGCACACGACGCTGACCATGCCGCCTGCACGGCTGACCTGCCCCTCGCGGGTCCATTGGCCCGACCGGCCCGATCCACCCAGAACGGGCAAAACGGTAAAGCCGGTGACACCGGCCTTGATCAAGGCGGTCGTCAGCCGGGTTTCCATCACCGATTCAATGGTGATTTCGACCCGTTTGGCCTTGTGGGTCTGCATGTGCGTCAGCCTCCGGTGACGGCGCTGGCCACCGCAAGATACAGCGGGATGCCGAGCGTCAGGTTGAAGGGAAAAGTCACGCCAAGCGATAGCGTCAGATAGACAGATGGGTTGGCTTCGGGCAGCGCCACGCGCATCGCGGCCGGCACCGCGATATAGGACGCCGAGGCGCACAGCGTCATGAACAACACCACGCCCCCCGTCGACAGGCCCAGCATCAGCCCCGCGCCCAGACCCAGCAGCGCGCCGATCGGCGGCATGGTGACCCCGAACAAGAACAACCCCGGCGTCAACACCGCGCGCGCATCGCGCAAGCCGCGACCCGCAACCAAACCCATATCCAGCAAGAACAGGCACAACACGCCCTGAAACGGCGCCACGATAAAGGGGGCGATGCGGTCCATGCCTTCGGCCCCCGTAATCCAGCCGATCAGGAATGACCCCACCAAAAGCACGATCGACCCGTTCAGCAGGATTTCCCGCATCAAGCCGTCTTCCATGTCGCTGCCGGATTTGCCGTAGCGCGCGATGATCCACAAAGCCGACAAGATGGCGGGTGCCTCCATCACGGCGGCGACGGCGACCATGTAGCCCTCCGACCTCAGACCCGCCGAAGCGATGACCGATGTCGCCGCAACGAAGGTCACGATGGAAATCGACCCATAATGCGCGGCAACCGCCGCCGCGTCGGTCACGTTCAGCCGCGACATGCCCCGCAGCAGCGCGAAAGCGATCACCGGCAGAACAAAGGACAAGATCACGCCCACCAAGAGCGACATCAACAAGGTGGCATCCACCCCATGATCTGCCACTGCGGCCCCGCCTTTGAAGCCGATGGAAAACAGCAGGTAGATCGACATGCCCTTGGCGATGGCTTCGGGGATCGACAGGTCGGATTTGGCAAAGGCGGCCAGCAGGCCCAGCGCGAAGAACAAGATGATGGGCGACAGCAGATTGTCCGCCGCAAGCGCCAGTATGCCATCCATGCGGCTGCTCCTGCTGGTTGTTTCGGTGGGCCCCCATACCCGCCGGCGTGGCGCGGGTAAAGCTTAGCCGCGCACGAAGTGGCGCACCTCGCCGTCAAAGGTTTCCAGATCCATCTCGGCCAGATCGGTCCAAAGCCCGTGCAACGTCAGGCGGCCGGCATCCACCGCTTCGGCCACGAAGGGATAGCTCATCAGGTTTTCCAGGCTGATCTGGATGCCTTCCTTTTCCAGCGCGGTCTGGCGATGGGACGGGTCGGTGATGTCGGCAATCCGCGCCACGCCGGGGCGCAACAGATCCAGCCAGCGCCCGACGAAGCTGTCGGCGCGATCCAGATCGTCCGCCTCGCCGGCGCACATCTGCAAACAACCCCGGACCCCGCCACATTGGGAATGGCCTTTGACGATGATGTGGCTGACCTTCAGAAACCGCACCGCGAATTCCACCGCTGCGGCGGTGGCCTGGTGATGGCCGTCCACGACATAGGGCGGCACCAGATTGGCGATGTTGCGATGCACGAACAATTCGCCCAGCTGTTGGCCGAAAACCGGCGCCACCGCCACCCGGCTGTCGCAGCATGCGATCACCATCGCGCGCGGGTTCTGCCCCTCGATCGCCAGCTTGCGAAACAGCGCCCGGCTTTGGGGAAACTCGTGGGCTTTCCAGTGCTTGTAGCGATCCAGCAGATAATCTGGCAAAGATTTGACACGGTGCATGTCCAGGGCCGTCCTTTGTCTTGGCACGCGCAGCATTAGCCCAAATCTGGCGCAAATTGGAGGTGCTTTCCAAGCATGTCCTAAGGCTTTGTTCAGTCGCCCCTTCGATGGTCGCAGCTGCCCGTGGTGGGGGTGGATTGTGGAGCGTATGAATGAGGGCGGGTGTCACCGAACTTCCGCTGGGGGAGCCGGCTGGCTTCAATCCCGGCCAACTGGAACTTTTGTGCGATCGCTTGGGCGAACATCGCGCCGAGGCCGAAGTGGCCCAGGCGCTCGACCGGCTGGCAAGCTTGCTGGGCCAGATCGCATCCCGGTCGCGGCAGGGCGATCACGCCCAGCTGGAACAGGTATTGGTCGCTCTCGTCCGGGATGCCCGGATGATCGGCATGGCGACCCTGGCGCAAGCGGGCCGGCATGTGCTGGATTGCCTCGACAGCGGCGATGGCGTGGCTCTTGCAGCCACGCTGGCGCGTCTGGAACGGGTCGGGGATCGCTCGATCCACGCCATCTGGGATCTGGAGGATGTATCCCCGTGACGGGTCTTGCGGCGACCGGGTGGGGCGCTAGTCTAGCGCGCAAGCGCTTCACCCCCTGACCCCGGTTGACCATGCAAAAAGACCTGCGTTTCGCCGCGCCCGATGCGCACGCCATCCCGATCCGGCTGGTGCCCAGCGACACCATGCCCGCGGATCTGACCGATGAGGCACGCAATTGGGCGCAGCATCACGGCTTTACCGGGGCCTTGGCACAGGTCTGCGCCGTGCCGGGGGCATCGGGCCGCCCGGCCATGGTGCTGATCGGTACGGGGCAAGATCAAGACCGCAAGCGCCAGCGCTTCGCCATCGGCCATGCCATCGCGGGTCTGCCAGGGGCAAGCTACACCCTGACCAACCCGCCCGATGGCCCGGACGGGGCGGAAATTGGGCTGGGCTATCTGTTCTCGCTTTACCGCTTTGATCGCTATCGCAGCCAAAGCCCCGCCAAGGCGCGCCTGATCGCGCCGGCCGGTGTAAATGCCGCACGGCTGGAACGGATCGCCGCCGCCGAGGCGCTGACGCGGGATCTGATCAATACGCCCGCCGAGGACATGGGCCCCGATGCGCTGGAAGCAGCGGCGCGGGATCTGGCGGGTGGTTTTGGCGCCGAGATCAAGGTGACCACCGGCGATGACCTGCTGGCGGCCAATCTGCCGCTGATTCACGCCGTCGGGCGTGCCGCGGCGCGCGCCCCGCGCCTGATCGAGATGCGTTGGGGCCAAGGCCCCCGGACGGTCACGCTGATCGGCAAGGGCGTGTGTTTCGACACCGGCGGGCTGAATCTCAAGCCCGGCGCGTCGATGGGTTTGATGAAAAAGGACATGGGCGGGGCTGCCAGCGTGCTGGGGCTGGCGCGGATGATCATGGACGAAGGCCTGGATGTGACGCTGCGCGTCCTGATCCCGGCGGTGGAAAACGCCGTGTCCGGGGCCGCGTTCCGGCCCGGCGACATCTTCACCGCCCGCAATGGCAAGACGATCGAGATCAACAACACCGATGCCGAGGGTCGGCTGGTGCTGGCCGATGCGCTGGCGCTGGCCAATGAGGCGCCGACCGATCTGACGGTTTCGATGGCAACGCTGACCGGTGCCGCCCGGGTCGCAGTCGGCCCCGATATCGCGCCGTTTTTCACCGATGATGACGGGCTGGCCGCCGATCTGGCCAAGGCGGCGGTGCAGGTGGCCGATCCGGTCTGGCGGCTGCCGTTTCACGCCCCCTATGAAACGATGATCGAACCCGGCATCGCCGATCTGGACAATGCACCCACCGGGGGCATGGCGGGTGCCATCACCGCCGCGCTGTTCTTGCGGCGCTTCGTGCCGGATGTGGCGCGCTATGTCCATTTCGATATCTATGCCTGGAGCCCCTCAAACGCGCCCGGCCGGCCCAAAGGCGGTCTTGGGCAAGGGGCGCGGGCGATTTTCCACGTGCTTGCCGGCGACGGACAAACCCCATGATGGACCCCAGAACCACACCCGCCAACGGCCGGGTGGCGCATGTCTCGCTAGAGGGGCAGGTCGAGGCCGAACGCTTCGTCAAGGGCCGCTGGATGATGGTGCAGCAGCCGATGGTCAACATCACCGATGCCCCGCGCGGCAACCGCGTCAGCCAGCTGTTGTTCGGCGAACGCTTTCTGGCGCTGGAAACGGCAGACGGATTTTGTTTCGGCATGACCGAACGCGATGGCTATGTGGGCTATATCCTGTCGGGCGCCCTGACCGGGGCCGAGGATGCCACCCATTGGGTTACGGCGCCCGCCACGCATCTGTACCCCAAGCCCGACTTCAAGGAAGCGGCCGATGTCACGCTGTTTTTCGGCAGCCGGGTGCGCGTCTTGGGCGAGCGGGACGGGTTCTTGCGCATACACACCGGCCATCATGTTCCGATCCAGCATCTGACACCCATCAACGCCCGGTTTTCCGACCCCGTGGGTGTGGCCGATCTGTTTCTGGGCACGCCCTACCTGTGGGCGGGCACCAGCCGCTGGGGCATCGATTGTTCCGGGCTTGTGCAGGCCGCGCTACTGGCCTGCGGCATCGCCTGCCCGCGCGACAGCGACCAACAGGCCGCCGCGTTGGGCCGCGTTCTGCCCGAAGGCACAGCATTGCAGCGCGGCGATCTGGTGTTCTGGCGGGGCCATGTGGGGATGATGGCAAGCGAAGACATGCTGTTGCATGCCAATGCGCACCACATGGCGGTTGCCTATGAGCCGCTGGCCGAAGCGGTGGACCGGATCGCCGCCCGCGAATTTGGCGATATCACGGCCATCAAGCGGCTTGACGCTTAACGCTCGTGCTCGACCAGCCGGATCAGCTTGCGTTCCAGCACCCGCAACACCGCCGACAGATCATGCCCCCGCTTGAGGATGCGCCCATCCATGCCGATGACGGCATACTGGCCCTGCCGGTCGCGCAGTCTGGGGCGCTTTTCGACCCGGTAGATGGGATGTTCAGCCGCCCGGCGGAAGATCGAGAAAATCGCCACGTCCGACAGGTGCGAAATCGCGTAATCGCGCCATTCGCCGGCCGCGACCATGCGTCCGTACAAGGTCAGGATGACGCCCAATTCCCTGCGGTCAAAGGCCACCTGTTCGGCTTGTGCTGCGGGCCCCATGGGCTGGAAATGCATCACCATGCACCGATGGTGGGCGCGATGGGCGCGGAAATCAAGCGCCAAGCAAAAAGGCCCCGCCGGGGCGGGGCCTGATAACCGGGGCAAGGCGCTGTCGTCAGGCGCGCACCAAGGCCTCGTAGGCTTCGGCCATGCCGCGCGTCAGCGCGCCCACCTCGAAGCTGTAATCGCCGATCTGGCCCACCGGGGTCACTTCGGCGGCGGTGCCGGTCAACCAGCACTGTTCAAAGCTTTCCAGTTCGGCGGGCAGGATGTGGCGCTGGTGCACGGTGATGTTGCGCTCGCCCAGCATCCGGATCACGGTCTGGCGCGTGATCCCGTTCAAGAAGCAATCGGCCAAGGGGGTGTGCACCTCGCCGTCCTTGACGAAAAAGATGTTGGCGCCCGTCGCCTCGGCCACGTAGCCGCGATAGTCGAACATCATCGCGTCCGAACACCCCTTGGCTTCGGCTGCATGCTTGGACATGGTCGCGATCATGTAAAGCCCGGCGGCCTTGGCCTGATAGGGGGCGGTTTCGGGCGCGGGCCGACGCCACTTGGCGATATCGAGCTTGGCGCCCTTGGTCTTGGCATCGCCGTAGTAATTGCCCCAGCTCCAGGCGGCGACCGCCATGCGCACCGGGTTGCGCTTGGACGACACGCCCATGTCTTCGCCGGATCCGCGCCATGCCACGGCGCGCACATAGGCGTCGGTCAAGCCATTGGCCTGCATGACCGCGTATTTCGCCGCCTCGATTTCGTCGATCGAGTAGGGAATCGGCATGTCGATCATCTCGCCCGATTTCAAAAGCCGCTCGGAATGCCAGCGGGATTCGAAGATCTTGCCATTGTAGGCCCGTTCCCCTTCGAACACCGAAGAGGCGTAGTGCATCGCATGGGTCAGGATGTGCACATTGGCCGAACGCCAATCCACCAGCTTGCCATCCATCCAGATCTTGCCATCACGATCATCATAGGCTCCGGCCATCGGTCCGCTTCCCCGTCCATGTTCCCGGCTTTGCCCGCCGGTCAGGTTTCCGAATGTTGCGCGATTTATGTCCACTTCGGGCATATTGTTGCGCAAAACGCCCTAATCGCTAACAATCGATTCTTGGAAAGTCAACAAGGCTGACATAAACTGGACCGAACCCTGACGGGGTGCAGCAAGGGGCAGGCCGATGGCGGATCGCAACGCGACGACTGTGATGGGGCGGGGCGAAAGCCTGCTGTTTCTGACCGACGATCAGCTGCGCCGCGGCATCGAAGCGATGTTTTTTGCCTATCGCGGCTTTACCGCGGACCCGGATCGCATCTTGCAAGATTACGGGTATGGGCGGGCACACCATCGCGCCATCCATTTCATCAACCGCACCCCCGGCACGACGGTCAACAACCTGTTGTCGATCCTTGGTGTGACCAAGCAATCGCTCAACCGCGTGCTGCGCACCTTGGTCGAGGATGATCTGGTCGAAAGCCGCGTCGGCACCCGCGACAAACGCGAACGGCACTTGTTCCTGACGCCGAAGGGCGCGGCGCTGGAACGGGCCCTGTCCGAAGCCCAGCGCAACCGAATGCGCGACGCCTATCGCGCCGCCGGCCCCGAAGCCGTGGCGGGCTTTCGCACGGTGCTGGAGCAGATGATGAATCAGGAAATGCGCCGCCACTACCTTGATGATGGGGATGGCCCGCGATGAGCCGGGAAATCGGCGCACATCTGCTGATCGTCGATGACGATGAACGCATCCGCGGGCTGCTGCAAAAATTCCTGATCCGGCACGATTATCTGGCCACCGTCGCCCGCGATGCGGCACAGGCGCGCCGATTGCTCAAGGGGCTGGCCTTTGACCTGATCGTTCTGGATGTGATGATGCCCGGCGAAGACGGGCTGAGCCTGTGCCGCCATATCCGCCAGACACAAGACACCCCGATCTTGCTTTTGACCGCGCGCGGCGAAGCCGGTGACCGCATCAGCGGGCTGGAGGCCGGGGCCGATGATTACCTTGCCAAACCTTTCGAACCCAAGGAGCTTCTGCTCAGGATCAACGCGATCCTGCGGCGGATGCCGAAGCCGGCAGACGAACCCATGCGTCCACCGGTGCTTCAGATGGGTCCGATCCGCTATGATCTGGACCGGGCCGAGATGTGGCATGGAACAAAACCCGTACGGCTGACCGCGACCGAGGCCGCTTTGATGCGGATTTTCGCCGCCGACCCCAACCGACCGATCACCCGGACCGAACTGGTGGGCCTGCTCAACCGCGACAAGTCGGGCATCGATCAGGTGCAGGAACGCGCCGTGGATGTTCAGATCACGCGCTTGCGCCGCAAGATCGAGATGGACCCCAAGGAACCGCGCTATCTTCAGACCGTGCGCGGCGCGGGTTACATGCTGGCCCCAGACTGAACCGGAGCATGGTCGATGACGATTTTGATGGAAAACCCCGCAGGGCTTGATCACCTGACCCCGCCCGGCCATCCCGAGCGGGTCGAACGGCTGGCCGAAATCAACGAGGCGCTTTCCGCCCCCGAATTCGATGACCTGATCCGCATGACCGCCCCGCTGGCCGAGGAATCGGTGCTGCTTTTGGGCCATCCGCAAGACCATATCGACCGTCTGCGCCAAAGGATGCCCGTCGACGGCCGGGTGGCGCTGGATGCCGATACCCACGCCAGCCCCGGTACATGGCAGGCCGCCCTGCGCAGCGTCGGTGGCTGCATCGCCGCGGTTGATGCGGTTCTGGCCGGTCAAGCGCGCAATGCCTTCGTTGCCACCCGACCGCCGGGCCACCATGCCGAACGCACCCGCGCCATGGGCTTTTGCCTGTTTTCCACCGTGGCCATCGCGGCGCGCCATGCGCTGGAACACCACGGCCTGTCGCGCGTGGCGGTGGTCGATTTCGACGTGCACCACGGCAACGGCACCCAAGACGTGCTGTGGGATGAACCCCGTGCGCTGTTCATCTCGTCCCACCAGATGCCGCTTTACCCCGGCACGGGTGCCGCCAATGAACGGGGGGCCACGAACAATGTGCTGAACCTGCCCTTGCCCCCCGGGTCGGACGGGGCCGCGATGCGGCGGGTCTTTGAAACCCAAGGCTTCGCGCGGCTGCGCGACTGGGCACCCGAATTGATCCTGATCTCGGCCGGATTTGACGCCCATGCCGATGATCCCTTGGCCAACCTGATGTGGCACGAAGATGATTTCGCCTGGATCACGCGCGGTCTGTGCGACATCGCCGATGAGGTTTGCGGCGGGCGCGTGGTCTCGACTCTCGAAGGCGGGTATGATCTTCCGGCCTTGGCGGCGAGCGCCGCGGTGCATGTCATGGAACTGAAGGAGCGGCACGGATGAGCGACGCCAAACCCATCGCGGAAATGAGCTTCGAGGAAGCGATCCGGGAACTTGAACAGGTGGTCAGCGCGCTGGACCGTGGCGATGTGGCGCTTGAGGAATCGATCCGGCTCTATGAACGCGGGGCCGCCCTGAAGGCGCGCTGCGAAGCGAAGCTGAAAGAGGCCGAGGAAAAGGTGGCGCAGATCACGCTCGACAGCCATGGCCAACCCACGGGCAGCACCCCGGTCGAAGGGCTCTGAGCGGTGTTTCAAGCGGCGCTGGCAGCAGCACAAGCGGACGTGTCGGCATTTCTGAACGCGGAAATGGCGCGCTTCGGCGCGGACCGCGTGGCCGAAGCCATGCGCTATGCCACCGCGGGTGGCAAACGGCTGCGCGGGTTTCTGGCATTGGAAAGTGCCGCACTTTTTGACGTGCCCCGAAGCACGGCGATGTTCGCGGCAGGCGCGGTCGAATGTCTGCATGCCTATAGCCTTGTGCATGATGATCTGCCTTGCATGGATGATGACGATCTGCGCCGCGGGCAGCCCACCGTTCACGTGAAATGGGATGAAGCCACGGCTGTTCTGGTGGGCGACGGGCTGCAATGCTTTGCCTTCGAATTGCTGGCCGATCCGCGTGCGGGCCAGGATGGGCAGCGCCTGGCACTGATCGGCAGCCTTGCGCGCGCATCGGGTGCGCAGGGCATGGTCTTGGGTCAGGCACAGGATATCGCGGCCGAAACCGCGGCGTCCCCGCTGACGCTGGCGCAGATCATCGAGTTGCAGGGCAACAAGACCGGTCGCCTGATCGAATGGCCCGCACAGGCCGGTGCGATCCTTGGTGGGGCCGATCCCGCGCCGCTGTTGGCTTATGCACGCGCCATCGGGCTTGCCTTTCAGATCGCCGACGACATCTTGGATGTGACGGGCGACGCGGCCACCGCCGGCAAGGCGCTGCAAAAAGACGCCATCGCGGGCAAGGCAACATTCGTGTCGCTGCTGGGGCTTGCGGCGGCCAAGGCGCGCGCCGCCGAACTAGTCGCCGAAGCCGAGGCGGTGCTGGCCCCCTATGGCAACAAGGCGCACAACCTGCGTGCGCTGGCCCGCTACATCGTCGCGCGCGACAAGTAAGGCCAAAGGAACCCGATACCGTGACCCTGACCGCCCGCCCGACAACCCCGCTGCTCGACCAGATCAGCACCCCCGCCGATCTGAAACGGCTGGGCGACGCGGATCTGCGGCGTCTGGCCGACGAATTGCGCGCCGAAACCATCTGGTCGGTCAGCCAGACCGGCGGGCATTTCGGTGCGGGTCTGGGCGTGGTGGAATTGACGGTCGCCCTTCACGCCGTGTTCGACACACCCCGTGACAAGCTGATCTGGGATGTCAGCCACCAAAGCTATCCGCACAAGATCCTGACCGGGCGGCGCGACCGCATGGGCACGATCCGGCAAAAGGATGGGCTTTCTGGTTTCACCAAGCGCTCGGAATCGCCCTACGACCCGTTCGGTGCGGCACATTCTTCCACCAGCATCTCGGCGGCGCTGGGCTTTGCGGTGGCCCGCGATCTGGGCGGCGATTGCGACACGGGGCATGGCGATGCCATCGCGGTGATCGGCGATGGGGCGCTGTCCGGTGGCATGGCCTACGAGGCGATGAACAACGCGGGCCATCTGGGCAAGCGATTGATCGTCATTTTGAACGACAACGAAATGTCGATTGCGCCGCCCACAGGGGCGATGTCGTCCTACCTGTCGCGGCTTTATGCCGGGGCGCCGTTTCAGGAACTGAAGGCCGCCGCCAAGGGGGCGGTGTCGCTGCTGCCCGAACCCTTCCAGGAAGGCGCGCGGCGCGCCAAGGAACTGCTCAAGGCGGCAACGGTCGGCGGCACCCTGTTCGAGGAACTGGGCTTTTCCTACGTCGGCCCCATCGACGGGCACGACATGGATCAGCTTTTGGCCGTTCTACGCACCGTCAAGGCGCGCGCCGACGGGCCGATCCTGATCCATGCGATCACCAAGAAGGGCAAGGGCTACGCCGAACACCGCCCCGACCGGGGCCATGCCACGGCCAAATTCGATATCCGCACGGGCGAGCAAAAGAAAACGCCCACGAACGCGCCCAGCTACACCAAGGTGTTCGCCCAATCGCTGATCCGCGAAGCCGAGCACGACCCCCAGATCGTGGCGGTCACCGCCGCCATGCCCGATGGCACGGGGCTGGACCTGTTCGCCGAACGCTTTCCCAGCCGTTGTTTCGACGTTGGCATTGCCGAACAGCATGCCGTGACATTCTGTGCGGGCATGGCGGCGGGCGGTTTGAAACCCGTCTGCGCGATCTATTCCACCTTTTTGCAGCGCGGCTACGATCAGATCGTCCACGATGTGGCGATCCAGCGTCTGCCCGTGCGCTTCGCCATCGACCGCGCCGGGCTGGTGGGGGCCGATGGGGCAACCCATGCCGGCAGTTTCGACATCGCCTTTTTGGCCAACCTGCCCGGTTTCGTGGTGATGGCCGCCGCCGATGAGGCGGAACTGGTCCACATGGTGCGCACGGCCCTGGCCTATGACGAAGGGCCGTCGGCCTTTCGCTTTCCACGCGGCGAAGGCGTGGGCGTCGATCTGCCCGAACGCGGCATGGTGCTGGACATCGGGCGGGGCCGGCTGATCGCGCAGGGCAACCGGGTTGCAATCCTGAATTTCGGCACTCGCCTGAAAGAGGTGCGCCAAGCCGCAGAATCGCTGGCGCAAAAGGGCATCAACCCCACCATCGCCGATGCGCGCTTTGCCAAGCCCCTGGACCGCGACCTGATCATGCAACTGGCCCGCCATCACGAAGCGCTGATCACCATCGAAGAAGGCGCCGTGGGCGGCTTCGGCAGCCATGTGGCACAGCTTTTGGCCGAAGAGGGCGTGTTCGACACCGGGCTGAAATACCGCTCCATCGTCTTGCCCGATATCTTCATCGATCAGGCCAGCCCCGAGGATATGTATGCCGTGGCCCAGATGAACGCCGAAGACATCGAAGCGCGCGTTCTGCACGTATTGGGCGTGGCGCGGATGGAACGGCGGGCTTGACCCCCGGGCGCAAACCCCTGAGGGTTGCGCGGGACTGACCGGCGGCTTGGGGGCACGGTCGAATGCCCGCTGTCCCCGGTGCGTGATCGGCCATGTCGCGTGTTACCTGTACCGCCTTGCCTGTCGGAGTGTGCCCTGTGCTGTCTTTTTGGTTGATCGTGTTGCGCCTTGCCAAGGGCGTGCGCCTGTGTTGGCGCGATCTGGTCTTTCGAACAACCCTGTTTCTGGTCTGCCTGACGGTTCTGTCGGGCACGCTGTTCTACCGCTCGATCGAAGGTTGGGGATGGATCGATGCGGTATATTTCAGCGTGGCAACCATCGCGACGGTGGGTTACGGCGATCTGGCCCCGACGACGGATCTTGGAAAGATCTTCACCGTCTTTTTCATGCTGGTGGGCATCGGCCTGTTCGTGGCGCTGGTGACGCAGATTGCCCGCGCACTGACCATCGCCCCCGTGCCACCAACGGGCATGGACCCGGCCGAAACCACCACATCGCCAAAACGGCCGACAGATGGCCGATGATTGCCGCAGGCGCCCATGCGGGGCGTGGCAACCGGGTGGCTGCCACGCGCTTTGGCATCAGCGCGCGCGGTCCAGCCGCTCTTCGATCTTGCGCAACCGCTCCAGCACCTCGTCGCGGTAGGCATCGGTGGCGGCGTTGCTTTCTTCGGCATGCGCGTCTTGCATCGAATTCACCACCAGACCCACGATCAGGTTCACCACGGCGAAGGTCGTGACCATGATGAAGGGCACGAAAAAGGCCCAGGCATAGGGATAAACCTCGAGCACGGGGCGCACGATGCCCATCGACCAGCTTTCCAGCGTCATGATCTGGAACAGCGTGTAAAGCGACGCGCCGATCGACCCGAACCATTCCGGGAAGCTGGCCGCGAACAGCTTGGTCGCCATCACCGCGCCGATGTAGAAAATGATCGACATCAGCAAGAACACCGACCCCATGCCCGGAAGCGCGGTCAGCAACCCCTCGACCACGCGGCGCAAGGACGGCACGGCCGATACGATCCGCAGCACCCGCAAGATCCGCAGCGCGCGCAGCACCGCCAGCCCCGGCGCACCGGGCACCAGCGCGATGCCCACGATCACGAAATCGAACAGGTTCCAGCCCGAACGGAAGAACCGTGGGCCCAATGCCACCAGCTTCAGCACCAGCTCCGCGACAAAGATGCCCAAACACAGCCGGTCCAGCAGCAAGATCAGCGGCCCGGCCACCCCCATGATGCTGGGCGATGTCTCCATCCCCAGGATCACGGCATTGAACAAGATCACGCCGATGATCGTATTGCGGACAACGGGCCGCTCAAGCCAATCGGCCAACCGCGCACGAAACCCCGGAACGGGGATAAAACTGTCACTCATGATCGCCCCCTCAGTCGCGGCTGAGATGGGGCAGCGACAGGCTGGCGGCAAGCTCGATATGCGGGGTCCAGCGAAATTGATCGACCGGTTGCACCCAATTCAGGCGATAGCCGCCCGAAATGAGCAGCGCCACATCACGGGCAAAGCTGACCGGGTTGCACGACACCATCGCGATGCGGGGCACCTGCGCCGCGGCCAAGGCGCGGCATTGCGCTTCGGCGCCGGCGCGCGGCGGGTCGATCACCACCCCGTCAAAGCGGCGTAGATCTTCGGCCAAGATCGGGTTGCGGAACAGGTCGCGACATTCGGTTGTGACCGGGCGCAGGCCGGTGGCATGCCGCGCCGCATGATCGAGTGCTGCCAAAAGTGGGGCGGCCCCTTCCACGGCATGAACCGTGGCCTGCCCTGCCAAGGGCAGGGCAAAGGTGCCGCAGCCTGCGAAAAGATCGGCGATGCGTGCGGCGTCGCCCAAGGCCTCGGTCACGGCGGTGCGCAGCGCCGCCTCGCCCTCGGTGGTGGCTTGCAAAAAGGCACCGGGTGGCGGGATGATGCGCGCCGCCCCAAGACGCAGGGCGGGGGCGGTTTCGGCATAGACCGGTTCATCCCCCCATGTAAGCCGCACGATCTGACCCCGAAACCGGGGCAAAGCGGCCCGCAAACCAGGGTCCAGCGGCTTGCCCCCTGTCACGGCGCAATCAATCCCGGTTTCGGTCAGGGTCAGCGCGAAAGCCAGCGTGCCCGCCCGTGATCCGCCAAGCTGCGTGATCTCGGCCAGCACGGGGATCAGCGCCAGCAGCGGCGGGGCCAGAACATGGCAATCCGTGATGGGCACGATCACATCGGACCGCCGGGCATGAAAACCCACCAGCGCGCCCTTTTTCGTACGCCGCCCGGCCAACGTGGCCCGCCGCCGCGACCGGATGGGCGAGGTCAGGGTGGGGCGGATCGGGGCCACGATGTCATGGGCGGCCAGTGCGGTGGCGATCACCCCTGCCTTCCAATCGGCCACGAAACGATCCGAGGCATGCATCAAGCCGCAGCCCCCGCAGCTTTTGTAATGCGCACAGGGCGCGCGCACGCGGTCGGTCGACGGGGTGACGATCCGGGGTGCATCCAAGCGATCGCCTTCGACGATGCCCTCGACCACCTCGCCGGGCAGGGTGAGCGGCACGAACACCGGGCCATGCGCAATCCCGTCGCCTTGATGGCCGAGGCGCTGGATGGTCAGTTGGGTCTGGGGCATGGGTGTGTCATCGCCGAAATGCCTGCTTCCCATGCCCGGTCACCGGGGCAAGGGCGACGGCAAAGGCAAGCCCGGCCCGCCGACAGCGCCCTGCGCGTTGATCCGGCGTCGGGCAAGATGGATCGTGCCTATTCCGCTGCATCCGCCAATCCCAGAAATCCGCCCGATTGACGGGTCCAGTAGCGCGCGTAAAGCCCGCCCTTGGCCAAAAGCACATCATGGGTGCCGTCCTCGACGATGCGACCCTGGTCGAGAACGACAATCCGGTCCATCGCCGACAGCGTGGACAGACGATGCGCGATGGCGATCACGGTCTTGCCCTCCATCACCTTGATCAGCGTGGTCTGAATGGCGGCCTCGACCTCGCTGTCCAAGGCACTGGTGGCTTCGTCCAACACCAAAACTGGGGCATCCTTCAAAAAGGCGCGGGCCAGCGCGATGCGTTGGCGTTGCCCGCCCGACAGCTTCACGCCGCGCTCGCCCAGATGGGCGTCATAGCCGCGCCGCCCCTTGTGGTCGACAAGGTTGGCGATGAACGCGTGTGCCTCGGCGCGGGCGGCGGCCTGCTGCACCTCGATCTCCGATGCCTCGGGGCGCCCATAGCGGATGTTTTCCAGCGCCGATCGGTTGAACATGGCGGTGTCTTGCGTGACCATGCTGATCTGACGGCGCAGGCTGTCTTGCTTGATGTGACGCACATCGATGCCATCCAACGTCACCCGGCCCCGTTCGGCTTCGTAAAGCCGCAAGAGCAGGGCGACCAAGGTCGATTTCCCCGCCCCCGAGGCCCCGACAATGCCAAGTTTCTGGCCCGGTTCGACCACAAGATCGATCCCATCGACCCCGCCGGTCCGGCGACCATAGGCAAAGCTGACCCCTTCAAAGGCGATGCGGCCGGTGGCCGCCGGCAGATCGACCGCATCCGGCGCATCGGTCAGGTCGTGGGGTGGGGTCAGGGTGCGCATGCCGTCTTCGATTTCACCCAAGTTGGCGTAGATCGTCATCAGCGTGAAACTGACCCAACCGGTCATCTGGGCAATGCGCATCGACACGGCCCCAATGGCCGCGATATCGCCGGCACTGACCCGCCCGGTCTGCCACAATCCGATGCCCATCAGCACCAAGGCCACGGGCAGGACACCGGCCGCGGCCATCAAGCCAAAGCGAAAGCCTGTCGACAGAACACCGAAATCCAGCGCCGCCGCGCGGTAGCCGCGCATCGCCTCGATCGCGGTCTGATCCTCATGTGCGACATGGCCGAACAGCTTGACGGTCTTGATGTTGGTGATGGTGTCGACGATCTGTCCGGTCACGTTGGCCCGCGCCGCGGCGCGGGTTTTCGACAGGGACCGGATGCGCGGCAAATACCAGCGGATCATGTAGCCATAGCCAACCGTCCAGATCAGCAAGATCAGACCGATGCGCCAATCGATGACCGCCAGCATCACCACGGCGCCAACAAGCGTGGCCACCGCAAAGGCGCCGGCGTTGATCATTTCGGTCACAACATTCACGAGCGCCGCCGCAGTCTGCATCTGCTTTTGCGCGATGCGCCCCGCAAAATCGTTGTCGAAAAAGCTGACCGCATGGCCCAACGACCAACGGTGCAGGCGGCTTTGGATCAGCGGGGCCAGATTGGGCGGCAAGACGATCCCGTTGAACGCCGCCGATGCCCCGAAGAAAAACGGGCGCAGCACCAGATAAAAAGCAACATAGCCCGCAATCAGCAGCATGTTTTCGGCGAAGTAGCCCGATGGGCCATGTGCCAGCGCGCTGTCGATCACCAGACCCAGAAACCAGGCCGAGATGACCTCCATCGCGCCGGCAATGGCGGAAAACAGGGTGGCAATCCAGATCACCGGCCAAGCACCCGACAGGCACCAGCGCACAAACGGCGCCAAGACACGCGGTGGCGGGCCGTCGGCAGGTGCGAAACCGTCGATCAGGCCCGCCATCCAGTCGACCAAGGGCTGAAAGGCACCCCGCATTATTCCGCCGCCTCCGTATCCGTGCCCAGGAAGCCGCCCGATTGCCGGGCCCAGAAGCCCGCGTAAAGCCCGCCTTGCGCCAAGAGCGCGGCATGCGTGCCCGCTTCGGCGATGCGCCCGTCATCCAGCACCACGATGCGGTCCATCTGCGCGATGGTGGACAGCCGATGGGCGATGGCGATGACGGTCTTTCCTTCCATCACGCGGTAAAGCGTATCTTGAATGGCGGCCTCGACCTCACTGTCGAGCGCGGCGGTCGCCTCATCCAGCACAAGGATCGGTGCGTCCTTCAAGATCACCCGCGCCAAGGTCACGCGCTGACGTTGACCGCCCGAAAGCTTGACGCCCCGTTCGCCCACATGGGCATCGTAGCCCCGCCGCCCCTGCGGATCTTGCAGACCCAGAATGAAATCATGCGCCTCGGCCCTTTGGGCGGCGGCGATCACCTGGTCTTCGGTGGCATCGGGGCGGCCATACAGGATGTTGTCGCGCACGGACCGATGCAAAAGGCTGGAATCTTGCTGAACCATCCCGATCTCGCGGCGCAGGCTGTCTTGGGTGATGGTGCGAATGTCCTGCCCGTCGATCAGGATGCGGCCCGTCTCGACATCGTAAAATCGCAGCAACAGCTTGACCAACGTCGACTTGCCGGCGCCCGAACGACCGATCACGCCCAGCTTTTCGCCGGGCCGGATGGTCAGGTCCAACCGATCCAAGCCGCCCGCGCCACGCCCATAGTGATGGCTGACCGAGTCAAAGCGGATTTCACCCTTGTGCATGATCAGCGCCTTGGCGTCGGGCGCATCGGTCAAGGTGATCGGTTCGCTGATGGTCTGCATGCCTTCGGCGACCACGCCCAGCGACCGGAACAGGTTCGAAACCGCCCACATGATCCAAGCCGTCATGCCATTCAGCCGCAGGGTCAGGGCCGCGGCCGCCGCCACCGCGCCGACCGATGCCGTGCCCTGCGCCCACAACCAGATCGACCAGCCCACGACGGCCACCACCAGAAACCCGTTCAACGTGGTCAGCACCACATCCATGATCGAATAAAGCCGCATCTCGCGGGCAAAGGTTTCGCGGGTTTCTTCGATGGCGGCCTTGGCATAGGCGATTTCGCGGTCGTGATGGGCAAAAAGCTTGACCGAATGAATGTTGCTGTAGCTGTCGACCACCCGGCCCGTGGTCATCGATCGGGCATCGGCACTGGCTTTCGACGCCGGCCCGACGCGCGTGATCGTCCAGCGCATCAACAACCCGTAAAGCGCAAACCAGATCAGCAAGGGGATCGCCAGACGCGGATCGGCTTCGGCCAACAAGATCGCTGCGCCGGCCAGATACGCCAAGGCAAAGGTCACGGCATCGAACATCTGAAAGATGGCATCGCCAGCGCTGGTCGGGGTCTGCATGATGCGGTTGGCAATGCGACCCGCGAAATCATTTTCGAACCAGCCCACCGATTGGCGCAGCACCTGCCGATGGGCCCGCCAGCGGATCAGCGCGCCGAATTGCGGCAAGATCGCGTTGTTCAACAGCGCCACGTTCAGACCCTGGATCAAGGGGCGCAGCGTCAGCATGAAGACGGCCGCCAGGAACAGCTCGGCCCCGTGCCGGGCCAGAACCTCGGACGCAGCCCCGCCCGACAACAGGTCGATGACGCGACCCATGTACCAGATCAGCCCAACCTCGATCGCAGCAACCACAATCGACGAAATAGCGGTTATGGCGAACAGCCCCCGGAAGGGCCGCGAATAACTGGCCAGAAACGGCCAAAGCCGCCGCGGGGGCGCGTCGGTTTCGGGATAGGCCGTGTAGGGATCGACCAGGGTTTCGAAAAAGCGGAACATGCGGATATCTCTGGGTCGGTGCCCCAAGATATAGGCCGAGGCTTACAAAAAGACCATCGCCGCCGAAGCCCCCAACCCCAGGGCCATGGTTCGGGCAAACGGAGGCCTTGCCCCGGGCATGCGCAAAACCACGCATGCGACATCCGGCAGGGTCGCGCAACAGCCAAGGCTTGTGCCCCGTGCAACCCGCAAGATGATGTTCGGCCCCGGGCGGACGCGCGCCAGAGCGGGAGCCGGGCCATGCGGATTCATCCGATGCGGCGCGGGACGGGACGGACCGGCCCCGCGAATGTCAAGCGCCGGCGCCGGTTGGGGCGGCGGATGCCTCCGGCGGGAGTATTTCCAAAGCAAAGAGGGCGCAAGCGCGGCTATTGCAAACGGCGCAAAAGCGCGGCGCGGTCGAGCGCAAAGCCCGATGCGACCCACTCGGCCTTGAGCGATTGCAGCGCCTCGCCCAAGGCCGCGCCCTGCAGGCTTGGCATCAGATCGGCGGACGTGACCGGAAAGACGGCCGCCGCCCCGCGCGCGATCAGGCGCCGCGTGTCTGGCGCAGGCGGGGTTTCGAACATCGCAGCCCGCAAGACCATGATATCCCATGCGATTTCTTCGCCGTGGGCATAGGCCAGTGCATCGGCTGGAACCGTGCTGGCCATGCCATCGCGCAAGATCGACAAGCGCGTGCGTTCGGCGTTGGACAGGCGCAGATGATCGGCCACATCGTCCCCACCCAAGACGGCCAGGCGGCGTATTGGATCGGGCGGTGCGTCCTCAAGGGCAATCAGCACCGGCAAGGCGCGCGCATCGGCACCGGGCAGAACCTGGGCCAACACCCCCGCCTGGGCCATGGCGGCGACCGCAGGCGCCGGGTCGGGGGCGGCAAGCAGCTTTTTCATCTCGGCACCGATGCGTTCGCGTGACAGGCGCGCAAGGCCGTCGGCCATGGCCGCGCAGGCGGCCAGACCATCGGGGTCGATGCCGGCGTCGGGGTCGGCATACCAGGCGTGGAACCGGAAAAAGCGCAAGATGCGCAGGACATCCTCGGCGATCCGGTCGGCGGGCAGACCGATGAAGCGCAGGCGGCGTGCCGCCAGATCGGCCAGACCATGACCCGTCGGGTCGATCACCTGGCCATCGGCCGTGGCGTAAAGCGCGTTCATGGTGAAATCACGGCGCGCGGCATCGTCTTGCAGGCGGTCGGTGAACGCCACGGTGGCGCGCCGGCCATCGGTGGCCAGATCGCGGCGCAGCGTGGTCACTTCGAACGGATGCCCGGCAACGACCAGCGTGATCGTGCCATGCGCGATGCCGGTGGGCACAGCCTTGATCCCGGCGTCTTTTGCAAGGGCCAAGACACGGTCGGGCCGGGCATCGGTGGTGATGTCAATGTCATCGACGGGGGCACCCAACAGCCCGTTGCGCACGCAGCCACCGACAAACCATGCCCCATGCCCGCCCGCCTGAAGCAGCGCCATCACGGCGCGGCTGCCCGGCGCGTTCATCCAATCGGCCGCGAGCCTCATGGTGCCACCCGATCCGCCAGGGATTTCAGGATGCGCGCCGTGGCCCCCCAGATGTAATAGGGGCCGTAGGGCACGACGAAATAGCGGCGGCGCAGGCCGCGCCAGCGGCGTCCTTCGATGCGGTAGCGGGTCGGGTCCATCAGATGGGACAGCGGCACGCGGAACACCTCGGCGACCTCGCCGGCCTCGGGGCGGGGGGTGAAATCCCGCTCGATCCGAGCCATAACCGGAATAATTGAATAGCCAGTTACGGTTTCGTGATGGGGCAAATCCGCGACAACGCGCACGGCGTCGGGATCGAGGCCAATTTCTTCGTGCGCCTCGCGCAGCGCGGCGGCGGCCGGGCCTGCATCCCCGGCATCGATCTTGCCGCCGGGCAGCGCGATCTGGCCCGGATGATGGCGCAGATGCGACGCGCGCATGGTCAAGATGACATGATCGTCGCGCACGCCGATCAAGACCGCCGCGGGTTTGAGCACCCGCCCCGGCGGCAGCACGACATCTGGGTTCAGATCATAATCCGACGATGGCCGCGGTGGCGTGGCGGCAAGCGCGTCCAGCACCCGCCCCAGATCAATGGCGCGCGCCATCATCCGGGTCCGGATCGGGGGATGTTACGGCTTCGAACCCCAAGGTGCGTGGATCGAAATCGTAATGCGCCCCGCAAAACTGGCAATCGGCCGTCACGCGGCCTTCGGGGGTGGTCATGTGACCAATGTCGCGCGCCGAATAGATCGACAGGGAATTGCGCACCCGCGCCTCCGAGCAGGTGCAGCCGAACTGCACCGGCAATGCATCGAAGACGCGCGGCCCTTCCTCGTGAAAGAGCCGCAACAAAAGATCGGTGGGCGCAACATGCGGGCCCACCAATTCCAGCGCCTCGGCCGTATCGAGCAAGATGTTGGCCCGGTTCCAGTTTTCGCCTTCGTCCTCGTCCAGAAGATCGGCAGCGGCCAGCAACCCGTCGATGCCAGTGGCGCCATCGGCCATCAGGGGCGACGCCTTGGGCATGTGTTGCAACATCACGCCACCGCCCCGCCAGACCGGGGTTGCCCCGGGGGCCTGGCTTTCCCCAAAGCTCAGCTTGAAGCGGGTGGGCAGCTGTTCGGATTGGGCAAAATAGGCCTCGGCGCAGGCGGCCAGCGACCCGCCGGCCAAGGGCGTGATGCCTTGATAGGGCGCCGTGCCCTGGCCCTGATCCAGCAAGATGGCAAAGTAGCCTTGGCCGATCTGGCCAAAGGGATCGGCACCCGGCACCAGGCGATCCTTGTCATAGCTGGCATAGGCGCGAATACGCCCCGGCGTGCCATCATCGGCCGGAGCATAGAAATCGGTGGCGATCAGCCGCAACGGACCATCCCCGCGCACCTGCAGCGACAGCTTCCAGCGCAGCTTGATGGTTTGGCCGATCAGCGCGGTCAAAAGCACGGCTTCGGCCACCATCGCCTCAACCTCGGGGGGGTAATTGTGCTGCGCCAGAACGCGGTTCAGCGTCTGATCCAGCCGGGCCACCCGGCCGCGGATATCGGAACGGTCAAGTTGGAACGGCAACACCGTATCGTCCCAAGACAATCTAGTCGTCAAAGTCATGGCGCGCTGTCCTGCTGTGCCGGCGTTGGGTTCCATATAGGCGCGCGCGCCGCAATCCCCAATCGCACCGCTCACAATGATCGCCTGCCCCGCTGCAGCCAACGCGCGGCAAGGCGGCGCTGACCCCCGTCTTTTACAAGCCATGCATGATGTCCGGGTTGAAACCGGGTACCAAAGCATGATTGCGTCGCGCGTGGAACAAACGGAACCGATCCGATGACATCACGTATTCTTTTGACCGGTGGGGCGGGGTATATCGGGTCGCACACCTATGTCGCGCTGTGCCAAGCGGGGCACCACGTTGTCATTCTTGACGATTTCAGCAATGCGCATCGGTCCGTCCCCGAACGATTGGAACAGATCACCGGCAAGCCCGTTGCCCTGATCGAAGCCGATGTGCGTGACGCCGCGATGCTGGATGCGGCCTTTGTGCAGCATCGCTTCGATGCGGTGGTGCATTTCGCCGCGCTCAAGGCCGTCGGCGAAAGCATGACCCGCCCGCTGGACTATTTCGGCGTGAATGTGGGCGGTCTGACCGCGCTGTTGCAGGCCATGGACCGGGCCGGATGCCGGCGACTGGTGTTTTCCTCGTCCGCCACGGTGTACGGCGTGCCCGATGAAACGCCCACACCCGAAACCGCGCCGTTTCGTGCCATGAACCCCTATGGGCAGACCAAGATCATCGGCGAACAGATGCTGGGCTGGCTGCAAGGTTCCGATCCAAGATGGGCGGTGGGCATCTTGCGCTACTTTAACCCGGCCGGCGCACATGGATCGGCGCTGATCGGCGAAGACCCCTGCGACACGCCCAACAACTTGATGCCGCTGGTGGCACGCGTGGCAACGGGCATGATGGACCAGATCATGGTGTTCGGCGATGATTACGACACGCCCGACGGCACCGGTGTGCGCGACTATATCCATGTCGAGGATCTGGCGCGCGGGCATGTGATGTCGTTGGCGCATCTGCTGGCCAGCGGCACGGGCCACACCGTCAACCTGGGCACCGGACGCGGCCATTCGGTGCGCGAGGTCATCGCCGCCTATCAGCGCGCCTGTCATCGCCCCTTGCCCCATGTGGTCACGGCAAGGCGGGCCGGTGACGTGCCGGTCTACGTGGCCCGCGCCGACAAGGCGGCCGAGATTTTGGGATTTCGGGCCGAAAAAACGCTGGCCGACATGTGCGAAAGTTCGTGGAACTGGGCATCCAAAGCCGCGGAACTGACCTGACGCGGTGATGGCGCGGGGGCGCCTTGGGCAAGTTCGGCGAAGACGGCGCAGCCTGTCGCATGGGATCGTCGTTGCGCGCGGCGCGGCGCCACCCGAACCGGACCGCGGGCCCTAGGCCAGACCCGCGCGCAAGCAATCGTGCAGATGCAACAGCCCAACGGGGGCGCCGGTCGCATCCACGACGAACAAGGCCGTGATGCGGTTTGTCGACATCACCGCCATCGCTTCGGCGGCCAGATCATCGGCCCCGATCACGCGCGGGTTGCGGGTGGCGACCTGGCCCGCGGTGCGTTCGGTCAAGTGATCGATATTGCGCCGCAAATCGCCATCGGAAATCACACCGACCAGCCGCCCCTCGCCCATCACGCCGGCGATGCCGAAACTTTTCGCGCTCATCACGATCAGGGTTTCGGTCATCGGCTGATCGGCCGAGACCAAGGGCAGCGCGGCGCCGGTGTGCATCAACTGCGCAACCTTGGACAGTTGCGCGCCCAGCTTGCCGCCGGGATGAAAGGTGCGGAATTGTTCCGGCAAGAACCCGCGCTGTTCCATCACCGCCACCGCCAAGGCATCGCCCAAGGCCAAGGTCAACGTCGTCGATGTGGTGGGGGCCATGCCGATGACGCAGGCTTCGGGCGCAGGCGGCAAGGTCAGCTTGAAATCGGCCGCTTGCATCAAGGTGCTGTCAGGATTGCCCGAGATTGCGACCATCGGGATGGAAAACCGCGCCACATGGGCCACCATGTCACGCAGTTCGGCGGTTTCCCCTGAATTCGAGATCAAGATGGTCAGATCGCCCGGCATGACCATGCCCAGATCGCCATGGCTGGCCTCGGCGGGATGCACGAATGCCGATGGCGTCCCCGTCGAGGCGAAGGTGGAGCTGATCTTGCGCGCCACATGGCCGGACTTGCCGATACCCGACAAGATCACACGCCCCTTGGTCGACAAGATCGCCGCCACCGCGGGGGCAAAATCGGCAGGCAATGTTTCGGCCATCGCCAGAACCGCGGCCCCTTCGATCTGCAGGACACGGGTTGCTGTTTCGCGGATGGCGGCAGTTCGATCATCGGTCATGCCCGAGGCTTAGCCCAAGGCCCCGCTTTTGGCGAGAGGGGGGATTTTCCATTCCCGTCGCATCTGGCACAAACACCCCAACAACCGGAGACCCCCATGAACAGACGCTTCGGACGCTGGCCGGAACCCGGCCGCCCCTACACACCGCGCCCCGGTGTTTACGCGGTGATCGACGCGGGCGATGCCATTCTGGCCACCTTTCAGGAAGATCCCCGCCCCGAGCTGCAACTGCCCGGTGGCGGAATCGACCCCGGCGAGCCCCCCCTGAGGGCGCTGTATCGCGAGGTGATGGAAGAAACCGGCTATGTCATCCATTCGGCCCGCCGGCTGGGGATGTTCCATCGCTACACCTACATGCCGGAATATGATCTTTTTGCGCAAAAGCAGTGCCACATCTATCTGGCGCAGCTGGGTCCGCGCCGGGGCGATCCGACCGAACCGGGCCACACAGCGGTGTTCTTGCCATGGGCGGTGGCGGCAGACCGGCTGGCAGTATCGGGTGACCGGCATTTCCTGCGACAGGTCTGGGCCCGCAAAGGCCGTTAGCCGGCGGCCCCGTGATGTTCGATCAGCACCGCCGACGCATCATCGGGAAAACAATCCGACCCGGCGTGGGCGGCCAGATCCGCTTCCAGCGCATCCAGACAGCGCGGCCCGTGCAGATCACCCGATCGCCCGGCCCAGCGCGCCAGCCCCGCGATATCAAAGGCACGTCCCTTGGGATCGTGGCAGTCGATCACCCCATCCGAACAGATCAGCAGCCGGTCGCCAGCCGCCAGGCAGATCTCGAAGGTGTCGTATTCGGCATCTTCGATCAAACCGATGGGCAGGCCGCCCCCACCCACGGGTTCGACCCGGCCGTTCGCGCGCACAACCAGCGGATGCGGATGGCCTGCCTGCACCAAGGACACCCGGCCGGTGTCCAGATCCAGAAACCCTAGCACCAGTGTGAAATACCGCTCGGCCCGAATTTCGTTCAGGATCATCCGGTTCAAGCGTGCGGCCGCCAGATGCGGGGGCACCGCGCAAAGCCGGCCATCGCTGCGCCGGGCCAGGGCGATGTTCTGATCCGGCGTTGCCGCGCTCAGGATGCCCGCGACGCGCGCCGCAATCATCGCAGCCGCCACCCCGTGACCGGACACATCCAGGCTGAACACGCCCAGCGTGCGACGATCAACCGGGAAATAACCCACCATATCGCCGCCGATGTGGCCCGACGCCTTGAGCCAAAGCGACACATCCACCGACCCGAACCGACGAAACCGATCCTGCATCTGATCGCGTTGCAATCGCCGTGCTTCGTCCAGGTCTTGGTCCAGCGCATCATAAAGTGTGCGGATTTCGCCCAAGGCCCCCGCCAACAACTGGTTTTTCTGCACCAGATCGCGATGCATCGCGACGATCCGCGCGCCTGCGTTCAGCCGCGCGCGCAATTCCGGCGGACGCAGGGGCTTGGTCAGGAAATCATCGGCACCCGCGGCCAGACCTTCGGCAAGCGCGCCGTCTTCGCTGCGCGAGGTCAGCAAAATCACGTAAACATAGCCCTCTCCGCGCAGCGCGCGCAGACGACGGCAGAACTCGGGCCCGGTCAGGCCGGGCATACCCCAATCGCTGATCACCAGCCCGACCGCAGGGTCGCGCGCCGCGGCCAGGGCGGCATCTGGCGTGGCACATTCCACCACCGTATGGCCCCAGCGGCGCAAAAGAGCGGCCAGAAGCATCCTTTGTGCCCGGCTGTCATCCAAGACCAGCACCTTTTGTGGCGGGGTCTGCGAATCGGCCAAGGCCCATGGGCAAGGGGCGGGGGTCTGCTGCATCGGGCTTTGCGGTCAGGGGCAGATGGCCCCTTTTGCCGCCCTGCCCGTTAACGGGCGATGAAGCCGACAATGCAATGCATCGCGCGCCATCGCCGTAAGCAGTTGTTGATGATCCGCATCCAAGCTGGCCCCGATCCGCGAAAAGGTGCCGCCATGATTGACTGGACCCGCTTGACCGCCCTGCGCCACGACATCGGCGAAGCGGATTTCAGCACCCTTGCCCATCTATTCGTGGCCGAAATGGGCGAACGGCTGGCAGAGCTGTCGGCCGAACCGCAAAGGGCCAAGGCCGAAGATTTTCATTTTCTGCGGGGCAGTGCGGCCAATTTGGGTTTTGTATCCATGGTCACGGCCTGCCACGACGCAGAAGCAGCCTGTCGCGCGGGCGACACCCCCGATATCGCGGCGGTCATCGGCGCCTTTGATGGGGCCATGGCCGCATTTTCGCCGGTATTTCCCGAGCTTGCGCGCGCCCTGCGGCCGGCCGCCTAGATCAGGAAATCCGACAGCACCTCATCTTGCGAAATATCGCGAAAGCCAAAGCCGCGCGCGGTCACGCGTTCGACCATGCGATCGAAATTGGCCGGATTGTCGGTTTCGATCCCGATCAGGACCGAGCCGAAGTTGCGCGAATTCTTCTTGAGGTATTCGAACCGCGCGATGTCGTCGCCCGGGCCCAGAAGATCCAGAAAATCGCGCAGCGCACCCGGGCGCTGGGGCAGCCGCAAGATAAAGTATTTCTTCAAACCCTGCCATTTGCGGGCGCGTTCCTTGACCTCGGGCAGGCGTTCGAAATCGAAATTGCCCCCTGATGTCACGCAAACCACCCTTTGGCCCGCGATCTGGTCGCGCATCTGGTCCAGAACATCCACAGACAGGGCGCCGGCGGGTTCCAGCACGATACCCTCGATGTTCAGCATCTCTTGGATCGTGACGCAGATGCGATTTTCGGGGGCGACCAGAACATCGTGCGGGGCGAGCCTGCGCAACACCCCAAAGGTCAGATCCCCGATCCGCGCCACCGCCGCCCCATCCACGAAGGTGTCGGTGATGGGCACGGTGGTGGGGGCGCCGTGCGCCAGCGCAGCCGTCAAGCTGGCCCCGCCTGCGGGTTCCACCAGCGTCACCTGCGTGGCCGCGCCCACCGCATCAAGATAGGATATCATGCCCGCCGACAGCCCCCCGCCGCCCACCGGCAAAATCAGCCGATCGGGCGGGCTGCCCATTTCATCCAGCAGTTCGACGGCGACCGATGCCTGGCCCTCGATCACATCGGCATCGTCGAACGGCGACAGGAAATGCGCACCAGTTCGGGCGCATTCGGTCTTTGCCGCGGCCAGCGTTTCATCGAAAAAATCGCCTGTCAGCACGATCTCGACCGTGCCGGCCCCAAAGGTGCGGGTCTTCATGATCTTTTGTTCCGGCGTCGTCACCGGCATGAAGATGCGCCCCCGAACCCCGAAATGTGCGCAGACAAAGGCCACGCCCTGCGCATGATTGCCCGCGCTGGCACAGATGAAATCGCGCCGCGCGGGATCAGCGGCCAGCGCCTTGCGCATCGCGTTGAACGCACCGCGCAACTTGTACGAACGCACCGGCGAAAGATCTTCGCGCTTAAGCCAGATCTCGGCGCCGAAGCGTTCGGACAGATGCGCATTGCGCTGCAACGGCGTGGGCGCGAACAGATCGCGCAGCGCCCGCGTCGTGGCCCGGGCATGGTCGGCAAAATGGTTCATGCCCTTGGCCTGCCGCATGCGCGCGCCCGTGTCCAGCACCAGTTGTGGCCGCTCACCTTGCCCCGGTGTCGAAAACCCGGTATCGCCGCGCCGTCAGTCATAGCTGCATCCGACGGAGCCTGCCCATGTCCGCGCCCAAAAAGGTTGTTCTCGCCTATTCCGGTGGTCTCGACACCTCGATCATCCTGAAATGGCTGCAAACCGAATATGGATGCGAGGTCGTGACCTTCACCGCCGATCTGGGTCAGGGCGAAGAGCTGGAACCCGCACGCGCCAAGGCCGCAATGATGGGGGCCAGCGCCATCTACATCGAAGACCTGCGCGAAGAATTCGTGCGCGATTTCGTCTTTCCGATGTTCCGCGCCAATGCACTTTACGAAGGTCTGTACCTGCTGGGCACCTCGATCGCACGGCCGCTGATCTCCAAGCGGCTGGTGGAAATCGCGCGGGAAACGGGCGCCGACGCGGTGGCCCATGGCGCAACCGGCAAGGGCAACGACCAGGTCCGTTTCGAACTGTCGGCCTATGCGCTGAACCCCGAGATCAAGGTGATCGCGCCCTGGCGGCTGTGGGATCTGACGTCGCGCACGCGCCTGATCGATTTCGCCGAAAAGAACCAGATCCCGATCGCCAAGGACAAGCGCGGCGAAGCGCCGTTTTCGGTCGATGCGAACCTGCTGCACACCTCGTCCGAGGGCAAGGTGCTGGAAGATCCCGGCCAGGAACCGCCCGATTACGTCTACCAGCGCACCACCAACCCCGAAGACGCGCCGGACACCCCGGAAATGGTGGAAATCACCTTTGAGCGCGGCGATGCGGTGGCGATCAACGGCGTGGCGATGTCGCCAGCCACCATCCTGACACGGTTGAACGAAATCGGCGGAAAGCATGGCGTGGGTCGCCTGGACCTGGTGGAAAACCGCTTCGTGGGCATGAAATCGCGCGGCGTTTATGAAACGCCCGGCGGCACCATTTTGCTGGAAGCGCATCGCGGCATCGAACAGATCACCCTCGATTCAGGGGCGGGGCATCTGAAGGATTCGATCATGCCGCGCTATGCGGAACTGATCTACAACGGCTTTTGGTTCAGCCCCGAACGCGAGATGCTGCAAGCCCTGATCGACAAAAGCCAGGAACACGTCAGCGGCACGGTGCGGGTCAAGCTTTACAAGGGTCACGCCCGCACGGTGGCGCGCTGGTCCGATCACAGCCTGTATTCCGAAAAGCATGTCACCTTCGAAGAAGATGCCGGCGCCTACGATCAAAAGGATGCGCAGGGCTTCATCCAGCTTAACGCGCTGCGCCTCAAGCTGATCGCGGCCCGCAATCGCCGGGTGAAGCGCTAAGACAGACCGAAATCGCGAGGAAAGCTGCCGTCCGTTTGGGAACAGCATGCAGCACGCATGCCCCAGACGGGCAGCGGATGGCCGCTCCCCGTTACGCCGCCGCCGCGACCGGCGCGCGGTCTTTCAATGGCGTTTCCTTGATCGGCAGATGCACAACGGCCGACAACGCCCCCACGGCCACGCCGATCCACCACACGGCCGTGTAATCGCCATAGAGGTCGTACAGCGAACCACCCAGCCAGACGCCGATGAAGCTGCCCAGCTGGTGGGAAAAGAACACCAGCCCATAGAGCGTGCCCATGTATCGCAAACCGTAGATCTGACCCACCAGGCCGCTGGTCAGCGGCACCGTTGCCAACCAAAGCGCCCCCATCACGATGGAAAAGGCGATGACCGTCGCGGGCGTGATCGGCAAGACGATGAACAACCCCGCCGCCACCGCGCGACCGGCATAGATCAAGGCCAGCAGATACCGCTTGGGGTAATGATTGCCGAGCCATCCGGCGGTGATCGTGCCCACGATATTGGCCAGCCCGATCAACGAGATCGCCACCGCGCCCAGCGCGGATGTGGTGGTGATGCCCATCCCATGCAGCAGCGATCCCGGCGCGATCGGGCCGCACAATTCCGTCACGAAGGCCGGGAAATGCGCTGTGATGAACCCCAACTGGTACCCGCATGAGAAAAAGCCGATGAAAATCAGGCCAAAGGACGGATCGCGGATCGCGCGGCCCACGATCTGCCCCATGCTTTCCTCAACCTCCGCCTTGGTCGAGCGCAGCGGTGCGCGCAGCATCGGCAGCGCGAAAAGCGTGGCCAGGATCATGGCGGCAAAGATCAAGAACACGGTCTGCCACGCGAAAACCGCCAGCAGCGCCTCGGCCAGGGGTGCGCCAAAGACTTGGCCGGCCGAACCCGCCGCGGTTGCGATCCCCAGCGCGACCGACCGGTTCTTGTCGGAGGCCGCGCGCCCCACGATGGCCAGGATCACGCCAAACCCGGTGCCCGCAACCCCAAAGCCGACGAGAATTTCCAGAAACTGGTGTTGGCCGGGCGTGATGGCATAGGCCGACAACACCAGCCCGGCGACATACAGCATCACGCCCAGAAAGATCGCGCGCCGGTCGCCGAACCGTTCGGCTATGGCGCCAAAGATCGGCTGCCCGATGCCCCAGGCCAGGTTCTGGATGGCGATCGCCAGCGAGAATTCGGCGCGCAGCCAGCCGAATTCTTCGGCGATCGGGATCTGAAAGACCCCAAAGCTCGCCCGCACGGCAAAGCAGATCATGATGATGATGCATGAACCGATCAAGACCGGCGTAAACATCGATTCCTGTCGGGACATCGGCGCACTTCCCCTGTTGCGGCGCGACACAATCACGCCACGGGGGCCGCGTCAAACCCCGCACGCAAGACCCGCTTAACCCCACGCGCAATTGATTGTATCACGCCGCGATGGGACAGCATCTGCAAGCGATCTACGACACCCGCGTGGCCGAGGGGCTGTTGCGCCCCGATCCGGCGCAGCGGGCTGCGCTGTTGCGGCTCGAGACATTGCGCGCGACGCTCGAGGCCAACCCCAAACCCCGCGCGGGCATTCTGGCACGGTTTTTCAAGCCACCCGAGCCCACGGGCAAACAAGGCATCTACCTGTGGGGCGGGGTGGGGCGGGGCAAGTCGATGCTGATGGACCTGTTCTATCAGCACGCGCCCACAACCCGGAAACGGCGCGTACATTTCCACGCCTTCATGCAAGAGGTGCAAGCGGCCTTGCACGCGGCCCGCAAGACCGGCGTCAGCGATGCGATCAAACCCGTGGCCGAAGCGATTGCCCGCGATCTGCATCTTTTGTGTTTTGATGAAATGCAGATCACCGACATCGCCGATGCGATGATCGTGGGCCGCCTGTTCGAAAAGCTGTTTGCCGCCGGGGTTGTCATCGTGACGACGTCGAACCGACACCCATCAGAACTGTACAAGGATGGGCTGAACCGACAGCTGTTCTTGCCCTTCATCAAGCTGCTGGAAGACCGGTTGGAGGTCGACCATCTGGATGCCATGACCGATTATCGGCAGGATCGGCTGGCCGGAACACAGGTCTATTTCACCCCGCTTGGCGCGACCGCCACCCGGGCCATTGATGCCATCTGGGGCGATCTGACCGGCGGGCGGCAAGACGCGCTGTGCCTTGAGGTCAAGGGGCGCACCGTTCGACTGCCGCGTTACTGGGCCGGCATGGCGCGGGCCAGCTTCTGGGATCTGTGTGGTCAAGCCTTGGGGCCGGCGGATTACCTGGCGCTGGTGGGCGCGGTGAAGCTTTTGATATTGGAAGATATTCCGCGCCTTGATGCGACCAAGTTCAACGAAGCCAAGCGCTTTGTCACGCTGATCGACGCGCTGTACGAAGGCCATGTGCGACTGATCTGTTCGGCCGAGGACAGCCCCGAACGGCTCTACCTGGAAGGCGCGGGCAGTTTCGAATTCGAACGCACCGCCAGCCGTCTGCGCGAAATGCAGGGTGCCGATTGGGGTTCCGGGCGCGATGCGCGCGATCAGACCATGGGCTGAATTCGCCCATTCGACAGGCAATCCGCCCATAAATTGATCGTTTTTTCCGGGGCGGGCCATCGCGCCGTGGCCACCCTTGGGCCGTCGGTCGGCTGCGATTGACGCAGCGACCGCGGGCCGTAGCCTTTGCGCATCGCGTTGAACGGAGGGATGCATGACACGCCCGAAACACATGGCGGGGCTGGCGCTGGCCCTTGCATTGATCACCACCCAGGCAAGCGCCCATGCCGGGTCAGCAGCGCATGCGGGCTTTGGCAGCGGCTTTTTGCATCCCTTTCTGGGGATCGATCACATGATCGCCATGCTGGCCGTGGGGCTGTGGGCCGCACGGCTTGGCGGGGCGGCGATCTGGGTGTTGCCCTTGGTCTTTCCGCTGGTCATGGCCTTGGGCGCCGGGCTGGCCCTGGCGGGTGTTGTGCTGCCTGCCGTCGAAACGGGGATTGCGCTGTCTGGCGTTGTCTTGGGGGTGATCGTGGCGCTTGCGCTGCGCGCACCGGTCTGGGTTGCGGCCAGCATCGTTGGCGGTTTTGCGGTGTTCCATGGCCTGGCCCATGGTGCCGAAGCGCCGGGCGGTATCAGCCTTCATGGCTATGTCGCGGGCTTCTTGCTGGGCACGGGGTTGTTGCATCTGGCCGGGATCAGTCTGGCCTGGGCGCTGCGCGGCGGCTTTGGCGCACGGGCGCTGCAAGGCACAGGCGTGGGCATCGCGCTGTTGGGCGGTGCCGCCTTGTTGGGGGTGGCGTAAGCCGGCCGGCCCCCGCGCGACCGCCGGGGCGCGCGGGTTCGGCGCTAGCCGTTTTCTTTCAGGATCTCACCGGCCAGGTATAGCGAGCCACAGATCAGGATGCGCGCATCGGGGTCTTGGGCGATGATGCTGTGCAGGGCGGCGGCGACGCTGTCGGCCTGATGCGCGGGCAGCCCCGCCGCGCGGGCGGCCTGGGCGGTGTCCGATGCCGTCAGGGTTGCGGCCTGTCCGGGGATCGACACGGCGTGCAGGCTTTGGGCCACAGCGGCCAAAGGGGCCATGTATCCCGTGACATCCTTGGTGTTGAGCATGCCGCAAACCAGATGCGTGGGGCGCGCAGGCATATCGGCCAACAGGGCGGCAATCGCACGGGCGGCGTGCGGATTGTGCCCGCCGTCCAGCCACAATTCGGCCCGCGGGGCGATATCGAACAGCGGACCATGGCGCAGCCGCTGCATGCGCGCGGGCCAGACGGCCCGCGTCATCGCTGCCTCACAGGCGGTTTCATCCTTGCCCATCACCCGCAGCGCAGCCAATGCCATGCCGGCGTTTTCAATCTGGTGGGCGCCCAGAAGCGCGGGTTTGGGCAGATCGAGCAGGCCGTTTTCATCCTGAAACACCAAGCGTCCGGCCTCTTGCCAGACATGCCAATGCTGACCGTAGGCGTATACCGGGGCAGACATCCGGGCGGCCTGGGCTTCGATGACGGCAAGGCCTTCGTCTTGCTGGCGACCGACGATGACCGGCACGCCCCGCTTGATGATACCGGCTTTTTCACCGGCAATCCGGCCCAAGGTATCCCCAAGATATTGCTGGTGATCCATGTCGACCGGGGTAATCACGCACAACGCCGGGGCATCGACCACATTCGTGGCATCCAGCCGCCCGCCCAAGCCCACCTCCAGCAAGGTAAAATCGGCGGGCGTTTCGGCAAAGGCCAGAAGCGCGGCGGCGGTCGTGATCTCGAAATAGGTGATGGCATCCTGGCCGTTGGCCGCAAGACAGCGGTCCAGCATGTCCGACAGCAGATCTTCGTCGATCAGTGCGCCCGCCAGGCGGATACGTTCGTGAAACCGCGCCAGATGCGGGCTGGTATAGGCATGGGTGACGTGCCCCGCCCCTTCCAGACCCGCGCGGATCATGGCCAGCGTCGAGCCCTTGCCATTGGTGCCCGCGATATGGATCACCGGCGGCAAACGCCGTTCGGGGTGATCCAGCGCGGCCAGAATGCGCCACATCCGATCCAACGTCAGATCGATGATCTTGGGGTGAAAGGACATCATGCGCTCAAGCAAGATGTCGGATCGGCGCGGGCTCACGACGCGTCTTTCGCCTCGGGCTGGGGTGCGGACGGCACCGGCAGATCGGCCACCACGGCCGGCGGCAGGCCGGTCAGCATCCGGATGATCGTGATCAATTCACCGCGCATCTTGGCACGCGGCGTCACCCGGTCGAGCATCCCGTGATCCAGCAGGTATTCCGCCCGCTGGAAACCTTCGGGCAGCTTTTCGCGGATCGTCTGTTCGATCACGCGCGGGCCGGCAAAACAGATCAGCGCGTTCGGCTCGGCGATCTGCACATCGCCCAGCATTGCATAGGACGCGGTAACGCCGCCGGTCGTGGGATGGGTCAAGACCACGATGTAGGGCAGGCCGGCCTCTTTGAGCATCTGGATGGCGACGGTGGATCGCGGCATCTGCATCAGCGACAAGATGCCTTCCTGCATGCGCGCACCACCTGCGGCCGAAAACAGCACCAAGGGCCGCTTGAGCTTTACCGCCCGCTCGCAGGCGGCGACGATGGCATTGCCGACATACATGCCCATCGACCCGCCCATGAAGCTGAAATCCTGCGCCGCCGCCACGATGGGCGTGCGCCCGATCTCGCCTTCGGCGACCAGCATCGCCTCGGTCTCGCCGGTGGATTTCTGTGCTGCCTTCAACCGGTCGGGGTATTTCTTTTGGTCGCGGAACTTCAGCGGGTCGTCGATGGGTTTGGGCACCGCGACCTCGGTAAAGACCCCGTTGTCAAACAGCGCCGCGAACCGCGCGCGCGGCGTGATCGCCATGTGATGGCCGCAATTGGTGCAGACGTTCAGCGCTTCGGACAATTCGCGGTGAAACAGCATCGTGCCGCATTCATCGCATTTGGACCACAAGTTCTCGGGCATCTCGCGGCGCGAGAAGATCGAGTTGATCCGGGGGCGGACGTAATTGGTGATCCAGTTCATAAGCGCGCGGCTCCGGGGTCCATCCGTGTCATGGGTCAAATATGGGATGCGGGGCCAACATGCAATCGGGCGCTGATTTCGCGCATGACGCCCCGCGCCCGCCATGATAGGCCACGCCCATGGGCCAGCTTCCGACCAAAGACCAGATCCTTGCGTGGATTTCCGACAATCCGCATGCCACCGCCAAGCGCGATATCGCCAAGGCCTTCGGGCTAAAGGGGGCGGCCCGTATCGATCTGAAGCGGATGTTGAAAGAGCTGGAAACCGAAGGGCATCTGCAAAAGCGCAAGAAAACCTATCATGATGCGGCCAGCCTGCCGCCGGTTGCGGTGCTCAAGGTCTTGGCCCCCGATGATCTGGGCGATCAATTCGCCCAACCGCTGGAATGGTCGGGCGACGGGGCCGAACCGCGCATCTTGGTCATGCCGCGCGCCACCGACCCGGCGCTGGGTGCGGGCGACCGCATCTTGGCGCGCCTGCAAGAGGTGCACGGCGAAGATCACCATTATGTCGCGCGGCTGATCCGCAAGATCGGCACCAACCCGGCCCGTGTGCTGGGCGTGTATCGCGCCGGTGCCGAAGGCGGGCGGATCGTGCCGATTTCCAAGGGCACGGACCGCGATTGGGTGGTGCGGCCGGGCGAAACCCATGGGGCCCGCGACGGCGAACTGGTCGAGGCCGAACAGATCGGCCCCAAGGCGCGGATGGGCCTGCCGCGCGCGCGCATCGTCACGCGACTGGGCGATCCCGGCGCACCACGCGCCGTCAGCCTGATCGCCATTGCCGAACACGGCATTCCCGACGCCTTTCCCGATGCCGTCGTGGCCGAAGCCGATGCCGCCGTCCCGGCCGGACCCGAAGGGCGCACCGATCTGCGCGATCTGGCGCTGGTCACCATCGACCCCATCGATGCGCGTGATCGCGACGATGCCGTTCTGGCCCATGCGGATGACGACCCGAAAAACCCCGGCGGGCACGTGATCTGGGTGGCGATCGCCGATGTCGCCCATTACGTCCGCCCCGGCAGCGCGCTGGACCGCGAAGCGAAAAAGCGCGGAAATTCCACCTATTTCCCGGATCGTGTGGTGCCGATGCTGCCCGATACGCTGTCGGGTGATTTGTGTTCACTGCACGAACATGTGCCACGCGCCTGCGTGGCGGTCCGCATGGTGATCGACGCCCAAGGCAACAAGATCGCCCATCGCTTCGTGCGCGGGCTGATGCGTTCGATCGCCTCGCTGCACTACGAAGAGGTCCAGGCCGCCCGCGATGGCCAGGCCAACGCCAAGACCGCCCCGCTGGTCGATGACATCATCGCGCCGCTTTATGCCGCCTACACGGCGCTGGCATCGGCCCGCGCCCGACGCCAGCCACTGGATCTTGACCTGCTCGAGCGGCGCATCGAATTGAGCGATGAAGGCGCGGTGCTGTCGGTGGGGTTCAAGGACCGGCTCGATGCGCACCGGATGATCGAGGAATTCATGGTGCTGGCCAATGTGGCCGCTGCCGAAGAATTGATCGCGCGCCGCCAGCCGCTGTTGTTTCGCATCCACGAAGAACCCAGCCCCGAAAAGCTGCAAGCCCTGCGCGAAACCGCCGAGGCCAGCGGCTTCACCCTGGCCAAGGGGCAAGTGTTGCAGACCAGCCACCTGAACCGCCTGCTGGCGCAGGCCAAAGGCACCGATTTCGATGAGCTGATCAACATCACCACCCTGCGTGCGATGCAGCAGGCCTATTATTTCCCGCAGAACTTCGGCCATTTCGGTCTGGCGTTGAAATCCTATGCGCATTTCACATCGCCCATCCGGCGCTATTCCGACCTGATCGTGCATCGAGCGCTGATCACGGCGCATGGCTGGGGCGGGGATGGCTTGCGTCTTGAGGATGTCGAAACGCTGGAAGAGACCGCCAAACATATCTCGGACACGGAACGCCGGTCGATGGCCGCCGAACGCGACACGGCCGACCGCTATCTGGCCGCCTATCTGTCGGACCGTATCGGTTCCAGCTTTTCCGGCCGGGTGTCGGGCATCGCGCGGTTCGGCGCCTTTGTGAAGCTGGATGAAACCGGGGCCGACGGGCTTTTGCCGATGCGCGCCATCGGTCACGAATATTTCCACCATGACGCCGACAGCCAGACCCTGATGGGGGCCGATACGGGCCTGACCATCGGCATTGGCGACCGCGTGATCGTCAAGCTGGCCGAGGCGGTTCCGGTCACGGGCGGGCTTTTGCTGGACTTGGTCGAGATCGAGGGGCGCCACATGCCGCAGGGCAAATCCGGCGGCAAAACGCGCGGGCCGGTGCGGCGCAAGGCCGGCCAAGTGGCGAAAAAGCGCGGTGCCTTGCGCAAATCATCGGCCGCGCGCCAAGGCAGACGCTAAACGCCGGGTTTTGATCCCACGGCCCCTGGGCCCGCGGGTCGGGTCGTGAACGACGATGCCCTGCACCGGTGCTGCGTTTGGGCTATAGTGCGTGTAGACCCACCGTGATCTTGCTTTGGACCCACGTCATGCATCCCTATGGTCTTGCCTTGTTTGCCTTGCTGCTGTGCGCGGCGGCCCCGGCATGGGCCATGCCACCCGCGGAATCACCGCGCCCAGAATTGCGCCCCGAATTGCGCGCGGCCCCGCGCGCGGCGGCCCCGATGGCCATGCCAACCGGCGCCGAGGCCGGTGCCGGCCTTGCGCAATCGATCCGGCCGGTGCCGCGGGTCGATCCCGGCCAGCTGGCGGCGGACCGCGCGGCGACGCTGGGCGCCTTTGGCGAATGGCTGATCGGCTTTCGCAGCCGGGCCTTGGCCGATGGCATCCGCCCCGCAGCCTTTGACAGCGCCTTTGCCGGGGTGCAGCCGAACACCCGTATTCTGCAACGCGACACCAATCAGGCCGAATTTGCCCGCATGTTGTGGGACTACCTGGATGGGGCGGTCTCGGATGCGCGCATCGCAAATGGACGCGCCGCCTTGGCCCGCCATGCCGATGTGCTGGCCCAGATCGAGCGCCGCTACGGTGTCGACGCGAATGTCGTGGTGGCCATCTGGGGACTTGAAACCGCCTATGGCAGCATGCGCGGGTCGACCGACATCATCGGCGCCATGGCCACGCTGGCCTTCGAAGGACGGCGCCGCGAATTTTTCGAAACCGAGCTGATCGCGGCACTGCGCATTCTGCAAACCGGCGCGATCGGCCCACGCCAGATGGTCGGATCATGGGCAGGCGCCATGGGGCACACGCAATTCATGCCCACATCCTATCTGGCGCTGGCGGTGGATTTCGACGGCGATGGGCGGCGCGATATCTGGTCGGACAACCCGGTGGATGCGCTGGCCTCGACCGCCAATTACCTGCGCCACCATGGCTGGACCAAAGGCCAACCCTGGGGGGTAGAGGTGGCTTTGCCGCAAGGCTTTGATTACAGCCTGACCGGCGCCGGAACGCAACGCGACGCGGCGTTCTGGGCGCGCCAAGGCGTGCGGCTGGCCGATGGCGGGCCCGTGCCCGATCACGGTCGGGCCTCGATCCTCGTGCCGGGCGGCCACCGGGG
>JBEAQJ010000156.1:0-29719 GCA_041163945.1 Pseudomonadota bacterium
TTTTGAAACGCTGTTTCAGGCGCTTTGCGGTCCGGGCTGGCGGGCCGTTGAAACGCAATGCTGCGCCCAAGGCGCCGCGTCATGCCAGTTTGCCCTGCTGCGCGACATCGGGCGGGGGTAAGGGGGCGGGAAAACCCGCCCGGCCCCTAGAGCGGCCAGATCAAGGGGATGGTCAGGCAGACCACCACCCCAAGGCTCAGGTTCAGGGGAATACCGATCCGCAGAAAATCGCTGAAGCGGTAGCCGCCCGGCGCGTAAACCAGCATGTTGGTCTGATAGCCGATGGGGGTTGCGAAACAGGCCGAGGCGGCAATCATCACGGCCACGACCAAGGGGCGGGGATCGACCCCCATCGTCTGGCCCAAGGCAATCGCGATGGGGGCCATGATGACCGCAATGGCGTTGTTCGACACCAGTTCGGTCAGGATCGTGGTGATGTAATAGACCGCCCAGACCAGCACCCAAGGTGGCAGATCGGCCAACGCCGGGGCAATGCGCCCCACGATCCATTCGATGCCACCGGTGTGGTCGAGTGCGGCACCCACGGCCAGCATCGCGAAAATCAGCGCCAGAAGCCGGCCATCGACAAAGGAAAACGCCTCTTCCGCGTCAATGCAGCCCGAAATCAACACCACCGCCACCGCGATCACCGCCAGCACAAGGATCGGCGCGACATCAAAGGCCGCCAGAATGACGATGCCCGCCATGGCGGCGATGGCGACGGGCGCCTTGTCGCGGCGATAGGCCCGTTCCGAGGGCTGGCTGACATCGCCAAGATCCATGTCGGCCGCCAGGCGTGCGATGTCGGTCGGATCGCCTTCGATCAGCAAGGTGTCGCCCACCCGCACCACAACATCGTCCAGCTGGGTGCCGATGTTCTGGTTCCGGCGGTGCACGGCCAACGGATAGACCCCGTAACGGCGGCGCAGCCGCAGGCTGCCCAAGCTGCGGCCCACCATGCGTGCGCCCGGCGTGATCAGCACCTCGACGGTCACGGTCGAGACCGAGCTGAGCTTGTCGACGGTCTTGAGGTCCTTCGAGGCCTGAAGCCCCAGCACCTCGGCCATGTCGGTGCGCAACACCACCCGGTCGCCGGCCTGAAGCGCCACGCCCGACAGGTCACGCCGAAGCGAGGCATCGCCGCGCAGCACATCGATCAGACGCACCCCGTCGCGGGCAAACAGATCGACCTCAGGCGCGATCTGACCGATCAGGGCCGAGCCCTCGGGCACCGCCACTTCGGTAAAGAACTTGGGCTTGGCGCGTCCATGGCCCAGCAGTGCCGCCATCGAACTGCGCTCGGGCAGCAGGTGGCGACCAAAGACCAGCAGATACAACAGGCCCCATCCGACCACCACCAAACCGATCGGCGTGATCTCGAAAATCCCGAAAGGGCGCAAGCCTTCGGCGCGCGCCACCCCGTCGACCAACAGGTTGGTCGAGGTGCCGATCAGCGTCAGCGTGCCCCCCATGATCGCGGCATAGCTGAGCGGGATCAACAACTTGGAGGGGGATGTGCCCAAAATGCGCGCGATCTGGACAAAGATCGGCAGCATGATCACCACGATCGGGGTGTTGTTCATCACGGCCGAGGCCAGCGCCACAAAGCCCAGCAGGCTTGCCACCGCCAGCGCCGGGTGCGATGCGGCCTTGGCCTCGGCGAACTTGGTCAAGCGCTCCAGCGAGCCCGTGCGCACCAGGGCCCCCATCACGATGAACATCGCGGCGATGGTCCAGGGCGCGGGGTTGGCCAGCACCGCCGTGGCCCGGTCGGCCGGCAACAACCCAAGGATCAGCAGCAGCGCCACCGTGCCGATGGCCACCACCTCGGGTGGCCAGCGTTCGCGCAGGAACAGGGCGAACATCCCCAGCAAGAACGCGATGGTCAGCACGGCATGACCGGTGTCAGACAGGGGAAGCTCGACCATACGAAACCCTTTCGCCGAAAGCGCACGGCATGGCGCAAGTCTAGCGTTGCGGCCGCACGGCACAAGCCGACCGGCGGCCGACCGCCTAAATCGCGGGGATGGGCGTGGGTGGTTTGCGCGGCTGGACCAGTGCCAACCCCGCCAGCATCAAGACCAGCGCCGCCCAGACCCATGGCGAATAGGTTTCCCCCAAGATCAGCTTGGCCCAGACGATGCCGAAGCCCGTCACCAGATAAGACACCTGCGCCGCAAAGACCGACCCGGCGCGGGTGACCAGCCAGACATAGGCGGTGTAGGCCCCGGCATGGGCCAGCGACGATCCGACAATCGCCCATTCCGCAAGCCCCCAAGGCGCCAGCGGCACGATGAATTGGCCCGAGACGACCGCAAGGGGCGCTGTCAGACCCAGCCCGACAAGCGACGCCCCCAGCAAGACCTGCACCGCGTCCAGCCCTTCGGTGCCGAAACGGGCGACGAAATTGGCCTCGAACGCGTAGAAGACGGGCGCGACCAGCGCCAATGGCAACCACCAGACCATGGCGCGGTCCGGCAGGCTGCTTTCAGGGGCCGCGATCAGAATGATCGCCCCCAGCCCCAGAACCAAACCCAACAAGCGCCACGGCGAAAACCGATCAAGGCCCAAGGCCAGCGCAATGGGAAAGGCCAGCATCGGGATCAACGACAGCACGATCGACATGATACCCGAGGGCAGATGGATCGCGGCCGTGTAGCTGGCGGAATTGGGCAAAAGCGTGCCGATCAGGGCAATGATCGTGTAAAACGCCAGGTGTCGCCGGGTCGTGGGCAGCGGCCGGCGCCGTGCCAGGTTGATGCCCCCCAACAGCATCGCGCCAAGCGCAAATTGCCAGAAGATGATGCCGAAATGGCGATAGCCTTCGGTCACGGCGATCTTGGCGAAGGGCTGGGTGATGCCCCAGGCCGCCCCACACAGTATCAAGATCAGCGCGTAGCCGGCCCAGTCACGGCGCATCATCGGGGCCCGTCTGGCGCAACAGCCCCCCCAGGCGAACGGGCTGAACGGACACGGCCGCGCCCGTGCGATCCTCGGTTTCCACCAGCAGCCCCGACAGCGTCGCGGGCCCTGCGGCCGGGGTGAAGCGATCCCGCGTCATGCCGGTGATGAAGCGGCGCATCGGTTCGGCCTTGTCCATGCCGATGACCGAATTGTAGTCGCCGCACATGCCGGCATCGGATTGATAGGCGGTGCCCCCCGGCAAGATCATCGCATCGGCGGTGGGCACATGGGTGTGGGTGCCGACCACCACGCTGGCGCGCCCATCACAGAAATGGCCGACGGCCATTTTTTCGGATGTTGCTTCGGCGTGAATGTCGATCAGGGCGGCCTGAACCGTGCCGCCGCGGGGAAATTTCTTCAACACCGCGTCCAGCGCCGAAAAAGGATCGTCAAAGGGGCGCTTCATGAACACCTGCCCCAAGGCTTGCGCCACCAGCACCTGGCGCCCGCCCCGGGCTTGAAAGACGCGCGCACCCGCGCCGGGGGCATCCTTGGCAAAATTCAGCGGCCGCAAGATGCGCGGTTCCTGCGCGATGAATTGCATCATGTCCCGCTGGTCGAACGCGTGATCGCCCAAGGTCAGGCAATCGGCCCCGGCCTGCAGGATGTCTTGCGCATGGCCGGCCGACAGACCGGCGCCTGCGGTCGCGTTTTCGGCGTTGACGACGACGAAATCGAGACGCCAATCCGCACGCAGACGGGGCAGCTGCGCGGTGATCGCCGCGCGCCCTGCCCGCCCCATCACATCGCCAAGAAACAAAATTCGCATGCCCACCCGCTTAGGCGGGCGCGCGCGGCGGGGCAAGCGGGAAAACACCGGTCGCCCCATGGCCGAACCGGCCGGGCCTCGCGACGCCAGATCACGGCGTGCAGGTCAAATGATTTCGCTTTCCGGCAAGAAGCGCTGGGTCAGAACGGTTTCTTGCATGAGCATCAGACGATGCGCATTGTTCATGTGTTCGGACAGGATCTGGCGGGCCGCCACGCCATCCCCGACACGCAAGGCCGCCACGAGGCGCGACTGGTAATCCAGCCCGGTCGACCAGAGTTCGCGGTTGGGCTGGGCATAAAGCCGACGCGACACCGTGATATCGGTGAGCATGTTGGCCGTGAAACGGATCAAGAACCGCAAAAGCGGGTTTTCCGACATCTCGGCCAACAAGGCGTGAAACCGCAGGGATGCGACATGCTGCGCGCGCTCTTCCTCGGCCGTGCGGGCGGGTTCGGAATAGCAGGTCATCACGTCTTCCAGCGCGGCCAGCTGCGCATCGCTCAACCGTCCGGCAAGGCTTGCGGCCAGTTCGGGCTCCAACGCCTGACGGATCTGGTAGATATCGTCGATGGTCAGGTGCTCGAAGTAGAAGTAATTCCCCAAAAGGGCGGTGGCCCGTTCTTCGGACACCTGGTGAACGAAGACGCCGCCGCCCGGCCCTGTGCGCGATTTTACAAGCCCTTGCGCTTCGAGGATCCGGATGGCCTCGCGGATGGTGCCCTTGGCCATGGCGAAGCGGTCGATCAGATCGGCCTCGGACGGCAAGCGCACGCCCGGACCCCAGCCATTTTCCATGACCCAGGATTTGATGGCCTCGGCCACCTGTTGCGGCCGGGACATGCGGTCAGCGGTCGAGCGGGTGGTGGCAGGCGGCAAGCTGATCTTCCTCGATGGTTGCAAGTTTCGGCGCGATCCGGCGGCACAGGTCTGTGGCGCGCGCACAGCGCCCGGCAAAGGCACAGCCCGCAAGGGGCTTCAACGGATCGGGCAGTTCGCCCGATTGCATGCCTCCCAGCGGGCGGCCGACGATGGGTGCGGAGTCGGCCAGCAGCTTCGTATAGGGATGACGCGGCGAGGCAAAGACCTTTTCGGCGGGGCCTGTCTCGACCAGAGAGCCGAAATACATGACGGCGATACGATCGCTGACCGCCTCGACGACGGCCAGATCGTGGCTGATGAACAGATAGGTCAGGTTCAGCTGCGCCTTCAGATCCGCCAGCAGGTTCAAGACCTGCGCCTGCACCGATACATCAAGCGCCGAAACGGGTTCATCCAAGATCAGGATGCGGGGCGCGGCGGCCAAGGCCCGCGCGATGGCAATACGCTGCGCCTGACCCCCCGAGAATTCGTGTGGATAGCGGCCAAGGAATTCGGGGCGCAGGTTCACCGCATCGAAGAGTTCGCCGATCCGGGCGTCCAGTGCCGCCCCCCGCAGCCCATGCAGATGGCGCAGCGGGGCTTCCATGATCTGCCGAATGGTCTTGCGCGGGTTCAAACTGGCGACCGGATCTTGGAACACATACTGAACCAGCCGTCCAAAGGCCGCCGGATCGGCCCGGTCGAGCGCCCGGCCCTCGATCTCGATCTTGCCCGATGACGGGGGCAAAAGCCCCGCCAGCATCCGGGCAAGGGTGGACTTGCCGCAACCGGATTCGCCCACAATCCCCAGCGTTTCGCCGGGATATACCGCAAAGGATATCGCGTTGACGGCATGCACCCGCGCCTTGGGTGCCCGCAACCACCGCGTGCCGACATCGAAGCTGCGGGTCAACGCCGTGATTTCCAGCGCGGGCGTCATGGCGTGGGCTCGGGAAAGAGACAACGGACCTGGTGCGCGCGCCCCGTCAAGGCGATCGTGCCAGCACGGCACAGATCCTGTGCCTTGTCACAGCGGGGCGCAAAGGCACAGCCCGCCGGCAGGTCATCGACAGCAGGTGGCAAACCGGGGATGGCCGCCAGGGCACGGCGCCCCTTGCCCAATTCCGGCACGCATTCGATCAGGCGGCGGGTGTAGGGATGTGCCGGGCTGGCCAGCACCTCGGGGGTGGGGCCCGTTTCGACGACCTGGCCGCCATACATGACCGCCACACGGTCGCACAGCTGGGCGACCACGCCGAAGTCATGGGTGATGAACAAGATCGCCAGCCCGCGCGAGCGGCGCAGATCAGCCAGAAGCGCAAGGATCTGGGCCTGCACGGTGACATCAAGCGCGGTGGTGGGTTCATCGGCGATGATGATGTCGGGATCGTTGGCCAAGGCCATGGCGATGCCCACACGCTGGCGCATTCCGCCCGACAATTCATGCGGAAACGCACGGGCGCGCGCCGCCGGGTTTGGTATGCGCACATCATCCAGTAGCTTGATCGCGCGGGCCTGCGCCTGCGCATGACTGACGGGTTCGTGCACGCGGATCGCCTCGATCAGTTGATCGCCGATGCGGTAAAGCGGGTGCAAGGTGGACAGCGGATCCTGGAACACATAGGCAACCTTGCGTCCGCGAAAGCCCCGCAGCACCTCGTAGGGTGCCCCGATCAGATCTTGCCCGTTCAGCCAGGCCGCACCCGCGGTGATCACACCCGGCGGTGACGCCACGAGCCCCATCACCGACAGCGCGGTGACCGATTTTCCCGAACCGCTTTCCCCGATCAACCCCAGGCATTCGCCGGGTTCCAGATGCAGGGTGACGTCGTTCACGGCACGGTAGATGCGCGCACCGACCTGGAACTGCGTTTGCAACCCTTCGATAGACAGCAGACCATCCCCTTGCGGCTTTGGCACCGGCGCACGGTCCACCCGCGTGGCGGCCATCGGACGGCTGAGCGCACCCGACCGCAACCGCGGATCAAGCGCGTCGCGGATACCATCACCCAGAAAGTTGACCGACATCACGATCAACAAGATCATGACGCCGGGCACGATCGAGGTATGTGGCGCGGTGATCATCGCCGCCCGCGCCTCGCCCAGCATCGAACCAAGATCGGCCTGCGGCGGCTGGCTGCCCAGCCCCAGAAACGACAGGCCCGCCGTTTCCAAGATCATCCATCCGATGGTCGTGGACATGGCGATCACGACAACCGGCACGATGTTCGGCACAACTTCGCCCAGAAGGATGCGCGCAGGGCCCATCCCCGCAAGACGCGCGGCATCAATGAATTCCCGGTGTGCGATACCGACGGTGACACCGCGGATGTTGCGCGCAAAGAACGGTATGTTGACCACGGCCACCGCGATCAACGCGTTCAACAGACCCGGCCCCAGCACCGCCACGATAGCCAACGCCAGCAAGATGTAGGGAAAGGCCATCAGCATGTCGATGCCGCGCATGGTGACGTTGTCTGTCCGACCGCCGATATAGCCCGCGATCACCCCGATGGCTGCACCCAGCAACCCCGCAACCAAGGCCGCGGCAAAGCCCACCGCCAAGGACAGCCGGGTGCCCCAGACAAGACGCGACAGCAGGTCCCGCCCCAGATGATCGGTGCCCAGCACATGCCCATCGGACAGCGGGCGCAAGAAGCGGTTGGCGGTATCGGTTTCATTCGGCGGATGCAGCGGCAAAAGCGGCGCGAGCAAGGCCAACACCACGATAAGCCCCAACACGATCGCCCCGAACCCCGCCAAACGGTTGCGAAACACCAGCCGCAAGAACAAGCTCATGTCCGGATCCTTGGGTCCAGCAGGCTCTGCGCGACGTCGACCAGAATGTTGAAGCCCACATAACAGGCGGCCACGAAGACCACGCCGCCTTGCACCAGCAAGATGTCACGCTTCAAGATCGCGTCCACCAGCATCCGACCGATGCCGGGCCACTGAAACACCATCTCGACATAGACGGCCCCCGACAGCACGAAACCGGCCTGAATGCCCAGCACCGGAAGAATACTGACCATGGCGGCGCGCAGGGCGTGGCCCCAGATCACGCGGCCTTCCCCCACGCCCTTGGCCCGCGCGGTGCGGATGAAATCCTGCCGCAACACTTCCAGCATGGCGCCACGCGACAGGCGCGCGATCACACCCGTTGCCACCACCGCCAAGGCAATGGCGGGCATGACCAGATGCCGGATCAGATCGGGCAAGTCGCCCCCACCCCAGATGGAATACATGCCCGAGGCCGGCAGCCAGTTGAGCCGCACCGCAAAGAGCAAGATCATCATCATGCCCAGAAAAAAGGACGGGATCGAAATGCCAAGGATCACCACCGATGTAATCGCCTTGTCCGCCGGCCCGTACTGCCGGGCCGCCGATACCACGCCCGCCGCCACCCCCAGCAGCGCGCACAAGACGAAAGCCACCCCGGCCAAGATCAAGGTGGCCGAAAACCGGTCGAGGATTTCGTCCAGCACGGGGCGATTGAGCGCAAAAGAGCGGCCGAAATCGCCCTGCAACAAGTTTCCCAGCCAGGTGAGATACTGCCGCCACAGCGGTTGATCCAAGCCCAGATACCGGTTCAGGCGGTCCACATTTTCGGGCGTGGCATATGACCCAAGGATCGCGGTCGCCGGGTCGCCGGGGATCATGGCCATGATCAGAAACACGATCACGGTGATGCCGAACAAAACCGGCACGGCCATCAGGATCCTAGTCAGGATGTAACCGCCCATGGCCCCGCGCTCATCTGTTTCGGGTCAACCGCGTGCCGCATCTGCTACCCGGTACACGCACGGGTACCGGGGGGCGCAACGGCCCCCCGGCCTATTGTCTCAGTTCTTAGTCACATCGCCCAGCAGAAGGAAGAAGGACGGCTCCAGCGTGAAGCCCTCGACCTTGTCCGATGTGACGGCGTTCTGCATCCAGTTTGCGACGAACACCCAGGGCGCATCTTCCTGCACGATCACCTGCATCTCGCGATATAGGCGTGCGCGCTCGTCCTGATCGGTTGCCACGCGCGCCGCTTCCAGCAGGGTATCCACCTCGGGGTTGGAATAATAACCGGAATTGAACCCGCCTTGTTCGGGCCAAGCCGCCGTGCGCAGCGCCAAGAAGGGCAGCGTGTCAGGATCGTTGGTCATCCATGCCATCTGCGCCATGTCCGCCTTGCCCTGAAGGCCGGGGTTTACGCGACCAAGGAAGGTGTTCCATTCATAGGTTTCGATCTTCACATCGAACCCCACAGCCGCCAGATCGGCCTGGATCGCGGTGCCCATCGCGACGGGATCGAGCATCCCCGAACCGCCTTCGGTGACATAGAAGGTCAATTCCGCCCCTTCGGCGCCGGCTTCGGCAATCAATGCGCGTGCGCGGTCGGGATCGTAGGGATAGGGCTGCAAATCGGTGTTGTAGGCCCAGGCAAAGGCCGGCGGCGTGGGGCCGGCGGCCACGGTTGCGGTGCCTTCCAGCACATCGTTCACGATCGCTTCGCGGTTGATCGCATAATTCGCGGCTTGCCGGACGCGCACATCGGCAAAGGGCCCTTCGAGCGCGTTCAGGATCAAGAACCACACATGCGGGCCGGCCTGTTCGTGCACGGTGTATTCGGCGCCGGCGAATTGCGACAAGGCCACCGGCGGCACCTCGACCATCACGTCGATCCCGCCGGACAGCATTTCGGCCACGCGGGTGTTGGCGTCCGTGATCGGTCGGAACACGACCGCGTCCAATTCGGCGCGATCGGCCCAGTAGCTGTCGTTTCGGGTCACCACCACGCGCTCGTTCGACCGCCATTCGGCAAAACGGAAGGGGCCCGTTCCCGAGGGATTGCGCCCATACTCGGCCCCATGCTGCATCACCGCCGCGGGCGACACGATCAAGCCGGTCGGATACGCCAGGTTCGACAGGAACGGTGCGTAGGGCTCGTTCAGGGTGAAGCGCACGGTGCGGGCATCCAGCGCCTCGACGCTCTGAACCGCACTGAAGAAGAACGACAGCGGGAAGGGCCCGGTGTTGTGATAGGGGTGGTCTTCGTTCAGCATGCGCTCGAAGTTGAACACCACCGCCTCTGCGTCAAACGCGCTGCCATCGTGGAAACTTACCCCTTCGCGCAGGGTAAAGGTGTAGACCTTGCCGTCTTCGGAAATCTCCCAAGATTGGGCCAGCGCCGGCTCGACCTCAAGCGTGCCCGATGCATAACGCACAAGCCCCTCATACAGGTTCATCAGGATGCGGAAGTCATTGACCGCGGTGACCGCGTGCGGGTCCATCGATTGGGGTTCTGCAATTTGGCCCACGACCAGCACGCCCGGCGGCGTTTGTGCAAAGGCAGGTGACACCACGGAGGATGTCGCCAGAAGGGCGGCTGTCAGTACCCCGAAGCCGCGACGGGTCAGTGATGAAAAGGCCATGTCCGGCGCTCCTTGTTGGTGGATTTATTGACCCTTATTTATCATGATAATTTGCACTCGTCAAAATTTTCATGATAGATTGCACGGCAAGAGGGAAAATACCGATGACATTCTCGATTCTTGCTCAAGATTTGAACACGGGCTGCATGGGCGGGGCCGCGGCCACCGGTTCGCTGTGCGTTGGCGGGTGGGTGCTGCGGGGCGATTCGCGGGCGGGCATGTCGGCCTCGCAAGGGGCGGCGCCTTCGACCCTTTGGGGTGAAGATGCGCTCAACCGGATGCAGGCCGGCGATACCGCGGAACAGGCCGTTGCGGCCATCACGCAAGCCGATGCCGGGCGCGATTGGCGCCAGATTGCCGCGCTCGACCATGCGGGCGGCACGGCTTGCTTCACCGGCGCGCACAACACCGTATGGCGCGGGTCGCTGGTCGAGCCGGGGCTTGTGGTTTCGGGCAACCTGCTGGCCGGGCCGCAGGTGCTTGCCGCGATGCGGGATACATTCGTGACGGCGGCGGGCAGCCTGGCGGAACGCCTTTTGGCGGCATTGGCCGCCGCTGAAGCGGCTGGCGGCGATACGCGCGGCCTGCAATCGGCGGCGCTGCTGGTGGTGTCCGACGATGCAGCGCCCCTGACGCTGCGGATCGACTGGGCCGAAGATCCCATCAAGGACCTGCGCCATCTGCATGCCCGCAGCCAAAGCGGCGATTACGCGGCATGGTTGCCCAGTGTCCCGACGCGCAATCACCCAGATCGCTGCCATGGCTGACGCGGGCTGACAGCACGCAGCGGCCCGCGGCATAGACCGCACGACCGAACAAGGGATCAGCCGGTGTCCGACCTGGCCCTGCCAAGGGATGTGACCGATGGCGTGGTGCGCGCCACCGCGGTTTTGTGCGTCACCACCTTACCACGCGGCGCGCCGGTCGCAGGCGCATGGCCTCGAGGGGCGTGGCGCAATCTTGTCCGATTGCGGCCGTCACCCCTGCGGCCAGCAGTTCGGACAACCGCGGCATGCCAGGACGCTTGGGGTCGGTATCGGCGCGACCCCGTGGGATGATGTTGATCAAAGGATTGGCAATCGCCACACCCAGCCCTGCAAGCTTTGCGGACCGGGGCGGCGTGCCTTCGTCATCTTGCACGATCTGTCGCTTCGGCCAACACGGCCCGCGGGGGGGCAACGATGTCTTGGCCGCGTCTGGATGGGGTTCGGACAAGTTCGTTCATGAAAGCCCGGCGCAGCGCTTCGCCGTCTCGGCGGCGGTCGTGGGAGGCATAGAAACGCGATACCAGCGACCAGTCGTTGGGCTTGACGGCACGCATACGCCCACGGCTTTGCCAGACTTCGCCACGATGGGCCGGCAAGAACCCCACATAGCGCCCCGACAAGATCAGGATTTCCTGCGCCTCCATGCTGCCGACGGTCGCACGCGCCGTGACCCTGCCAAGCCGGTAGGTGTCGTCGAAATGCATGTAGTTGCGCACGGAAAATGCGGCCTCAAGAAAGTCGCGCTGTGTCAGGTCGCGGTCGGGCATGGTGAACCAGGCATGGTCACGGCCACAGTAAATCAGATGCGTCTCGGTGGCGATCTCATGGTAGGAAAGACCGGGCATGGGCTGTAGTGAACCGCCGATCACGATATCGCGCATGCCCCGCAGCAGGCTGTTCTGAAGCCCCGCGGGCGTGTCGGTCTCAAGTTCGATCAGGGCTTCGGGATGGCGCTCGGTGAAACGGCTGACCGCCCCGGGCAGGTCAAGCGCTTCAAAGGTGGTCACACAATCCAGAACGCCGATACGCAACTTCAATGTTCGACGATTGTGGACACGGTCCATGGTCGCCTCGAACTGCTCGATGTTGCGCAGCAAATCCTGCGCGGCCTTGTAGGTATCTTCCCCGGCCGGAGACAGGCGAAACCCGCCGCGACCGCGTTCGCACAGCCTGGTGCCCAGTTTGGCCTCGAGCGCGGCAAGATGCGTGGACAAGGTCGACTGGGCCATGTTCAGCGCGATCTGCGCGCCGGAAAACCCATTGCATTCCACAATCGTGCAAAAAATGCGGATCAATCGCAGATCGATGTCAGACAGGTGGCGCATGCGGCAATCACTTTAAAGATTTTCGATATGTTTTGATCAAAGTCGATCATTTTTCATCAGCCTGCAAGGCTGCTAGGCTTTTCGTGACGCAATTCACATCGAAGGAGCCTGACAAATGCTTCGCCGCGCCCTGCTTGCTGCCACCACCCTTTCCCTTGCCATGCCCGCCGCCGCGCAGGACAATGTGATCCGTATCCTCGCGCCCACATGGGTCGGCTTTGCGCCTGCGCTCGTCGCGCAGGATCTTGGCTGCTACGCGGAAGAAGGCGTGACGCTCGACTTCCGCTTCGAAGATGACCGCGCCAACGTCATGGCGGCGATGGAACGGGGCGACATCGATGCCGACATGCGCACCGTGGGCGAGCACCAAGGCCGTCCGCGTGTGCCAGAAACCCCAGGCACCATCATCGGAACCATCGACATTTCCGTGGGCGGCGATGGCGTATTGGTCGATGGATCGGTCGAAAGCGTCGCGGATCTGGCCGGAAAGACGGTGGCGATCGAGCCCAACATCCCGGCCCGCTTGCTGCTTCAGATGGAACTGTCCAAGGTCGGCCTGTCGATCAATGATCTGGAACTGCGCGAAATTGCGACGGCCGACACGATCGCCGTGTTTTCTGACCCGTCCATCGCCGCCGTGGGCACATACGAACCCTTCCTGAGCCAGGCCGTGCAAATCTTGCCCGACCGTTCGCCGCGCGTGCTTGTATCTTCGCGGGATGAACCCGACCTGATCGTCGACATCATCACCGCACGCGACGCCGCGCTGGCCGAAAACCCGGCCAAATTCGAAAGCCTGCTGCGCTGCGTCTATCGCGCGGTCGATTACCAGCGCGCGAACCCGGCCGAATTCGCCGAACTGGCCGCCCCCTATTTCGGACTGACCGCCGCAGATGTGACCGAGATCATCGAAACCTCGCTTGCCTACACGACGTATGAGGATGCGCTGGCCTTTCTCGGAAGCGACGGCAGCACCGGAAAGCTGCATGGCGTGTTCGATCAGGTCATGAAACTCAACATCGATTTCGGGGCAGCCGACACGGTTCTGAACGCGGCCGAGGAAATCGACAACGCGGTGTTGACGGCGCTGTTCGACGGCCACACGCGCTGACGCGCTGCGATGCCCGGATCAAAGTCGATCATCGGAACGGCCAGCACGCTGGCGCTGGTGCTGGCCTGGGAAGCCGTGTCGCAGGGGGGGCTCGTATCCGAGCGCTTCCTGCCGGCGCCCTCGGTGGTGCTGGTCACGTTGTGGAAGATGATTTTCGAGCGTGATCTGCTGTATCACGCTGGCGTGTCTGCCTTGCGGGTCTGGGGCGCGTTCTTGATCGCGGCGGCCATGGCGGTTCCGATCGGCATCATGATGGGATCGTTTCGCTGGGTGGGTGCCGCGCTTGAACCGGTGGTGGATTTCATCCGTTATCTGCCGGTGCCGGCGCTGGTTCCGCTTTCGATCATCTGGTTCGGGGTCGGTGAAGGAACGAAAATCTTCCTTCTGTGGCTTGGCACCTTTTTTCAACTGGTCCTTCTTGTGGCCGATGATGTCCGACGCGTGCCGCATGAATACCACGAAACAGCCATGACGGTGGGGGCCACCGGATCGCGGCGGCTGCTCGATGTGTCGCTGCCTGCGATGTTGCCCACGCTCGTCGACAACATGCGTATCACGCTGGGCTGGTGCTGGACCTATCTGATCATCGCAGAGATCGTGGCGGCGAATTCGGGGCTTGGTTTCGTGATCTGGCAAGCGCGCCGGTTTTTCCAAACCCCAGAGGTGATGGCCGGTGTCGTCACCATCGGGATCATCGGGTTGCTCACCGACCAGGTGATCCGGGCGGCGCACCGTCGGTGGTTCGGGTATCTTGTTCGATGAGCTACCTGGCGTTTGAGAATGTCACGAAACGCTACGGCCAAACCGAGGTCGTGGCCCCCTTTCAGCTGACCGTTGCCAAGGGCGAACTGGTGGCTTTCCTCGGGCCGTCCGGGTGCGGGAAAACGACACTGATGCGGATGGTGGGCGGGCTGGAATCGCCGACGTCCGGGCGGATTGTGCTATCGGGGGAACCGCTTGGCGGGCCGGACCGCAGGCGGGGCATGGTGTTTCAGTCATACTCGGCCTTTCCGTGGCTCACCGTCGAAGGCAACGTTGCCTATGGCATGCGCTATCGAACCGATCTGACCGCGGCCGAGAAAAAAGACCGCACGGCGCATTTTCTTGCCCTCGTCGGACTGACCGATTTCCGCGACAGCTGGCCCAATCGAATTTCGGGCGGCATGCGCCAGCGCGTGGCCATCGCGCGGACGCTGGCAGCAGGATCGGAGATCTTGCTGATGGACGAGCCCTTTGGCGCGCTTGACGCGCAGCGCCGGGAATTCCTGCAAGTGGCGCTGCGCCGGATCCAGCGCGACGAAGGCAAGACCGTGATCTTCGTGACGCATGATGTGGAAGAGGCCGCCTTTCTGGCGGATCGGGTGATCGTCTTTACCCGCCGCCCGGCCGCCATTCTGGCCGAAGTCGATGTGACCGCGCAACTGGGTCCCGCGCGGTCGCTGGATCTGCGGGAAAGCCCGGAGTTCTTTGCGCTTAGAAACAAGTTGCTGCATCTCGTGCGTTCGACCGCGACAGAGGACGACACATGAGACTGGATGGACAAACGGTTTTGGTCACCGGCGCAAGCCGCGGTATCGGGCTTGGCGTGGCCCGCGCCTTTGTCGAGGCGGGCGCGCGGGTCTGGGTCATGGCCGAGGACGAAGCGGTGCTGGACGCCGGCAAGCGCATCGGGGCAACGGGGCTAAGGGCGGATGTGACCGATGCGCTGGCCGTTGCGGATGCGGCGGAACGGGTCGGGTCGCTTGACGTTCTGGTCAACAACGCCGGTCTTGAGCGGATCACGCCGGTGAACGATCCATCGCCCGAGGCGGTGGCGCTGTTCCGGCGCATTCTCGACATCAATGTGACGGGCATGGCCATCGTCACGGGGCAGGTGCTGGGTGCGATGCGGCCGGGGGCGCGCATCGTGAACACCGCATCGATCTGGGGCCGGGTGGGTGAACCGCTTTTCGGGGCTTACGTGGCATCCAAGCATGCGGTCATCGGCCTGACCAAGACCTGGGCCAAAGAGCTTGGCCCGCGCGGCATCCGTGTGAACGCGGTGGCGCCGGGCTGGGTGCGGACCGAAGCAGCCATACGTTCGGCCCGTGTGCTGGCCGCGCACAACGGAACATCGGAGGGCGCGATCATTGCCGGCGTCGAAGCGGCCCAGCCACTGGCCGGCGGGCTCATGGAGCCGGAAGATATCGCCGGGGCCTATCTGTTTCTCGGCTCGGCCGCCTCTGCCAACATCACGGGCCAGACCCTTGGGATCGATCGCGGAGAGGTGCCGTGGTAAAGGTTGCCGTCGTCACCGGGGCTGCCCGTGGTATCGGCGCGGCGACATGCGCCGCACTGAAGGCGGATGGGTTCGAGGTGCTTGGCCTTGACCTGGCCGGCACGCCGCTTGCCGCCGACGTGACCGATCCCGCTTCGGTCGCCGCCGCGCTGGCGATGGTGCCGCGCATTGACGTGCTGGTGAACAATGCCGGTATTCTGATCGAAGCACCGCTGGCCACAATGGCGCTTGCGGATTTCGATCGGCAGATCGCCGTCAACCTGCGTGGCCCCTTCGTGGTCACGCAAACGGCCCTGCCAAAGATGCCAAAAGGGGCACGCATCATCAATGTGGCCTCGGAACTTGCCTTTCTCGGGCGAGAGGGCGCATCGGCCTATGCCGCAAGCAAGGGGGCGATCTTGTCGCTCACGCGGTCCTGGGCGCGCGAACTTGCCCCCGACATTCTTGTAAATGCCGTGGCGCCCGGCCCGGTCGACACGCCGCTGCTGGGTTATGACGCGATGGCGCCAGAACAGCAGGCGCTCGAGCGGAAAAACCCGCTTGGCCGGATTGGCCAGCCCGATGAAATCGCCGCGGTCATCGCGTTTCTGGCGTCGCCCCGGGCCAGTTTCATCACCGGTCAATGCTTCTCCGCTGACGGCGGGGCGGCCATGCACTGAAGGACACCGATCATGCTTCTCCACCCGCTCCCATGGCCCGACGGCAAGCGTTTGGCAGCCGCCATCACCTTTGACATCGACGCCGACAGCCTGATCCGGAATGCCCGGCCCGAGGATGGGCACCTTCGGCTGTCGCCGGTGTCGATGGGCCGCTACGGGCCCACGGTCGCGATCCCGCGGATCCTGGCAAGCTATCGTCGCTGGGGCATCACCCAGACCTTTTTCATGCCGGCCTGGGTGATGGAAACCTATCCTGCGACGGTGGAATTGATCCTGAAGGACGGGCACGAAATCGCGCATCATTCATGGCGCCACGAAGATCCGATGGGGCATTCGGATGAACGGGAAGCAGAGCTGTTCTACCGGGCGATGGACACCCATGTTCGCATGACCGGGCGCAAGCCACGCGGCTATCGCGCGCCGGTCTACAACGCGACCCCGGGGGTCATCGGACGGCTGATCACGGAAGGGTTCTTGTATGATTCCTCGCTCATGGCCGACGACCTGCCCTATCTGCTGCAAGCCCCCGAAGGCACCTTGATCGAGATCCCGCCGCATTGGGGCACGGACGACTGGCCGCCCTTCGCCCATTTCGAAGAAATCGGTTATCTGATGCCGGTCCGCGCGCCGTCGGACGGGATTCGCGCCTTTGTCGAGGAATTCGAGGCTGCCCGCGCCGTGGGCGGGTTCTGGATGCCGGTTCTGCACCCGTTCCTGACCGGCCGTCTTGCCCGCTGGGCCGCCATGGAACAATGGCTCGATCAGGTGCTGGAAGCCGGCGATGTCTGGATCGCCCCCATGGAGGAGATTGCGCGCCACGCGATGGCGCACCGCACCCTTTTGCGTACCGACACCATCAGCAGAGATCCCGCATGATCCCGATTGATCCGGCCTACCTTCCCGTATCCGCGCTTGAGGTTCCGCGCTTTGCCGGGATCGCCACGATGATGCGCCTGCCGCAGCGCACCCTGGACGCGCCCAGTGGCGCCGAGATCGGATTTCTTGGCGTTCCTTGGGACAGCGGAACAACCAACCGCCCCGGCGCGCGTCATGCGCCACGCAGTCTGCGCGACGCGTCAACCATGATCCGCATGGTCAATCAGGCGACGCGGATTGCACCGTTTCACACCGCCCGCATCGCGGATTTCGGCGACGCCGCGGTCAACCTGACCAATGTCGAGCACACGCTCGACCTGGTCAGCGGCCAGTTCGCGCGGATGAAGGCGGCGGGTGTGACCCCCTTGATGATGGGCGGCGATCACCTGATGAGCCTTCCCGTTCTGCGGGCCATGGCCAAGGATGGGCCTTTGGGGTTTGTCCATTTCGACGCCCATACGGATCTTTTCGACGGCTACTTCGGCGGCCAGCGCTATACGCATGGAACGCCCTTTCGGCGCGCCATCGAAGAAGGGCTGCTGGACCCCGCGCGGATGATCCAGATCGGGATCAGGGGAACCACCTACGACGGCGAAGATCGCGCCTTTGCCGCCGCCAACGGCATCCGGATCGTTCCGATCGAAGAATTCCGGGCCCGCGGCGTGGATTGCGTGATGCGCGAGGCGCGGACCATCCTTGGGGCCGGGCCAACCTATCTGTCTTTCGACATCGACGGCATCGACCCGGCACTGGCGCCGGGAACCGGAACGCCCGAAATCGGCGGCTTTACCACCTTCGAGGCGCAAGCCATGCTGCGCCTGCTCGATGGGGTGGACATCGTGGCGGCCGATCTTGTCGAAGTTTCCCCGCCCTTCGATCCGTCGGGCATGACTGCGTGGATCGGCGCCTCGGTCCTGTTCGAGATCCTTTGCATCACCGCCTGCGCTGTCGCCCGCCGGGCCGGACGCGCCCCTGTGATCTGCGAAAACCTTCCGATGGTCAGGAGCTGACATGGCACATGGATACGACACCGGCCGGCTGAATTTGCCGTTTGTCGGGATTTCGACCTTTGGCAAATCGCCCTATCAACCCGACTGGTCCGCGATCGATGCAGATGTGGCCATCCTGGGGGCGCCATTCGACTTCGGCACGCAATGGCGCGCGGGCGCCCGTTTTGGTCCCCGCGCCGTGCGCGATGCGTCGACGCTGTTCAGCTTCGGCCACGCCGGCGCCTACGACCACGAGGATGATGTGACATACCTCGAAGGGATACGCATGGTCGACATCGGCGATGCCGACATCGTGCACACCGATACCGAAACCAGCCATGCCAACATCGAAACAGGCGTGCGTGCGATCCTGAAAGCTGGCGCCCTGCCGGTCGTGATCGGTGGCGATCATTCGATCAACATCCCCTGCATCCGCGCCTTCGACGAACAAGGGCCGATCCACATCGTCCAGATCGATGCCCATCTGGATTTTGTCGATGTGCGCCACGGGGTGCGCCACGGCCATGGAAACCCGATGCGGCGCGCCGCCGAACAGGCACATGTCACCGGGCTGTCGCAATTTGGCATCCGCAACGTATCGTCCACGGCCAGGGACGGCTACGAGGCTGCCCGCGCCATGGGCTCGGACATCTTGTCGGTGCGCCAGATTCGCAAGCTGGGGGTTGATGAAACCCTCGCCCGTATCCCGGCGGGGGTGCGGTATTATGTGACCATCGACATCGATGGCTTCGACCCGTCGATTGCGCCGGGCACCGGGACACCATCGCACGGGGGCTTTGTGTATTACGAGGTGCTGGAACTGCTGGCGGGGCTCGCCCAACGGGGCGAGGTCGTGGGCATCGACCTGGTGGAAGTCGCGCCGGATTATGATCACACCGGCACGACAGCGATCCTTGCAGCCCAGGTCTTGCTGAACTTCATCGGGCGGATCATGCACGCGCGCCAGCGCCAAGCGCTGGGCGCACAAGACAATGGATCGACAGCCTAGAATTCACTGTTCAGCCCGCGCAGACAGGCCACCCGAACCGATACGGCAGCGGTCGTGATCGTAACCTTGATGCGGAACGCACCATCAGGAACCGCCATCGCCATCCTGGCGGAGAACGGGGCCGGCGCAAGGTGCGCGGAGCCTTGCCGCAAGCGTGGCATGTCGACGGCCGCGCACCAATCCATGGCCAGCAAGCCCCCGGCGATGACCGCGCGAGACCGCAGATCTAGATCTCTTCCAGCGCGTATTCGGCGAGGATCGGCGCTATGCCCGAGCCGATGGCGCGTGCAGAAAGCCCGATCTCGCCCGGCACGATCACCATGCCAGACAAGCCGCGATGATCGTAATGGGCATGCGCCGCCTTGGTCACGGCCGCCACCAGTTCGGCGGTCAGATCCGGCGACAGGCTGCTGTCGACGACGATGGCGTCGGGGTCGAGAAAGGCCTGCGCGGTGACGGTCGCAAAGGCGATCTGGGGGGCGGCCACGCGCAGCCAATCGGCAAACACTGCGCGCGCGGCCTCGTCCATCGCATGCCCGTTGTAGAAGACATCCGAAATGAGCCCCGCGGCTTCGGCGCTTTCCTCAAGGTAGTGCAGCGAGGCCCCTTCAAGAAGCTGCGGGGGCTTGCCCGCGGCGCTGACCGATGTGGGGATGGAGGCGATGGCACCGGCAAGGTTCTTTTGCCCAGTGTAAAGCTTGTTGCCGATCGCGATGCCGCCGCCGATAAAGGTGCCGACGTAGAAATAGGCAAAGCAATCGTGGCCATGGCTGTTGCCCATCGCGATCTCTGCCAGACAGGCAGCCGAGGCGTCGTTGAGCGATGTGACCGGAAGGCCGAACATCTCTTCCAGCTCCAGCGCCAGATCGGCCTCGACCCAATCGGCCATCGCGCCTTCGGGGGCGCCGACGGTGGCCTCCCATGCCTCAAGCTCGTCGGGCAAGGCGATGCCGATGCCGACGACCCGCGCGCGCTGCGCCGCGGTCAGGCCATTCAAGACCTGCGTGACATCGCGCAGCATACTTTGGCGGATCGTCGGCAGATGGGGGAAATCATAGCGCTGCATGCGCTGCGCGATGATCTTGAAATCAAAGCCCATGCTGGCCACTTCGAGTGAGCGGCGCCCGACCTTGATGCCGATCGAGACCACCCCGTCGGGATCGAGCGAATAGGGGGTGGAGGGTTGGCCGATCCTACCCTTGACCGAGGCCCCGGCCCTGAGCAGCCCGTCCTCGACAAGGCGGTTCACGATCACGGTGGCCGATTGCGCGCTGAGCCCAGATGCGCGCGTCAGATCGGCCTTGCTCAACGAGCCATGCGTACGGATCAGGTCCAGAAACAGGCGCTCATTGTAAGGGCGCTTGATGCGCCCCCGCTCGATGTGCGCCGTGGCATCTCTGTCCTTTGGCATTGGCGTTCAACCTTTTGAGCTTCACTGCAACCGAGGATCGGCACCGCTGCCCGGCGCCACGACACCCTTTCGTAAGATGACATTGGCAAACAGCGCCGGTTCACTGGTCGCAATCACCGCATAGCAACGCTTTACCCGATCGTAAAAGGCCGGACCATGCGTCACCTCAATGCGCCCGCCCGTGCCCAGCGCCGCCTCCAAGATCCGCTCGATGCTGTGATGCACCGGGTCGGGGCATTGCGGCTGGTCGGGGTTGCAGGCGCGCGCGGCGGGGCGGGCGACGTCGGCGTCAAGTGGCAAGACCGACAGAACGGCGGACAAGACGCGATCCATGGTCAGACCATCGGCGCGGATCAGCCGCTGGGCATGCGCCTGTGCCGGATAGTTGCCATCAACGATCGCGATCTCGTCGCCATGGCCCATGGCGCGCAGGGTGGCCAACAGGTCCGGGCCGAGCACGGGGTCAATGCCGATCAGCATCAGATGTAACTCGCATCCTTATGCACGCCTTGATTGACCCCCGTGATCATCGCCACGACATCATTGCCGCTGGCGGTCTTGGCATCGAGAACGCCCGCAATGCGCCCTTGGCGGAACACAACGATCCGGTCCACCAGATTGAAGACCTGCCGCAGGTTGTGGGAGACGATGATCACCGGCACGCCCCTCGCCTTGAGGCTGCGGATGATGTTTTCCACCCGCGTGGTTTCCTGAATCCCCAAGGCGGCGGTCGGCTCGTCCATGATGATGAGCTTGCTACCCCAGCCCGCCGCCCGGCTGATCGCCACGCATTGCCGTTGCCCGCCGGACATGCCCGCAACGGTTTGCCTGGAATCGGGGATCTTGATCCCCGTCTGCTCGAGCAATTCTTCCGCGCGCTTTTCCATGGTCTTTTTCTTGAGCCAGGACAGCGGACCGAATTCGAAATAGACCTCTTCGCGGCCGAGAAAGATGTTCTCGGGCACGTTGAGATGATCGGCGAGCGCAAGGTTCTGATAGACCGTCTCGATGCCATGGGCGCGCGCGTCGATGGGGGCTTTGAAGCGAACGGGCTGGCCGTCGATCAGCACCTCGCCCGCCGTGGGCTGCTCAACACCGGTGATGTTGCGCACGAAGGTCGACTTGCCCGCGCCATTGTCGCCGACGATGGCGATATGCTCATTGGCAAACATGGTGAAATTGGCATCGTTCAACGCTTGGACGCCGCCATAATGCTTTGTCAAACCACGTGTTTCGAGGATGACCCGTCGCTCGGCAGCCATCTTGTCTTCTCCCAGGGGCTTCCAATTCAGCCCAACAAGAGCAGCATCGCAGGGCGCCTGTCAATAATTAAATCAAATTGACTTAAGTATTGACAGCCTGCCTGATTCTGCGTCTTTCTGAGCTCGCGTGGCCCTGCCCTTTGCGGTTCGGCCGATTTTTGGGAGGATAAAACGTGAAGCTGAATATGAAACTTGCCAGCGTGGCCGTTGCCGCGTTGCTGATCGGGTCGGCCGCCAATGCCCAGGACGTGATCGGCTACATCACCAAATCCGCGACCAATGCCGGCTGGATGATGATCAACCAGGGCGCCGAGGATGCCGCCGCCGCCGAAGGCGTAACGCTGGTGGCCGTCGGCCCCGCGTTCCAGGGTGATCTGTCGAGCCAGCTTGAGGTGTTCGAGAACCTCGTGGCGCAAGGCGCTGCGGCCATCGCCGTGGCCCCCGTCGATAGCGCCGGCATCGCGCCCGCCGTAACCGATGCGATGGCCGCAGGCATTCCCGTGATCGCGGTCGACACCGGCGTTGCGGGTGCCGATGTGACCTCGTTCGTGGCAACCGACAACTATGCCGTGGCAAAGGTGCAGGGCGCGGTCGCAGCTACGCTGATCGAAGACGGCCAGCCGATCATCTATGTTACCGGGAACCAGGCGCAATCCACCGGCCAAGAGCGTCGCAATGGCTTCATCGAAGCCTTCACCGCCGCGCGTCCGAACTCCGAGATTATCGAAGTCCCGACCGAGTGGAACAGTGAAGAGGCCCAGGAAGGCGTCGAAGCGGTGCTGAACAGCCGTCAGGACATCGCCATGGTCGCCAACGCATGGGATGGCGGCACGATGGGCGCCATCGCAGCACTGCAGAACCTTGGTTATGGCGCAGGCGATGTGAAGCTCGTGGGCTTTGACGGCGCCAGCGATGCGATCGTCGCGATGCGCGAAGGTTGGGTGCATGCCAACACCGCGCAGATGCTCTATCAGATGGGCTATCAGGGTGTCCGCGCCGCCGCCGCCGCTGCACGCGGCGAGACGGTTTCGCCCCGCATCGACACGGGCTTCTTCCTCGTGACGCCCTCGACCGCCGCTGTCTACAGCGAGATGGTCGGCATCCAGTAAACCAAGATATGGTCCTGAAGGGGCGCGCAGATGTGCGCGCCCTTTTTTGCAACCCTCAAATTTGGTCGATGAAAAAACGATGACACACGCAGTGCAGACCCAGCCACGGCCCTCGCTTCAAGACCGCGCCGTGATCGCGCTTGTCAGGTTCTTTCGCGCCGATTGGTCGGGGGCCTTCCTTGCGATCGTGATCCTTGCCATCGCCATCGAATTGGCGACAACGGGACGCCCGTTTTTTCATCCCTCAAACTTGATGACGATCCTCAACAACTCGGCCGCGATCGGGATCATCGCCGCTGGGATGACCTTGGTCATCATCACGGCAGGCATCGATCTATCGGTCGGCTCGGTGATGGGGATGACGGCGGCATTGACCGGCTATGTCGTCAGCTTTTGGGGCTTTCCGCCCTACCTGGCCATCCTGACCGGTCTTGCCCTGGGGTTGGCGGTGGGGGCTTTCAATGGATCGCTTGTCGCCTATTTCGGCATGCCCGCATTCATCGTGACGCTGGCGGGCCTTTCGATCTGGCGCGGCACGGGTCATTTGACGACCGGCGCGCAAGCGACCCCCGAACTGCCCTCGACCTTCGATTACTTCGGACGCTACAACCCGTTTTCCGGCCTTCGCGAGGCATACACAAATGGTGAGTTGACGGGGATTTGGCACAGTATCGGCGGCTTTGTGGACGCCAACTGGATCAACTTTTTCCGCACCTTCCAGATGTCGATGCTGATCTTCGTGGGCTTCTTCATCGTTCTGACCATCATCATCGCCAATACGCGCTATGGGCGCTGGGTCTATGCGATCGGATCGAACGAGCCGGGCGCGCGGCAAGCGGGCATCAACACCGCGCGCTACATGTTGATCACCTACATGTTCTGCTCGTTTACCGCGGCCTTGGGCGCTTTGCTGTTTTTGGGTCGCGCGCCTTACGCCAAATCCGATTACGGCCAGATGTGGGAGCTTGACGCCATCGCCGCCGTCGTGATTGGCGGCACATCGCTGTTTGGGGGGCGCGGGTCGCTTTGGGGCACCTTCATGGGTGTGATCTTGCTCAAGCTGATCAACAACGGCCTCACGCTGGCCCAACTCGACACCTTCTGGCAGATGGTCGTCACCGGCTTGATCATTCTGGTCGCCGTTGGCATCGACATCGTGCGCCAATCAAAGAACCCCGAAAGCGTGCGCAGATTGCTGGCCGCAATCGCAGCCGTGATGGCGTTTTTCGCCTGCATGACGCCCGGCGCCATCTATCTGCGCGCCAAGATCGCGATCTTGGAACACAATGCCGCCGACGCGATGCGCACCGCCGGAGAACAGCTGGCGCCCGGTCAGAACGCGCGCCTGTTGTCGCCCGCCGAGTTGGATGCGCTTCAGTCCGCCGCCAGCGCCAACATCACCGCCGCCGCCCTGTTGTCGCTTCTGGTCATCGCGGCGGGCTATGTGGTGTTTCGGGGCAAGCCGATCCTGACATGGCTGCTTGCGGCAGGCTTTGTCGCGATGATTGTGCCGCTGGTCGCCATGGGCTACCAGATCACCGTGCCCTTCCTTGTGCTCGGCGGCGTCGCGGCCATGGGCAGCACCTTTGTCTTCACCATCTTTGCCAAAGCCCGCTCCCTCGATGTCAACGCAAGCTGAAAGACCCATTGTTGTCGGCGGCGAAAACCTGATCGACAGCATCCAGGACGAGAGCGGTGCCACGGCTGACGGGTTTTTCCACAATCTCGGCGGATCGCCCTACAACGTGGCCGTGGCGCTGGGCCGCCAAGGGGTAACGACGCATTTCATCACGCCGATCTCGACCGATGAATTCGGAACACGGCTTGCCGCCCATCTGGCAGAGCAAGGCGTGACCCTTGGCGGGCCACGGCTGGACGCGCCGACATCGCGCGCGATCGTCACGCTCAAGGACGGCATCCCGCAGTATCGCTTCTTGCGCGAGGGCACCGCCGAACGGATGGTCACGCCCCAGATGCTGCAAGCCGCAATCCCCCCTACGGCGCGGCATTTCCACATCGGCTCACTCGCGCTTGCAGGCGGGGCCGATGCGGGCATCTGGGAAGCAGCCTTTGTCGCGGCCGCGCAGGCGGGGATCTGCACGTCGCTCGACCCCAATGTGCGCCCCTCGCTGATCGACGATCCGGCAACCTATCGTGCAAGGATCACCCGGCTTTTGGGCCATGCAACCATCGTCAAGCTCAGCGATGAAGATCTGGAATGGCTTTACCCAGGCCTGCCCCAAGCCGAGGCGATCTCGGCCTTGCGCGGCCAGACCAACGCAGCGCTCGTGACCCTGACAAAGGGACCCGAGGGGGCCGAGGCTTGGACCCAGCATCACCATGTCCGCGTGGCGAACCCGCAGTTTACCGGGCTGATCGATACGATCGGGGCGGGGGACACTCTCATGGCCACTTTGGTCGCCGGATTGGCGGAACAAGACCGTCTCGGCCAAGATGCAATCGCTGCGCTGCACGAGGATGAGCTTGCAGCCCTGATCAAGCGCGGTATTTTTGCTGCCTGTCTGAATTGCACCAAGGAAGGCTGCAATCCGCCCACTGCGGCCGAACTCTCCTTGGCCCTGAAAGCCGAACGGATATGACACTTTACCTCGACACATCCGACCGCGCGGCTTGGGCTGACCTGATGCCCACGGGGCTGTTCCACGGGATCACCACCAACCCCGCTTTGGCGGCGCGTGCGGGGCTCGATTACCCGCGCATCGATTGGCACATGATGGCAGGGCACGCCCGCGATCTGGGCGCGGCCGAACTGCACGCACAGGTCTTTGGCCCGGTCGAGGGCTACGTCGATTGGGCCGGTGCGCTTTACGAGGCGGGGCGCGCCGCAGGGATCGAAACAGTGGTGAAAATCCCGCTGGTCGAGGCGGCGATCCGCGCCACCCCGGGGATCAAGGCCCTTGGCGGGCGCATCCTGATGACCGCCTGCTATGACGCCAAGCAGATGTTTGTCGCCAAGGCGCTGGGGGCCGATTTCATCGCCCCTTATTTCGGCCGAATGTCCGAGGCGGGGATCGATGCCCTGGCGCATCTGGCGACAATGGCGCGGATGAATGAGGGCCACGGCAAGCCCTGCACGGTGCTTGTCGCATCGCTGCGCTCGGCTGAGCAGATGGTGGCGCTTGCCGATGTCGGGCATGACTGCTTCACCATCTCGCCCGATGTGGCGCGCGGGCTGTTGACCTGCGATCTCAGCATCGCCGCGTACAAAAGCTTCGAAGCCACGATCAAGCCCGCCTAGGCGCCGCTGCTGGGGCAATCCGCCCCTCGGTCAAGGGGCTGCGGACGTCGAATGTTCTTGGCAAGATGGACAAAGGGGTTCCGATGACGAAGAGCCGTTTCCCCGCGGCCCAGATCATGGGCGCAAGGTGTCAGCGGTGCGCTTGCATGATCTGTGCTTCCTGGCAGGGGATCGTTGGGGGACGCAAGCGGACCACCCGATCGGAAAGGCACCAGCCAGAACGCAGATGAACACTACCCTTTGGTAAGTGGGGAAACGTACCCTTCCCTCAGCACATCCGGGTCATAGGCCTTGCGCCCAAAGACTTCGCGCACAAGGGGCACGAAGGTTTCCAGGGGTTCGGTCGGGTAATCCGGATCGAAGCTCGACTGATCCCAACGCTCGCAAAAGGCCGCGCAGCTTTCAAAACACGGATGGTCGCGGAACCGATCACGCGCATTGCGATCCCAGCCGTAGTGATGCGCATAATAGAGCATCTGGAAAATCCCGTGATGTTCCACAACCCAGGCGACATCCCAGCGCACGAAGGGGCGGATCACCTCGGCCGACATACGGTCATGGTTTTGGGGCGCAAGGCCATCGCCGATATCATGCAGCAAGGCCCCCACGATCCAGTCGGTATCGGCCCCGTCCCGCATCGCCCGCGTCGCCGATTGCAGCCCATGGGTCAGGCGCGAGATCTTGTAGCCCTCGAGCGTCACCGCGCCCGCGCGGCGCAACTCGTCCAACACCCTGTCGGCGGTCATGGCGAGAAACGGTTGTTCGAGCTGCGCGAGAAGTTCATATTCCTCTCGCGTGCCATCCTTCATCGCGGTGAACGCCACTGTCTCGCTCATCTTTGCATCCTCCCGAAATCTTGCTTGCAAGATGCCATGCCTGTCAGCCCATACAATTGCTTTTCTCAAGCGGGCGTGGTTGCCAGCGCCTCGATTTGGTCCCAGGTCGCCACGGGGACATGGATCACCCCCTGGGATGCCTGGGCATGGCTGCGCTCGCGCTCGCCCGGAATTTCCACGGCCGCAAAGCCGGGTGCAGGCGGGCATTGACGCAGCTCGGACAGGATTTCCTCTGCCGTCGCCCGCATCGGTGCGGGGTCGCGAAATCGCTTGGTGTCGATGCAGATCAACAGCCAATGACATTCGACGGACACCGGGCCCAGCATCGCCTCGCCGATCAATTCGGCCATCAAGGCAAGCGCGAAACCCTTGTGTTCGCCCGCAGGCAGGATCGCGCCGCCGTTAAAGTAATCCTCCGGGTCACGGGTGGGGTTGCCTTGGCTATCGATCACGCAGCCCTCGGGCAGCAGCGCACCGGCCGAACGCGCCGCATAAATCCAGCCGCCCGCGATCTTTGAGGTGGCAAAGTCAAGCACATTGGGCCCTTCCAGACCGCCCGGAATGCCCACGCACCATGGGTTGGTGGGCAGCATCGCTTTGGCCCCGCCATGGGGTGCAACCTGTCGCCACTGCCAGCGTTTGCCGCCACCTGTCAGGATGGTGAGGAAACCCGCCTCGGCGGCGATCGCGGCGAATTGCCCATGCCGCCCGGTATGGCCGACATTTCGGATCGCTAAGGCCGATGTGCCGACCTGGCTGGCCAGACGACAACCTTCGGCAAAGGCGATGCGCATGGCGGGGATACCGATGGCGCCATGGCCGTCCACCTCAGGCGCGCCATGAGGGCCAACCCGCAACTCGGGCGCGGCGTGCGGCACCATATGCCCCGCGCGATATTGGTCGGCATATTGCAAGATCCGCATGATCCCATGGCTTTCGACACCTGCGAGCGAGGCATCGACCAGATGTGCGCCAACCTCATGGGCAATCGCATCGGGCACCCCGATCCCGGCAAGGATGGTGTGCATCCGGTCATGGGCGACAGCCGCCGGGATCGCGACGCGCCCACCCCGCAACTCGAGCTTGGAATGATCGCGCAACATGCTGGCCCCAGTCATGACGCGGCGCTTTGTGTGGCTTGGATGGCTTGCTCGGGCGGCTTGGCTTCCGCTTGTGCAAGATCTTCGCGGTGACACCAGATCGCATGGCCCGGGCCGAAGCTGCGCAGCGGCGGCGCCTGGGTGTCGCAGATCGTGCCCAGCCGCTTGGGACAACGCCGTTGAAACGCGCAACCGCTGGCCGGCGGGCTGAGTTCCACCACATCGCTGGCCGACAGCGTGGGGGCGAAATCGGGATCGGGTTCCAGCACCGCGCCCAACAACACCTCGGTATAGGGATGGGCGACAGGCCCGTAGACATCGGCGGTCGGGCCGATCTCGCACAATCGGCCCTGATACAGCACCGCCACGCGGTCCGACAGCGCCTTGACCACGGCCAGATCATGGCTGACGAAAATATAGCTCGTCCCCTTTTCGCGCCGCAGATCGTCGAGAAGCTCCAACACCGCCGCCTGCACCGACACATCGAGGGCGGAAGTGATCTCGTCGCACAGCACCAGCTCGGGCTCGGCGGCAAAGGCCCGCGCCACCGCGACGCGCTGCTTTTCACCACCAGAGAGCTGGCTGGGCAAGCGGTCAAGATAATGCGCACCCAAGCGCACCTGCTCCAAAAGATCCGTGGCGCGCGCAACAAGCGCCTCACCGCTCAGATCAAAATAGAGTTTGAGCGGCTGGCCCAAGATCTGTGCAATGGTCTGGCGGGGGTTCAGGCTTTCATCAGGGTTCTGAAAGATCAGCTGCACATCGCGCAGGTGCCGCGGGTCGCGATCTTCGACGCGGGGCGGCAGATCATCCTGACCGTGCAGGGAAATGCGGCCCCGAAGCAGCGGCAAGAGCCCCGCGATGGATTTCAAAATCGTGGATTTGCCCGAGCCGCTTTCGCCGACAAGACCTAAGGTCTCGCCACGACGCAAAGCGATATCGATGCCTGCCACGGTCGCCACCTTTCCCGTCTCGCGCCCAAGCAGACGGTCGAAAAAGCCAGCCCGCGCATAGGAAATTGCAAGATTGTCGAGCTGCAGCGAAAGGGCCTCGGGCAGTTGCCGGTCTTGGGCCGGGCGCTCGCCGCCAAGCGGGATCGTGCTGATGAATTCCGGCAGATGGCAGCGCGTTTGGCTCCCGTCCGGCATGACGCTCAGTGCGGGGCGCGCGACGCGGCACCGGTCGGTCGCGATGGCGCAGCGCGGCGCAAAGCCACAGCCGTCGCCCGCCCCGCCCGGCGGCGGCGGGCGACCGTCCAAGGCACGCGGCAGACAGGTATCGGAAAGTTTCGGAATCGACGCCAATAGCCCCCGCGCATAGGGATGGCCCGGGCTGCGCAAGACCTGTGCCGCCGTGCCCTCAAGCACGATCTCGCCCGCATACATGACCACGACACGGTCACACACGCGCGCGATCGCGCCAAGGTCATGACTGACGTAGACCATCGCCATGCCGGTCTCGTGCGCCAGATCGCGCAGAAGTTCGAGGATATGCGCTTGCGTCGTCACATCGAGCCCGGTCGTCGGCTCATCAAGCAACAGCGCCTCGGGTTCACCTGCCAAGGCCATGGCGATGGCGACCCGTTGCTGCTGACCGCCCGAAAGCTCATGGGGATAGCGCCGCGCGATGGCTGCGGGATCGGGTAACCTGACCTGTGTCAACAAATTCAGGACGCGCGCGGCATGCTGCGCCTCGGGCAAGGCGCTGTGAAGGC
>JBEAQJ010000157.1:0-14132 GCA_041163945.1 Pseudomonadota bacterium
CGCGTGGCTGATCCTGAACGTTACGGCGTCGTCGATTTCGCCCCTGACGGAACGGTGCGCGCGATCATCGAAAAGCCCGCGCGCCCGCCCTCGAACTTCGCGGTGACGGGGCTCTATTTCCTTGACGGAACCGCGCCCGAACGCGCGGCGGAGGTCAAACCCTCGGCCCGAGGCGAGTTGGAGATCACGACGCTTTTGGAAAGCTACCTTGCGGATGGCACCCTTCAGGTCAGCCGCATGGGGCGCGGCTTTGCGTGGCTCGATACCGGCACGCATGCCAGCCTGCTCGATGCGGGCAACTTCGTGCGCAGCCTCGCACAGCGTCAAGGCCAGCAGATCGGCTGCCCGGAAGAAATTGCCCATTCACAGGGCTGGATCACGGCCGCGCAATTGACGGCGCGCGCGCGGCTTTTCGGTTCGAACGCCTATGGCCGTTATCTGGAGGGCTTGTTGTGACGGTGATCTGCCCCGCCATTTTTCGGGCTTGAGCCATGTGGCCGCGGATGCGTGCGCTTTTCCTTCGCTATGCCGGGCATCACGCCGACCGGCTTGCCGGATTTACCTTTCGCCATCGTGGCCGTCGGGTCGGGCATCTGGAACGCGTCTGGCGCGCCGATGATGGGATCAGGATGGTCGGTTGGAGCGCGGCGCAAAGCCTGCGCGTGTGCTGGGCGGGCGGCTGCATCGACCCGGTGCCGCGCACCCCGCGGTCCGACGTGATGCATCGCTTCGGTCTGCCGCTGGATGCCGGCTTCGAGATTGCCTTGCCCGGCTGTGCGCGGCTGGCCACGCTGCACGCGGTGCTGCCGTGCGGCGCAGAAATCGCGGTTCGCTTGCCGCATCCATCCGATCCACCCAGCGCCCGTGCCCGCCGTCGTCTGGTACGCGCGTTTCTGCGTGATGTCTTGCGGGCGCTGCCGGCGATTGTGCATTGGGTGTTGACCCACGATCCGGCGGCGCGCGCGCGGATCAAACGCAGCCTTGGGCTTGATGCCGTGATCGCCGGCCTGCCCATCGATGCGCGCTGGCTGAACGGCCCGCCGGCCCCGCGATCGGTTGAGCCGATCACGGTGATCATGCCGGTCCATAATGCTTTTGACCTTTTGCCCGAGACGCTGGGCCGGCTGGAACGGAACACCGATGTCCCTTGGCAGCTGATCTTGATCGACGATGCCTCAAGCGACCCGCGCGTGCGCCCGTTTCTGCGGGGCTGGGCCGCCCGGTCGGGCGGACGGGCGATGCTGGTGGAGCTGGATCGCAATCTTGGCTTTGTCGGGGCGGTCAATCATGGCCTTGCACGGGCCCTGCGCCGGGGATGCCATGTGATCGTGCTCAATTCCGATGCGTTGCTGCCGCGGGGTTGGGCGTCGCGCTTGATCGCGCCCTTTGCGCGCGATCCCAGCATCGCGTCGGCCACGCCGATGTCCAATGACGCCGAAATCTTTTCGGTTCCGCAGATGTGCCACACCTTGCCGCTCGCGCCGGGCATGGGCGATTGCATCGATGCCGTGGCCCAGCAGCTGTCTTGGCCCGATGTCTTGCCGTCCGCGCCCACGGGTGTTGGATTTTGCATGGCGATGCACGCCAACTGGCTGGCGCGCTTTCCCCGTTTCGATCCCGCCTTTGGCCGCGGCTATGGCGAAGAGGTCGATTGGTGTCAAAAGACCCGGGCGGCGGGGGCCCGCCACGTGGGCGTGCCCACGGTGTTTGTGGAACATCTGGGCGCGCAAAGTTTTGGCGCGGGTGGAAAAATGCACCGCGTCGCCACGGCCAATGCGATGATCGCGCGGCGTTACCCGGCCTATGACGCCGAGGTGCAGCAATTCATCGCCAGCGATCCTTTGCGAACGCCCCGGCTTGCCTTGGCGGTGGCGCTGGCAGGGGGCTGCGCGCGGGACGGGCTGCCTGTGTTCGTGGCCCATTCCCTGGGCGGTGGGGCTGAAATCGCGCTGATGGCCGAGGTGGCGACCTATACCGCACGGGGGGAATACGCGGTGATCTTGCGCCTGGGTGGGCCGCTGCGCTGGCAGTTCGAACTGCATGGTCCGGGCGGGGCCCGCATGCTGGCGGCCACCATGGATTTGGTCGATCTGATGCGGCTGCTGGCCCCGGTTCCGGCGCTGCGGCTGGTCTATTCCTGTGGGGTCGGCGATCCAGATCCCATCGGCCTTCCGCGTGCGATGTTGGACCTAATGCGGCCCGGCCAGCCCGACAGGCTGGAGGCGCGGTTGCATGATTACTTCATGATCAGCCCGGCCTATGACCTGCGCGATGCACAAGGTGCCTATCGCGGGCCGGTTTTGCGCGGTAACACCGACCCCGCCCACCAGTTCAACCGGGCGGATGGTCGTGTCGTGTCGTTGGGCCGATGGCAGGATGAATGGCATCGGTTCTTGTCGCGTTGCGCCGAGATCACGGTGTTTTCGCAATCGGGCGCCGAGCATCTGTTGGCAAGCTACCCCGACCTCGGCCCCAGGATCGTTTTGCGCCCGCATCGCGCCCTGACCCCGGTCGGTCGCGTGGCTGCCCCATCGCCCGGATCGGGTCGATTGGCGGTTTTGGGCGATATCAATGACCGCAAAGGGGCCGGGGTTCTGTGTGGGTTGGCGGCCAAGATCGAACGCCTTGGCGGGCCTGCGCTGGCACTGATCGGCAATATCGACCCTGCCTTTGGCTTGCCGGCCCATGTCGCGCTGCATGGCCGGTACGCACCATCCGACATCGCCGATCTGGCGCGGCGCTATCGGGTCGCGGCGTGGCTGATGCCATCGATCTGGCCCGAAACCTTTTCCTTCACCACGCGGGAAATGCTGGCAACCGGCTTGCCGGTGTTTGGCTTCGACATCGGCGCGCAAGGCGAAGCGCTGCGCCATGCGCCCAACGGCATCCCGATCCCCTTCGATCCCGATGCCGATCATGCCGGGGCGGTTCTGGCAAGCTTGGCGATGCATGGGCCGTGGCGGTTGCCCTCTTCGGCGGCGGTTTCCCGGATGGCCGAGGTGGCGCCGTGACCTGCCCATCCCACCCGGACATGGCCGACGACGCCCCCCTGTTTATCGTGGGATCGGTGCGATCGGGCACCACGCTGACGCGCGATCTTTTGCGGCGGGTGCCGAATTTCATTTGCCCCGAAGAAACCCATTTCTTCCGCTGGTCCGAGCCATTTCGCACATCCGCCAGCCTGCATCCGTTCCGCAACAATCCTGTGTTGCGCCAACATCGGCGGATCGATGGCGTGGATGACGCCAGCTTTGCAGCCCTGCTGGACCAAAGCCAGACCCGCGCCGAATTGCAGCGCCGCTACATCGCCGCCTTTGCCCGCGCAAAAGGTGTGACAGGTCGCTATCGCTGGTTCGACAAGACGCCGCAAAACATCTACGGCGCGGCCCTGATCGCGCAACAGATGCCGCGCGCGCGTTTCGTGTTTCTGGTGCGAAATCCCTTGAACGTCGTGGCCAGTCTGCAACTGGGGCGGCAGGTCACGGTGGCCGATCTGCACGGGGCCTGCAATTATTGGCGCGAGGCGGCCGAGATCTTTTTCACGCTGCGCGCGGCCTATCCCGCGCGTTTCCTGCAGGTGCGTTACGAAGACCTTGTGTCCGATGTGCCCGGCGTGATGGCCACCATCCTGACCCATGCGCAGCTTGATGTCGCGCCCGGCTTGTTCCATCGGCACGATGCCCATCCCGAACGCAATCTTTGGCGCGAGGTCTTGAGCCGGTCCAAAGCGCAAGTTGTGCATGATCATTGCGCGGCGTCCGCGCGTCGGTTTGGCTATGATCTTGCCGCCGATCTTGCGGCCCCGCGATGACCGTCGGGCGACGATGCGGCGATGACCCCTTGACCTTCCTGTTACAGGAAGCCCTATCTGCGGGGCTGAACCAAGGGGTCAAGCATGCCGAACGATGTGTCACCTGCGACTTGGCGCTATCGCGTGGACAATCTGCACTGCGCCGGCTGTCAGGGCCGGGCCGAGGCCGCGATGGCGGCGGTTCCGGGCGTGGTGTCGGCGCAGATCAACCTGCTGACGCGACGCGCGGCGGTTGTCGTGGGCGACGGCTTCAAGTCCGCCGCGCTTGAGGAACGGCTGGCGCAGGCGGGCTATCCGGTCCATCCGATGGGTACGCAGGCGCTGCGTGCGTCGGTGGCCAACATGACCTGTGGGGGCTGTGCAGCGCGCGCCGAAGCGGCGCTCAAATCTCTGCCGGATGTGGCCGAGGCGCATGTGAACCTTGCACTGAAACGGGCCGATCTGCAGCTGGTTGAAGGGGCGGATTGGCCCGCGATCGCTGCGGCGATGGATCAGGCGGGCTATCCGCTGACCCGGCTGGACGATCCCGCGCCCAGCGCATCCGATCCCGCGCCCATGGATGAGGCAGAACCGATGCGCCGGGCCTTTGGCTTGGCGCTGCTATTAAGCTTGCCCGTGGTCGTTCTGGAAATGGGCGGCCATCTGTTTCCGGGCTTTCATCACTGGCAGATGGAAAGCTTTGATCCTTGGGCGCTGGGGCTTTTCAAGTTTCTATTGACCAGCGCGGTTCTGGCTGGGCCGGGGCGGGTGTTTTTCCGATTGGGCGTGCCCGCCTTGTTGCGCGGCGCACCTGAAATGAACAGCCTTGTGGTGCTGGGCACCACGGCGGCTTGGGGATGGTCGACGCTGGTGAGCTTTGCGCCCGGGCTGGTCCCCGAGGCCGGCCAACATGTCTATTTCGAAGCCGCCGCCGTGATCGTGACCCTGATCTTGCTGGGCCGCTGGCTTGAGGCGGGCGCGCGCGGCCGTGCCGGCGCCGCTATCCGCAGCCTGATGGCGCTGCGCCCCGAAACCGCGATCCGCGTCAGTGGCGATCGCGACGCCGAGGTGCCCCTTGCCGATTTGCGCCGGGGCGATCTGATCCGGCTGAAACCCGGGGCCCGTGCCGCGGTCGACGGCGTGGTCACCCAAGGCGAAAGCTGGATCGATGAGGCGATGCTGACCGGTGAACCGGTTCCGGTGGCCAAGCAACCGGGCGATCTGGTGACAGGCGGCACGGTGAATGGCACCGGCACGCTGGTCTATCGCGCAACGGCCGTGGGCGCGGATACGGTTCTGGCCCGCATCGTCGCCATGGTCGAGGACGCGCAGGCCACCCGCCTGCCCGTGCAAACGCTGATCAACCGCGTGACCGCCGTGTTCGTGCCGATCGTGTTGATGATCGCGTTGGCATCGGGTGGGGCGTGGCTGATCTGGGGGCCAAATCCGGCCCAAGCCTTGATGATCGCCGTATCGGTTCTGATCATCGCCTGCCCCTGCGCTATGGGTTTGGCCACGCCCGTGTCCATCCTTGCGGGCACTGGGCGGGCGGCAGAACTGGGCATTCTGTTTCGCAAGGGCGACGCGCTGCAGGGATTGGGCCGGGTCGATCTGGTGGCCTTTGACAAGACCGGCACCCTGACCGAGGGCAAACCCCGCGTCATCGCGGCTTTGCCCAGCGCGGCCTGCGATGAGGCGACGCTGTTGGCGCTGGCCGCCGGGGTCGAGCGTGCATCCGAACACCCCTTGGCGCGCGCCATTCTGGCCGAGGCCCAAGCCCGCGGCATCACCCCTGCCACGGTCGAAGGTTTCCGCGCGAAAATGGGCGCCGGCGCCGTGGCCCGGATCGGTCCGCAGAGCTTGCGATTGGGCAGCCGTGCCTTTTTGGAAGCCGAAGGTGTGGCGGTGCCGCCAATGGGGATGGGCCCCCAGACCGAGGTGCATCTGGCACGCGATGCGACGTACCTCGGGTGCCTGTTGCTGCGCGATCCGCTCAAGCCAGACGCGGCCCGCGCCGTGGCGGCGTTGAAGGCGCGCGGCATCGAGGTGGCGCTGATGTCCGGCGATGCCGAAGGGCCGGTGGCCGCCGTCGGCGCGCAGCTGGGCATCGATACGGCCCTGTCCCGGCTGTCGCCCGCGGGCAAGCGGGCACAGGTGCAGGCGTGGCGCCAGCAGGGGCGGCGCGTGGCCTTTGTGGGCGACGGGCTGAATGATGCGGCGGTGCTGGCCGAAGCGGATGTGGGCATCGCGCTGGGCACGGGAACCGATGTCGCCATCGAAGCGGGGGATGTGGTGCTGGTATCGGGCGCGCCCATAGGCGTTGTGACCGCGATACAGGTCAGCCGCCGCACGCTCAGCAATATTGGGCAGAACCTTGTCTGGGCCTTTGGCTACAACGTGGCGCTGGTCCCTGTCGCGGCCGGTCTTTTGGCGGTGTTCGGTGGCCCGCTGCTGAACCCGATGCTGGCCGCCGGGGCCATGGCCGCCAGTTCGGTTCTGGTCGTGCTCAACGCGCTGCGCTTGCGCCGGATGGAGGCTGCATGAACATCGGAGAGGTTGCCCAAGCCGCCGGCCTGCCCGCCAAGACGATCCGCTACTACGAAGATATCGGGTTGATCGCGCCCTTGCGCGACGCCAACGGGTATCGCCGTTTCACCGAGGCGCATCTGCACAAGCTTGCATTTCTGGCGCGCGCGCGCGGGCTGGGATTTTCCATCGAACAGTGTCGCACGCTGTTGGCGCTCTACGAAGATCGCGCGCGGGCCAGCGCCGATGTAAAAGCCGTGGCCCAGACGCATCTGGCTGAAATTGACGCCAAGATGGCCGAATTGGCCGAAATGCGCCGGGTGCTGGCCGATCTGGTGCGTGCCTGCGCGGGCGATCACCGGCCCGATTGCCCGATCCTGCGCGGCCTGGCGCAGCCGATTGCAACCGATTGAACCCGGTCTCGGGGCCGCTTAGGCTGCCGGTGTTTCCTGTGCGGATGCAACCATGTCTCCCCTGCGCGGCATTACCTTCAAGATCCTGTCGGTCTGCGTCTTCGTGGCCATGTCGTCGATCATCAAGGCGACTGCCGAATATGTTCCGCCCGGTCAGGCGGTGTTTTTTCGGTCGATCTTTGCCATTCCGGTGATTGGCGTCTGGCTGGCACTGCGCGGCGAATTGCACACGGGTCTCAAGACCGTGGATCCCATGTCGCATGTCTGGCGCGGGCTTGTGGGGACCACATCGATGGGCTTGGGTTTTGCGGGTCTCGGGCTATTGCCGCTGCCCGAAGTCACGGCGATCGGCTATGCGGCACCGATCCTTGTGGTGATCTTCGCGGCGATGTTTCTGGGTGAACAGGTCCGCATGTTCCGGCTGTCGATGGTGGTTCTGGGGCTGGCCGGGGTTTTGGTGGTGCTCAGCCCGCGATTGCAGGTCGATCCGGCCACGGTCACCTCGCGCGAGACGTTGGGGGCAATGATCGTCTTGCTGTCGGCGGTGTTTGCTGCCTTGGCGCAGATTTTCGTGCGCAAGCTTGTGAACACCGAAACCACATCGGCCATCGTTTTCTACTTTTCCTTGACCGCATCCGTCTTGTCGCTGTTGACGCTGCCGTGGGGATGGGCCGTGCCGCCAATGCATGTGTTGGGTTTGCTGGTGCTGGCGGGGCTGTTGGGCGGTGTGGGGCAGATCTTGCTGACCACCAGTTACCGCAACACCGATGCGTCACTGATTGCGCCCTTCGAATACACCTCGATGTTGCTGGCCATCATCGTCGGCTACACGGTTTTTGGCGAAATTCCGGGTGCCGCAACGTTGACCGGCGGGGCCATGATCGTGGTCGCAGGCATCTTGATCATTCTGCGCGAGCGTCAGCTGGGGTTGAAGCGGGCCCGGCAACGCAAAGCCGGGCCAACGACCCCGCAGTGATCCCCGCCGTGCCGGGCATGGCCCACCCATCAGGGCCGGTCGTCGTCCAGCCGGCCGGCCAACCATTGTTGCAACAGCACATGCGCGATGGCGCCCTTGCGGGCCGGGCGGATGTCGGGGTGGGTTCCGGCAAATATCGTCAACAGTTCGCTGCGCGTGACCCAGCGCGCGGCTTCCAGCTCGGTCGGGTCGACCGTGATCTTGTCGCTGAGCGCTTCGCCTTTGCAGCCGATCATGAGCGATGCCGGAAAAGGCCAAGGCTGGCCCGCGACATAGGCCACTTGGCCAACCCGGATGGCGGTTTCTTCGAACACCTCGCGACGCACGGCGGCTTCGATCGTCTCACCCGGTTCGACGAAACCGGCCAGCAGCGAAAACATACCTTCGGGCCAGCCCGGCGAGCGGCCCAGCAGAACCTGTTCACCCCGTGTGATCAGCATGATGACCACAGGGTCGGTGCGCGGGAAATGATGGGTGCCGCAGGCCGGGCAATGGCGCTGCCAACCGGCTTCGGCCGGTGTCGAGGCCGCGCCGCACTTGGCGCAAAAGCCGTGGCTTTGATGCCAATTGACCAGTGCGCGTGCCGTGGCCGCCAGTTCGGCGTCGCGGGCATCGAGCTGGTTCATCACCGCGCGCAATTCCCGAAAGGCGCTGCCGGCGGGGGCGGCCGGATGGTGCTGGATCGTGGGATCCAGAAAGGCGCCGATCTGGGCTTCGTCAACGGGTTCGGTGGGGGCCCATGCGCTGATATCCTGGGCAAAGACGGCCGCGCCCGCGATACGCCCCAAAAAGATCGGCGGCTGGCCTGCGGCGTCAAGCAGCCGATCACCCTGTTGCACCCGCACCAGCGCGCAGCGGCCCTGCGCCGGATCGCCCTGCACCAAGGGCTTGCCGCGCCACAGCACGATCACGCCCGCGCCCGCTGTCAGTTCGGCCGACAGGCGCGTGGCATCGCGCCGTTCGCTGGCTGCCCGATCCAGATCCGATCCGCCAAAGGTCACCATCTCTGCCACGCGCATGTTTCCGCCTTTTCAATGCCTCTTGGCCAAGGATATGGCCTGTGCGCCACAAGAAGCGCAATCCGATTGCGAAAAACAGCGCGCGGCCTGCTACCGGGTTCACCGGGCCATTCGCAGGCGGCATGATGGTCTGGGGGAGATGCGGGAAAAACATGACCGTGACAGGCACCGTGACCTCGGGCACGAATGGGCGGCCCGAACAGGATGTCAGCCTTCGCCTGCGCCTGCTGGCGACGACCGATCTGCACGCACATCTTTTTGAATTCAATTACTACGCCAATCGCCCGGATTCCGCCGTGGGGCTGGCGCGGCTGGCGGCCCCGATCCTTCAGGCGCGGGCCGAATGTGCCAACGTCTTGCTGTTTGACAATGGCGATACCTTTCAGGGCGCGCCGCTGGGCGATGCGGCGGTGTCTGATCTGATGCCTTCGGCGTTGAGCCACCCGATGGTCGCGGCCATGAACGGGCTGGGCTATGATGCCGCCACCTTGGGCAATCACGATTTCGACTACGGCATCGATGCGCTGGAACGCATGGTCGCGGCGGCCCGTTACCCGGTGGTTCTGGCCAACGTGTTTCGCGCCGATGGGGCCGGGCCCTTCGTGCAGCCGCATGTCATTTTGGAACGGCTGATGATCGATAGCAGCGGCGCCTTGCGCGTGCTGCGCATCGGCGTGACCGGGGCCGTGCCGGCCCAGACGATGCAATGGGGGCACATGCAGTTGAAAGGCCGGCTGGAGATGGAGCCGATCTTGCCCGCCGTTGCGCGGGAAGTGGCCCGGATGCGCGCGGTCGGCGTCGATCTGGTGGTGGTATTGGCCCACAGCGGTCTGGGTGTCGATGATGCCGGGCCGGGCGATGAAAACGTGGGGCGGGCCCTGGCCGCGCTTGACGGGGTTGATGCCGTGATCGCGGGGCATACACATCATGTGTTTCCCCCCGCCCACACACCGCCCGGGCCCCGCTGCGGGGCGCCCATCGTTCAGCCGGGTTTTTTCGGATCGCACCTGGGCCAGATCGACCTGGAACTGCGACCGCGGTCTGTCGATGGTGCAGCGCCATCCCCCGATCATGGCTGGTGCGTGCAGGGCGCGCAGGTCAAGCTGCGGGGCGCCGATGATGCCGGCCCGGAAGATCGCCGTGCCCTGCGCAGCCGGCTGCATCGGTTGCCTGTCTTTCGCGCCGAGATGACCCGCGGCCACCGGCTGACGCAGGCCTATTTTTCCAGGCCGCTGGGCTGTGTGGACACGCCGTTGGAGACCTATTTCAGCCTGCTTGCGCCTTGTGCGGCGACCCAGCTGATCGCCGATGTGCAGCGCGCCGCGGCGGCCCCCTTGATTGCCGACGATCCCCGCCTGTCGGGGCTGCCGCTGCTGTCGTGCACAACGCCCTTCAAGGCGGGGGGGCGCGGGGGGCCCGGTGCCTATACCGATGTGCCGGCCGGGGCGATCTTGTTGCGCCATATTGCCGATCTTTACCCCTATACGAATGGGTTGGCCGTGTTGCGTGTGACGGGCGCACAGATCCGGGCCTGGCTGGAACGATCGGTTTCGGTCTTTCGCCAGATCGCGCCCGGCGGGGGCGCCGCAGACCAGCCGCAGCCGCTGCTGGATCGCGATTGTGCAAGCTACAATTTCGACCGTTTGGACGGCTTGTGCTACACCATCGACCTGAGCCAGCCCGCCCGAACCAATGCCGAAGGCGATATCATCCGGCCCGATGGCGGTCGCATCGGGGACCTGCGGCAGGCCTGCGGCAAGCCCGTGGCCGATCGTGATGAGTTCTTGGTGGTCACCAACAGCTACCGGGCCGGCGGCGGCGGCCATTTTCCGGCCGCTGCGCAAAGCGAAACTGTCTTTCTGTCGCCCCAGCCCGTTCGCGATCTGATCGCGGCGCATATCGCGGGCAAGAACGGGGTGTTGTCGCCGGTTGCGGCCCCAAGCTTTTCATTTGTGCCGCTCAATGGTGCCCGCGTGATCTACGAGACAGGCCCCGCATCGGCCGCGCATCCGGCGCGGGTTGCCGCGTTGGGGCTGGCGCCGGACGGACACAGTGACACGGGATTCGCGCGCTACATGCTGCGCATTTAGGCGCTGGCTTTGGAAGCGCTGAAAAAACTGGCAATGTTGGAGATCTTGGCGCATGCTCGGCCCGGTTGGTCCTTTTTCGCGGCTGGACCATTGACCGAACCTGCCCGCCGCGATGTGCTGACATCCGCCCGCGACGAACGCGCTGCCAAGCCAAAGGAGATATCGCTTGTTCAACCGTGCCATTCCCACATTCGCTGCTGCCCTGATCGCGGCCACACCGCTGGCTGCACAGGGAACCGACATGAACTTCGCCCTCGATTGGCGGTTCGAAGGTCCCTCGGCGCCCTATTTCCTTGCCATTGATAACGGCCATTTTGCTGCCGAAGGCCTGAATGTTTCCGTGGCCGCCGGCGAAGGATCGCTGGACGCCATCCCCAAGGTCGCATCGGGCGCCTTTCCGATGGGCTTTGCCGACATCAACAGCCTGGTCCGGTTCCTTGATCAAAACCCCGGCGCGCCCGTCATCGCGGCCATGATGATCTATGACAACCCGCCCTTCTCGATCGTGGGTCGCGTCAGCCAAGGCATTTCGGGGATCGAGGATCTGGAAGGATCCAAGCTGGGCGCCCCGCCGCCGGATGGCGCTTGGGCGCAATTCCCGATCCTGGCTGCCGTCAACAACATCGATGTGTCGACCATTACCGTGGAACCCGTCGGCTTCCCGACGCGCGAACCGATGCTGGCCGAAGGCAACGTGGATGCCGTGACCGGCTTCAACTTCTCGTCCTACCTGTCGCTGGCCCGTCTTGGCGTGCCCGAGGATGACATCACCACGATCCTGTTCTCGGACCATGGTGTGGCGCTCTATGGCAATGCGGTGATCGTCAACACCGATTTCGCCGCCGCCAACCCCGAAACCGTGACCGCCATGCTGCGCGCAATCACGCGCGGCGTGTCGGATGCCATCGCGGACCCTGCCGCCGGTGCGGCCGCCGTCATCGCACGCAACCCGGCGGGCGATGTGGCGCTGGAAACCCGTCGCCTGCAACTGGCGCTCGATGCCAACATCGTGACGCCTTGGGTGCGCGCCAATGGGATCGGCAATATCGATCCGGCGCGCATGGCCACCGCGATCGAACAGCTGCGCCTGACCTATCAGTTCCAAAGCGAACCCGATGCGGCGCTCTACTTCACCGATGCGTATCTTCCCGAGGCATCGGTGCGGATGATCGCACAATAAGGCGTGCAATCCTTTGCGACACCGACCCGGGGCCCCAACAGCGCGGCCCCGGGTCATTTCCTTGCCCGAGGACGGCCATGACGACATCTTCCCACATGATCGAATTGCGTGATGTGACGCATGCCTACCGCACCAAGGCCGGGCCGCTGCCGGTGCTTGACAGGCTGTCGATCCAGATCCCCGAAAACAGCTTTTGCGCGGTGGTTGGCCCGTCGGGCTGTGGCAAGTCGACCCTGACGCGGCTGGTCTCGGGCCTGATGCGCCCCGATCAGGGTGAAGTGTGGCTGCATTCCAAGCTGGTCACCAGCCCGCGGCCAACGGTGGGCATGGCGTTTCAGAACCCGGTTTTGCTGGAATGGCGCAGCATCTTGGAAAACGTTCTGTTGCCGATGGAAATCGTGAAATCGCCGATGTCCAAGGCCGAAGCGACCGAGCGCGCCCATCATCTGCTGGATCTGGTCGGGCTGACCGGGTTTGCCGACAAGCGCCCATCGGAATTGTCGGGGGGCATGCGCCAACGTGCCAGCCTGTGCCGGTCGATCATTCACAAACCCGATGTGCTGATCCTGGATGAACCTTTTGGCGCGCTTGATGCGTTCACCCGCGAAGACCTGTGGTGCACGATGCACGACCTGCGCGAGGCCGAGCCCTTTACCTGTCTTTTGATCACGCATGATCTGCGCGAAAGCGTGTTCTTGGCCGACCAGGTCGTCGTGATGTCGGGCCGGCCGGCGCATGCGCAATACGTCATGACCGTGGATCTGCCCGGCAAGCGCACGCTTGACGATCTCTATTCGAAACAGGCGGTCGATATGCTGGCGATCTTGCGCCACCAGATCCAGGTGGCCCAGGGCCGCACGACCGATGCCGCGCCGGAGGCCGCCCAATGAACGACACGCTGCGCAAGATCCTGGCGCCGACGATTTTCATCGTGGGCATCCTCGCTTTCTGGGAATGGGCGGTTTGGTACAACAACCTGCCAGATTTCCGCATGGCCAGCCCATCGGACCTGATCCCGCGCTACATTCGTTTCTGGGATCTGTTCCTGATCAAATCGTGGGAAACCCTGTGGCGCACGGTGGCCGGGCTTGGGCTGGCGGTGGTGTTCGGCACGCTGGTGGGCATGATCATGGGCTTTTCACGCTTCGCGCGCGAAGGGCTTTACCCGATCCTTGTGGGGTTCAATGCGATCCCCAAGGCAACGGTCGTGCCGATCGTGGCCCTGATGTTCGTGGGCCAGCACGATTTCAACACGATCCTGATTGCGTTCATGATCTCGTTCTTTCCGATCGCGGTGTCGGTTTCCATCGGCCTTTCGACGCTTGAGCCCGAGTATCGCGACATCCTGCGCTCGCTGGGCGCATCGAATGTGACGATCTTCTGGAAAATCGCCTTGCCCAAGACGCTGCCCGAATTCTTTGGCGCGCTGAAGGTGGCCGTGACCTTGGCCTTCATCGGCACCAACTTGATGGAAATCGTGTCGCCGCATGGGCGCGGTCTGGGCGATCTGTTCGATTCGGGGCGCATCAGCGCCGATTACCCGCTGATGTTTGCAGTGCTTTTCGCGCTGGCGGCCTTGGGCATCATCTTGTTTTATTTCGTGGTGTTTCTGGAACGCATCTTTGCCGGTTGGGCCGAACGCAGCCCGAATTAAGGCCGTCAGGCTTGCGCGCCGGGGGGCTTTTGCCTATGTGAACCGCGAGAGGTTGGCGCGGGCAGGCGCCTCGCCAACCTGGTCAGGTCCGGAAGGAAGCAGCCACAACGAGCCCCGCTTGGGTCGATGTCCAGCCTCTCACCCAAGCGCAGCGCGCCGCAGGCGCGATGCGCGCAGGCCCGGCAGGGTCGTTTCGCAGAAACGATCCCGAGAGGGCCGACCGACGGCATTTCCTGCACCGCATGCTTTGTTGGCGCGCCGCCGGCGCGATGCGCGCAGGCCTGCAGCTTCAGATGGTCGACACCAGCAGGTAGCTCAGGAACATGCCCAGCAGTACCGACAGCATGAAATAGAGCGTGGCGGCCTCAAGCATAACGCGCAACCGGCGTGACAGGCCGTGACGTTTCCACTGCCACAACAAGATGCCGGCAATCGCGGCCGGAATGTGCAGCGTGGCAAAAACCGCGACCAGCTCTGGCCCCAA
>JBEAQJ010000158.1:0-5378 GCA_041163945.1 Pseudomonadota bacterium
TCCTCGGTCGCGGACATATAGACCACCGCATCGGTGACCTGACCATCCTTGACCTTGCGATAGGGGGTTTCGATGAAACCGTACTTGTTCACGCGCGCAAAGGTCGCAAGGCTGTTGATCAGGCCGATGTTCGGACCTTCGGGCGTTTCGATCGGGCACATCCGGCCGTAGTGGGTGGGGTGCACGTCGCGCACTTCGAACCCCGCGCGCTCACGCGTCAGACCGCCCGGGCCCAAGGCCGACAGGCGCCGCTTGTGGGTCACTTCGGACAGCGGGTTGGTCTGGTCCATGAACTGCGACAGCTGGCTTGACCCGAAGAATTCGCGCACCGACGCCGCGGCCGGTTTCGCGTTGATCAGATCCTGCGGCATCACGGTGTCGATTTCGACCGAAGACATGCGTTCCTTGATCGCGCGTTCCATGCGCAACAGGCCCACACGATACTGGTTTTCCATCAATTCGCCGACCGAGCGGACCCGGCGGTTGCCAAGGTGGTCGATGTCGTCGATGTCGCCCTTGCCGTCACGCAGTTCGACCAGGGCCTTGATGCAGGCGATGATGTCTTCGCGCCGCAGCGTGCGCAGCGTATCGGGCGCATCCAGGTCGAGCCGCATGTTCATCTTGACGCGGCCCACGGCCGACAGGTCGTAGCGTTCGCTGTCGAAGAACAGCTGATCGAACAGCGCAGATGCCGCTTCCACGGTCGGCGGCTCGCCGGGCCGCATCACGCGATAGATGTCCATCAAGGCGCCATCGCGGCTGATGTTCTTGTCGGCCGCCATGGTCGCGCGGATGTAGCCGCCGACGTTGATGTTGTCGATGTCCAGCACCGGGATCTCGGTGATGCCCGCATCGATCAAGGCCTTCAGCGTGCCGCCCACGACCTCGCCGTCGCGGCCGATGTCCCAGGTCAGCTCTTCGCCGGCCTCGACGTAGATGGCGCCGTTGGATTCATCGATGATGTCCTTGGCCGAATAGCGCCCGATGATCTGTTCGAAGGGCAACAAGATCTCCGACACCTTGCCTTCGTCGATCAGCCGCTTGACGGTGCGCGGCGTGACCTTTTCGCCCGCCTTCGCGATCACTTCGCCGGTGGCGGCATCGACCAGATCATGGGTTGGCCGGGTGCCGCGCACACGCTCGGGGAAGAACCGCGTGGCCCAGCCGCGGTTCTTTTCCAGCTTGAAGGTGACGGTGTTGTAATAGGCATCCATGATGCCTTCCTGCGTCAGCCCCAGCGCATAGAGCAGCGTGGTGACCGGCAGCTTGCGGCGGCGGTCGATGCGGGCAAAGACCATGTCCTTGGCATCGAATTCGAAATCCAGCCACGATCCGCGGTAGGGAATGATGCGGCAGGCAAACAGCAGACGCCCCGAAGAATGCGTCTTGCCCTTGTCATGGTCGAAGAACACGCCGGGCGAGCGGTGCATCTGGCTGACGATCACCCGCTCGGTGCCGTTGACGATAAAGGTGCCGTTCGGCGTCATGAGCGGCATGTCGCCCATGAACACATCTTGTTCCTTGATGTCCTTGACCGATTTTGCACCGGTGTCGACATCGACATCGAACACGATCAGGCGCAGCGTCACCTTCAGCGGGGCGGCATAGGTCAGATCGCGCTGCTGGCATTCCTCGACGTCGAACTTCGGCTCTTCCAGCTCGTATTTCACGAATTCCAGAACCGCGGTTTCGTTGAAATCCTTGATCGGAAACACCGACTGGAACACGCCCATGATGCCTTCGCCGTCGCGCGGCTTGTCGCCATCACCCGAATTCAGAAACAGGTCATAGGATGATTTCTGAACCTCGATGAGGTTCGGCATTTCAAGAACTTCGCGGATCTTGCCGTAGAATTTGCGGATTCGCTTCTGGCCTGCGTAGGTCTGAGCCATGCTCTAACGCACCTTTCCATGTGTTTCGCTGCGCCGCTCTCGCCGCCGGGGCCTCGGCGGAACAGCGCCCTGAAACAAGAGGTGACGGATCAATCCGTCTGCCGTCCCACCGGCAGATCCCGATCCGAATGCCACCGTCTTGGAAAACGCCCCCTTGTGGCAGGGGCCCTTGCCAAGACGCCGACGGCTGGGTCCGGAACCAATCCGAACCCAGCCGATTTGGTGTCGACGCGCCCGTCTGGGGCGCGCCGGTCGGTTCCGCTCAGGCCAGTTCGACCACGGCGCCAGCTGCTTCCAGCTTGGCCTTCACGTCGTCGGCTTCGGCCTTGGACACGGCTTCCTTGATCTTGCCGCCGGCTTCCACCAGATCCTTGGCTTCTTTCAGGCCCAGACCGGTGATCGCGCGCACTTCCTTGATCACGTTGATCTTCTGTGCGCCGGCGTCTTTCAGGACGACGTCGAATTCGGTCTTTTCTTCGGCCGCAGCAGCGCCGCCGCCATCAGCGGGGGCCGCCATCATCACCGCGCCGCCAGCGGCGGGTTCGATGCCGTATTCTTCCTTGAGGATCGTCTTGAGTTCCTGCGCCTGCAGGAGGGTCAGGTTGACGATCTCTTCCGCGAGTTTCTTCAGATCAGCCATTTTTCACGTTCCGTATGTATGTATGGGGTTCCAACGCCGCAAGCGCGGGTCACGTTCAGGTTGCTTACGCCGCCTTCTCTTCGATGGTCGAAAGGATGGAAGCGATATTCGAAGCAGGTGCGCCAATCGCGCCGGCGATGTTCGAAGCAGGCGCGCCGATGCAAGACACGATCTGAGCGATAAGCTCTTCGCGCGACGGCATCTTTGCGACGGCCTTCACACCGTCAGCGGTCAGAACGGTCCCACCCATTGCGCCGCCAAGGATGACGTATTTGTCATTGGCCTTGGCATAATCGTCCGCGGCCTTGGCGGCAGCGACCGGATCTTCGGAATAGGCGAGAACGGTCATGCCCGTCAGAAGGTTCGCGATGCCAGCGACATCGGTGCCTTCAAGGGCGATCTTGGCGAGCTTGTTCTTGGCGACACGCACGGCCCCGCCTGCACCGCGAACGCGGGCGCGCAAGTCTTGCATCTCGGCAACCGTGAGACCCTCGTAGTGTGCTACGACCACGACGCCAGAGCTTTCGAAGATTTGGCCGAGTTCCTCGACCACTTTCTCTTTCTGGGCTCTATCCACAGGTTTACTCCAATTTGGGGGTGTCCCCCCGGCTCAGTTCTACCGGATCGCTCCGGCGGTTTTGGTCCGTTGGTCACGGGTCCAAGACCACCAGGCGCTCAACGGTGAGCCCTTGGCTGTTCGGTCTGATCCCGCCTCGGGTAGGAATTATTGGGGCGTGTTGCCTCAACCCACCGTCTCGGACGAAAGCAAAAAGCGAGCGACGAATCGCCCGCTCTTTGCGTCCGTGCTGATTAGACCCATTTGCAGCACCTGCCAAGCCCTGACACCACAAATCGGCACCATGGACGGATCCGGGTGCCGCAAGACGAAAACCTCATCCCACCGCGCCAAGCACGGACACCGCCATCACGGTGGGCGCAGGCGTGCGATCAAAAGGAAAACGATCCGCTGACGGATATCTGGCGGCGGTCGGTCTTGTCAGTGACATCGATCAATCCGACCGAAACCCCGCCGCTGAACAGGCCTGCGCTGCGCCGCGACAGGCCAATGTTGATCTGTGTCGGCGTGGCCGACAGGCTGGCCGACACCAAAGGGTTCAGCCCCGCGCCCAGCCGGATATAGGCCCCTTGGTCAGCCGACCCCAGCCCACCATCAAGGCCCGCGGTGTCGTCACCATACCCCACCGACAATGCCAGAGGGATCTCGTGCCCGCGGGTGGTCTTGATCGGCATCAGGCCGAATTGGGTCAGGGAACGCGCCATGTCACCGGCCAACGCCTGGCCCCGATCGCGCCAATCGCCCTGCTCCGGGCCGGATTGCCCATCGGCCAGCGCCGCGACGGCTGGCGTGAACAAAAGGCGGTCCAGATCATCAAGGAACAGATCGAATTGGGCCGATTGGTGCAAGCCGGCGGCCTTGATGGCACGGTTTGGCGTCATGGACAGGCCAAACGCGGCCCCGACGATGAACCCACCCGCCCCGTCGCGCCCCTTGCGGGCCGGCGCGGCCACGGATGGCGCATCGAAACGCATGGCGACCAGATGGGCCCCAGTGGGCCGGTACCGGGTCAGGTCACGGGCCGCCGGATCCGGCGTATCGGGCTGCGGGGAAAGCGGTGCGGGGGCCACCGCCGGCGCAAGTGCCGGGGACAGGATCGCGCCATTCGCCGCAACCCGGTTGGCGCCCAACAGCCCCAGGACGATCAGAACACAGATGGCACACACACGATACATGCGGCCATGAAAGGCCAAGAATCATAATCCATCGTTAATGCACGGGGCCGCGATCCTGCCCATTCAAAGAAAAAAGCGGGCATGACGCCCGCTTTTCGATGGCAAATTGGCGACGGACCTAGTTGCCGGTCGCGCTGTCCAGGCTGACCGACACACCCGGCCCCATGGTCGAGCTCAGCGAAATCCGCTTGAGATACGCACCCTTGGCGCCGGCCGGCTTGGCCTTGCTGACCGCATCGACGAAGGCGCGAATGTTTTCGGCCAGCTTGGCCTCATCAAAGCTGACCTTGCCGATACCGGCATGGATGACGCCGGCTTTTTCGACCTTGAACTGCACCTGGCCGCCCTTGGCCGCTTCGACGGCGTCTTTGACATCCATCGTCACGGTGCCGATCTTGGGGTTCGGCATCAGGTTGCGCGGCCCGAGGATCTTGCCCAGGCGACCGACGATCGGCATCATGTCGGGCGTGGCGATGCAGCGATCGAATTCGATCTTGCCGCCCATGATGGTTTCCATCAGGTCCTCGGCACCCACGATGTCGGCACCTGCCGCCTTGGCCTCTTCGGCCTTGGGTCCGCGGGCGAAGACCGCCACGCGCACCGTCTTGCCGGTGCCATTGGGCAGGTTGACAGACCCGCGCACCATCTGGTCGGCATGGCGAGGATCGACGCCAAGGTTCATCGCGATCTCGAGCGTTTCATCGAACTTGGCCGCGGCATTGGCCTTGATCAAGGCCACGGCCTCTTCGACCGAGATGTCCGACTTGCCGGCAAAGGCTGCACGGGCGGCCTGAAGACGTTTTGCAATCTTACCCATGACTTACCCCTTTACCTCGATGCCCATCGTCTTGGCAGAGCCAAGGATGATCTGCATCGCCGCTTCGATGTCATTCGCGCTGAGATCCTTCATCTTGACCTCGGCGATCTCGCGCAGCTGTGCCAGCGTGATCGTGCCGATCGTCTCGCGGCCCGGCTTGGTCGCCGCCTTGGGGCGGTTGCGCTTGCCGACAGGCTTGAGGCCCGCCGCCTTCTTGAGGAGATAGGACGCCGGCGGCGTCTTGATGTCCATCGTGAAGGATTTGTCCTGGTAGTAG
>JBEAQJ010000159.1:0-34062 GCA_041163945.1 Pseudomonadota bacterium
CAGGGCCGCAGGGAAACAGGCAGCGCAGGGGGCGGGGGTCGCATCGGGCTGGCCGGGCTGTTGCAGCGCGCGCACTGGGAAGGGCTGGTGCGCGAAGCGCTGCGCATCGCGGTGGTGAACCTGTCGGCAGAACCCGCGCCCGCCGGTGTGATGGATGTCGTTCTGGGGCCCGGCTGGCCCGGCATCTTACTGCACGAGGCGGTGGGCCACGGGCTCGAGGGCGATTTCAACCGCAAGAAGCAATCGGCCTTTGCGGGCCTGATGGGTCAGCGCGTCGCCGCAGCGGGGGTGACGGTTCTCGATGACGGCACGATCCCCGACCGTCGTGGATCGATCAGCGTCGATGACGAAGGCACGCCCAGCGCCAAGAATGTGCTGATCGAGGACGGTATTCTGGTCGGCTACATGCAAGATCGCCAATCGGCGCGCCTGATGGGGGTCGCCCCGACCGGCAACGGGCGGCGCGAAAGCTACGCCCACGCCCCCATGGCACGGATGACCAACACCTACATGCTGGGCGGCACGGCCGCGCCGGCCGATATCCTGGCCGATCTGAAGGACGGGATTTATGCCGTGGGGTTCGGCGGCGGCCAGGTCGACATCACCAACGGCAAATTCGTGTTCTCCTGCACCGAAGCCTACCGGGTGAAGAACGGCGTGCTGGGCGCGCCGGTCAAGGGCGCGACCCTGATCGGCGATGGCGCAACCGCGCTGCAACAGATCCGCGCGATCGGCCATGACATGGCGCTGGATCCGGGCATGGGCAATTGCGGCAAGGCCGGCCAATGGGTGCCGGTGGGCGTCGGGCAGCCGACGCTTCTGATCGGTGGGTTGACGGTCGGCGGATCGGCCGCATAGCGCGCGCATCGGTAACACCGCGTTAACCATTTGCGCCCTAGACAGGGGCCATGCACACCGAGCCCCTGTTCGGATTCGCCGAACCCGCCCCCATCTTCGTGCCGCCCCCGGCCACCGACGCCGCCGATCGGATCGCGCGGCTGCGGCTCATCCGGTCGCGGCGGGTGGGGCCTGCGACCTATCTGCGGTTGATGGGCGAACATGGCGGCGCCGGGGCGGCCTTGGCCGCGTTGCCGGGTCTGGCGCGCGCCGCGGGCGTCGATGGCTACACCCCCTGCCCCGAAGCCGTGGCCTTGGCCGAATGGCGCGCCGCCCAACGCGCGGGTGCGCGGATGATCTGCCTTGGCGATCCCGAATACCCGGCCGTCTTGGCCGACATCGCCGACCCCCCGGCCCTGATCTGGGCCAAGGGCCAGATCGCGCTGTTGCGCCGGCCCATGCTGGCCCTGGTCGGCACACGCAACGCATCGGCCATGGGCACGCGCATGGCCCGCCGGCTGGCGGCCGATCTGGGGGCGGCGGGTCATGTCGTGGTGTCGGGCCTGGCGCGCGGGATCGATGCGCTGGCCCATCACGCCGCGCTGGCCACCGGAACCATTGCCGTCATGCCCGGGGGCTTGGATTGCATCTATCCGGCCGAAAACCTGGACCTTGCCGCCGCCATCGCGACCCAGGGCCTGATGATCAGTGAAATGCCCTTTGGCCTGGATCCGCAGGCCCGCCATTTTCCGCGCCGCAACCGTATCGTGGCGGGGCTTGCCCGCGCCGTGATCGTGGTGGAAGCGGCCACGCGATCGGGATCGCTGATCACCGCCCGCATGGCGCTTGATCAGGGCCGCGAGGTGATGGCCGTGCCCGGCCACCCGATGGATGCCCGCGCGGGCGGCTGCAATCTTTTGATCCGGGATGGTGCCACGCTTGTGCGCAGCGCCGAGGATGTGATCGAGGCCTTGGGCCATGGTGTGGGGCTGCCGGCCGCCGCGCCGCTGCGCGCGCGGCAAAACCGGGCGTCGGACACCGGGGCGATGGCCCCGGATATACCCGCCCCGCACGCCGGATGGCCCGCAGCCGACGGCGGGCTGGAAGGCCAAATTCTGGCATGTCTGGGCTCGGCCCCCGTGGCCGAAGATCAGCTGATCCGTGATCTCGGCCATCCGCCGCGCAAGATCGCCCAGGCCCTGGCCGTGCTGGAACTGGCAGGCCGGATCGACCGGGCCGGGGGTGGCATGATCACCCGGCGATAGCCCGCCCGACCCCGACCGTCAAAAAAAGCCTCATTGGAAATGAGGGGGCTTTCCCCCCATCGCTGGTGCATTGACAAGGCAGGCCCCGACCCCACATGGTCCGCCGCCACATGGCCCCCGGCCGGAACAGGAATTCATCACATGCCCGTCGTCGTCGTCGAATCGCCCGCCAAGGCCAAGACAATCAACGGTTATCTTGGCAGTGATTACACGGTCTTGGCGTCGTATGGTCATGTGCGCGACCTGCCGTCCAAGGATGGATCGGTCGATCCCGAACAGGGATTCGCGATGGAATGGGAAATCGGCACCGATAGCCGCAAGCACGTCAAGGCGATTGCCGATGCGCTGAAAGACGACCCGGTCCTGATCCTCGCCACCGACCCCGACCGCGAAGGCGAAGCCATCAGCTGGCACCTGCAAGAGGCGCTGACAAGCCGCAAGGCGATCAAGCCCGGCATGCCGGTCAGCCGCGTCGTGTTCAACGCGATCACCAAATCCGCCGTGACCGAGGCGATGAAAAACCCCCGCCAGGTCGATATGGAACTGGTCGAGGCCTATCTGGCGCGCCGCGCGCTCGATTATCTGGTGGGCTTCAACCTGAGCCCGGTGTTGTGGCGCAAGCTGCCCGGTGCGAAATCGGCCGGCCGCGTGCAATCGGTGGCGTTGCGCATCATCACCGACCGCGAAATGGAAATCGAGGCGTTTCAGGGCCGCGAATACTGGTCCGTGCGGGCGATGCTGACCACCCCGCGCGGGCAGGATTTCGAGGCACGGCTGACGCATCTGCGGGGCCGGAAGCTGGACCGCTTCGATCTGGCCACCGCGGCCGAGGCCGGGCTGGCGGTTCAGGCCGTGTCGTCACGCGCGCTCAGCGTGGTCGAGGTGGACGCAAAGCCCGCCACCCGCAACCCCGCCGCGCCCTTCATGACCTCGACCCTGCAGCAAGAAGCCAGCCGCAAATTCGGCATGGGCGCCCGCCAGACCATGAACGCCGCCCAGCGGCTGTATGAGGCGGGTCACATCACCTACATGCGCACCGATGGCATCGACATGGCCCCTGAGGCGGTGCATGCCGCGCGCGATGCGATCAAGACGCGCTATGGCGCCGAATATGTGCCCGCCGATGCCCGCATGTACAAGAACAAGGCGAAGAATGCGCAAGAAGCGCATGAATGTATCCGCCCCACCGACATGTCCAAGGCGCCGGGCGAACTGCGCCTGTCCGAAGACGATCAGCGCAAGCTCTATGACCTGATCTGGAAACGCACCATCGCCAGCCAGATGGCCGCCGCCCGGCTGGAACGCACCACCGTCACCATCGCCAGCGCCGATGCGCAGGTGGAATTGCGCGCGACCGGGCAGGTGGTGCTGTTCGACGGGTTCCTGAAACTTTACGAAGAAGGCCGCGACGACGCCGAAGATGAAGACAGCCGCCGCCTGCCGCAGATGGCGCGCGGCGAGGCGTTGAAACCCACCGCGCAGGCGATGGAAGCCGATTGGGCCAAGCTGACCGGCGCGACCGCAGCCCGCGGCCAGATGGCCGAAAGCGCCAGTGCGCTTCTGTCGGCCGATGGTGCGGTGCTGGGCCAGCAGCACATCACCCAACCCCCACCCCGCTACACCGAAGCCACGCTGGTCAAGCGGATGGAGGAACTGGGCATCGGCCGGCCATCGACCTATGCCTCGATCCTCGACACGATCGTGGCACGCGGCTACGTGCGCAAGGACAAGAACCGCCTGATCCCCGAAGACAAGGGGCGGCTCGTCACCGCGTTCTTGGTCAACTACTTCGGCAAATACGTCGAGTTCGACTTTACCGCCGATCTGGAAAACCAGCTTGACGAAGTCAGCGCGGGCGCGCGCGCCTACAAGGCGGTGCTCGATGCCTTCTGGCGCGACTTCTCGGCGTCGCTGGCCGAAACCGCGGAACTGCGCATCACGGATGTGCTGGAAAAGATCAACGAGGTGCTGGCGCCGCACCTGTTTCCGCCCAAGGCCGATGGGTCGGACCCGCGCGCCTGCCCGTCCTGCGGTGCGGGCCGGCTGAGCATGCGCACCGCCCGCACCGGCGGGGCCTTCATCGGCTGCTCGAATTATCCCGAATGTCGCTACACCCGCCCGTTCGGCCCGCCCAACCCGGATGCCGAATCCGGAACGGGCCTGGATGCGGATGGCAAGATGCTGGGTGTTGACCCCGCCACATCGCTGCCCGTCACGCTGCGCGACGGTCGCTTTGGCCCCTATGTGCAGCTGGGTGAAGCCACCGCCGAGGACCCCAAGCCCAAGCGCGCGTCGCTGCCCAAGGGCTGGTCGGTCGAAACCTTGGATCTGGAGGCGGCCCTGAAGCTCTTGGGCCTGCCCCGCCTCATCGGGGCCCACCCCGAAGACGGGGCGCCGGTGGAAACGGCGATCGGGCGCTATGGCCCCTTCGTCAGCTACAAGGCCAAGACCGCCGCCAAGCCGATCTATGCCAACCTTCCCGACGTGGACGAGGTCTGGACCATCGGCATGAACCGCGCGGTGGAACTTTTGGCGGCCAAGGCGCTGGGGGGCCGCGGGCGCACGAGCGCGGCTGCGATCAAGGACCTGGGCGAACATCCCCAACAGGGTGGGCCGATCCAGGTCATGGCGGGGCGCTACGGGCCTTACGTGAAATGGGACAAGCTGAACGCGACCCTGCCCAAGGATATCGAGCCCGAGACCCTGACCCTCGAGATGGCGGTGGCGCTGATCGCGGAAAAGGCCGCGAAAGGCGGCAAAGGCAGCAAAACAACCAAGGCCAAGGCCAAGGGGGCTGCCAAGCCAAAAGCCGCAAGCAAGGCCAAGGCGAAACCGAAAACCCCGCCCAAACCCAAACCCGCCCCCAAGACCCGCTAGCGCCACCAGGGTCGGGGCGGTGAAAACCAGCTGGTTTTCTTACCCCCGCGGGCGGTTCCACTTCGGGGGCAGCCCTGCCCTTGATCCAGCGAAACGGAAGACCGACATGCAGCCTATGGACACACGCACCCCGCTTGAATTTCTGTGCACGCGCCATTCGGTGCCTGTGCGCATGCTGGCCGATCCCGTGCCCGATGATGCCGTGCTGCGCCGCCTGTTGACGGCCGCTGCCCGTGTGCCCGACCATGGCAAGCTGGTGCCATTTCGCTTTCACGTGCTGCGCAAGCCCGCCATCGACCGGCTGGCCCGGCTGACCCTGTCCATCGGCACCGCCCAGGGGCGCGACCCGGACAAGCTGGCCAAACAGGCCGCGGCCTTTGGCGATGCGCGCTTGACGGTGGCGGTCGCCGCCTGCCCGCGCCCCGACAGCCCCATCCCGCAGATCGAACAGGAACAGACCGCGGCGCTGGCCTGTCTAAGCCTCGTGAATGCGGCGCAGGCCGCGGGCTTTGCCGGTCATTGGCTGACCGGTTGGATGGCGCGCGATCCCGATTTCCTGCGCGAAGGGTTCGACCTGGCGCCGCCGGCCGCGATCGCGGGCTTTGTGCACCTGGGCACGCCGGCGGCAACGCCGCCCGAACGGCCCCGCCCTGAGCTTGATGCCATCACCCGCTGGATATCCGAATGATCCTGTCTGCCTTTCTCAAGGCAATTGGGCAAATCCGCGATCGCCGCTTTCGGCGCGTACTGCTGCTGGGCCTGGGGCTGACAATCGCGCTTTTGCTGGCCTTTTCACTGGGAACGGTGGCGCTTTTGGGTTGGCTTTTGCCCGACCGCCTGTGGCTGCCCCTGATCGGAGAGATTGCGCTGACGGGCGCGGTGCTGGGCTGGGTCAGCGTTCCGGTCTTCCTTGGTCTGTCGGCGGTGTTGATGGTGCCGGTCGCGTCGGCCTTTATGGGCCTGTTTCTTGACCAGATCGCCGCCGCTGTCGAAGACCGCCATTACCCCGGCCTGCCAAAGGCGCGCGCCATCGGGCTGGCCGACAGCTTGCGCGACAGCGCCCGCTTTCTGGGGGTCGTTGTCGCGGTGAACCTGGTGGCCCTGGTGGGCTACGTCTTGCTTGCGCCGATCGCACCGATCCTGTTCTGGGGGGTCAACGGCTATCTTTTGGGCCGCGAATACGGCCAGCTGGTGGCGCTGCGCCGGCAAGACCTGGCCGGGGCGAACCGGTTTCGGCGCACCCATGCGGGGCGTTTGTTCGTGGCGGGTGTGCTGATGGCCGTACCGCTGACGATCCCGGTGCTCAACCTGCTGGTCCCGATCATCGGGGCGGCCAGCTTTACCCATCTCTATCACATGCTCAGCGCGCGTCACCCAGCCCGAAACGGGTGAACAGGTCGATATCGGCGATGGTGATCGCCCCCGACAGGATGATCGCGGCAATCCCGGCCCAGATCACGGCCGCCACCACCGATGTGACCAGAAAGCGGCGCTTGATATCGGCGTGAACCGGCGCCGATCCATGCGTGCCGGCCACGCGTTCCCCCGCATCCGATTGGCTGGTCACGCCCACCTGCAGCACGATGAACAGCGTCATGAACCAGATCAGGGCATACAGAACAAGGCCGGTGACGATGTTCATCAGACCTGCTCCAGCTCGACCAGGGTGCCGTTGAAATCCTTGGGGTGCAGGAACAGAACCGGCTTTCCATGCGCGCCGATCTTGGGCTCGCCCGTGCCCAGAACCCGCGCCCCCGCGGCCAGCAGGCGGTCGCGCGCAGCCAGGATATCGGCCACTTCGTAGCAAATGTGGTGGATGCCGCCGGCCGGGTTCTTTTCAAGAAACCCTTTGATCGGCGAATGGTCCCCCAAGGGATAGAGCAGTTCGATCTTGGTGTTGGGAAGCTCGATGAAGACAACCGTCACGCCATGGTCGGGTTCATCTTGCGGCGCGCCGACATGGGCGCCCAGCGTGTCTCGGTATTGCGCGGCGGCCGCATCCAGATCCGGCACGGCGATGGCGACATGGTTCAGGCGGCCGATCATGGCGGTCCTCCGGTTGGGTCCGTTCAGGCTTGGGTGCGATATGGCCCCTTGGGGCCCGCGCTGCCAAGCGGTCAGACGCCGCAGGGCGCATCGCGCGGTTAACCAACGATCAACCTTGGGGCCGTTTACTGACCCATGCCCGAGTCGGGGATCTGTTGGGGTATATGCGATGGATGACAGCCTGTTCGAACTCGAATTCCGGCCCAGGCCAACGGCCGAACAGCCGCTGCTGGGGTTGACGGTGCTGGTGGTCGAAGACAGCCGCTTTGCCTCGGAAGCGATGCGCTTGATGTGCCTGCGATCGGGTGCCCGGATCCGGCGGGCCGATTGTATCGCATCGGCCAGCCGTCACTTGAATGTCTATCGTCCCTCGGTCGCGATCATCGATCTGGGCCTGCCGGATGGATCGGGGCTGGAGCTGATCGCCCGCATGCACGCGATGCGGCCGCGGGTGCCGATCTTGCTGGGCACATCGGGGGCGGACCGCGCATTGGCGCGGGCCGAGTGCGCCGCGGCCGGCGCCGATGGCTTTCTGGCCAAACCCGTCGGGTCGCTGGCCGAATTCCAGTCGCTGATCCTAGGCTTGATGCCCCCCGATCTGCGCCCCAGCGGGCCGCGATTGGCGCCAAACAGCCTGCCCGCGCCCGATCTGATCGCCCTGCGCGAGGATCTGACCCATGCGATTTCGCTGCTGGCGCTGGATGACCCGCCGGCGGGCTATCTCAAGCGGTTCTTGCTGGGTCTGGCCCGCAGCGCCGCGGACAGCGCCCTGGAGGGCCACGCACACGACATGCCCACGCAGCTTGCCCCGAACGAACGCAAAGTGCTGCGCGCCTTCCTGTCGCAACGCATCGCGGCCCTGCCGATGGCCGTCTAGCAACCGTTCAGTCGCGCGGGATCACCCGCAGGCCCAGCTCCATCAGCTGGTCGGTGGTGGGTTCGGATGGGGCGCCCATCATCACGTCTTCGGCGCGCTGGTTCATCGGGAACAAGATCACCTCGCGGATGTTCGAGGTGCCGGCCAGGATCATCACCAGCCGGTCGATGCCCGCAGCGCAGCCCCCGTGCGGCGGCGCGCCATACTGGAAGGCATTGACCATGCCGCCAAAGCGTTTGCGCACCTCATCCGCACCGTAGCCCGCCAGTTCAAAGGCCTTGAACATGATCTCGGGGTTGTGGTTGCGGATCGCGCCCGAAATCACCTCGTAGCCGTTGCAGGCCAGATCATACTGGTAGCCCAAGACCTTGAGCGGATCGCCCGACAGCGCCGCCATCCCGCCCTGCGGCATGGAAAAGGGATTGTGGGAAAAATCGATCTTTCCGGTCGTCTCGTCGCGTTCATACATCGGGAAATCGACGATCCACGCAAAGGCAAAGCGCGATTGATCGATCAGGCCCAGTTCCTGCCCGATCTCGGTGCGCGCGCGGCCGGCGATGGCCTCGAATTCCGAAGGCTTGCCCGCCAGGAAAAACGCCGCGTCGCCCGAAGACAGGCCAAGCTGGATGCGGATGGCCTCGGTGCGTTCGGGGCCGATGTTCTTGGCCAGGGGGCCCGCGGCCTCAAGCGTGCCGTCTTCGGCATCACGCCAGAAGATATAGCCCATGCCGGGCAGCCCCTGCCCCTGCGCCCAGGCGTTCATCCGGTCGCAGAACTTGCGCGAGCCGCCCGTGGGTGCCGGAATGGCGCGCACCTCGGTTCCGGCTTGTTCCAAGATCTTGGCAAAGATCGCAAAGCCGGATCCGGCAAAATGTTCCGATACGACCTGCATCTCGATGGGGTTGCGCAGATCGGGCTTGTCGGTGCCGTATTTCAGCGCTGCATCCGCATAGGTGATGCGCGGCCACTGGTCGCTGGGATCAACCCGGCGCGTGCCGCCGAACTCGGCGAACAGCCCCTCCAGCACCGGACCCACGGTGGCGAAGACATCTTCTTGCTCGACAAAGGACATCTCGAGATCGAGCTGGTAGAAATCGGTGGGTGAGCGGTCGGCGCGCGGATCTTCGTCGCGGAAACAAGGCGCGATCTGGAAATAACGATCAAAGCCCGAAACCATCAGCAATTGCTTGAACTGTTGGGGCGCTTGGGGCAGCGCGTAGAACTTGCCCGGATGCAGACGCGAGGGCACCAGAAAATCGCGCGCGCCCTCGGGGCTGGAGGCGGTGATGATCGGCGTCTGGTATTCGCGAAAGCCCAGATCCCACATCCGCCGCCGCAGCGAGGCCACCACATCCGAACGCAGCTTCATGTTGGTCTGCATGCTGTCGCGGCGCAGATCGAGGTAGCGGTATTTCAACCGGGTTTCTTCCGGGTAATCCTGATCCCCGAACACCTGCAGCGGCAGATCGCCCGTGACCGCGCCCAAGATCTCGATATCGCGGATGAACACCTCGATCTCGCCGGTGGGCAGCTTGGGATTGACCAAGGCCGGATCGCGCAGTTTGACCACACCATCGATACGCACACAGTATTCGGCGCGCAGTTTTTCGACCTGCGCGAACACCGGGCTGTCGGGATCACACAGCACCTGCGTGATGCCGTAATGGTCGCGCAGGTCGATGAAAATCACGCCGCCATGGTCGCGCCGGCGATGCACCCAACCCGACAGGCGAACGGTCTGGCCGGCATCGGCGGCGGTCAGGGCGGCACAGCTGTGGCTGCGAAAGGCGTGCATCTTGGCGGTCCCCTTGGGGTGAATTCAGCATCTGGACGGCTGCGCCGATAGAGCGTTGCCCCGCGGCGAAGTCAACCCCGGCGGGGCGCAGGGCGGCCTGGCCGGGCTTGCGTATATTCGGAAAGATAAAGCCGTGGCCGGGCGGTTCAGGCGCGCCCTGCCACGATCGAAGGCTCAGATCTGCTTTTCGGGCATCTGCACCACCAACCCGTCGATGGCGTCGGTGACCTTGATCTGGCAGGTCAGGCGCGAGCGCGTCGTGTCAGGCTGATAGGCGAATTCCAGCATGTCCTCTTCCATCGGGTCGATTGGGGGCAGCTTGGCAACCCAGTCGGGGTGAACATAGACATGGCAGGTCGAACAGGCGCAGGCGCCACCGCAATCGGCCTCGATGCCGGGGATGTTGTTGTCGCGCGCGCCTTCCATCACGGTCAGGCCGTTGGGCACATCCACCACATGTTCGGTGCCGTTGTGCTCGATATAGGTGATCCTTGCCATCGTCTGCCTTTCCTTTTTCCGGGACCGGCGCGCACCGATCCATGGTTAGGTAATATGACGACCCGCCGCTTTCCAGCCCGAATTGCCGGCTTGTTCCACGACAAAAATGTTCTATTTTTGTTCTCATGGAACCCATGATCCGCCCCCCCGATTGGCCGCGCCCGCCCGTGTGCCTGCCCCATCACCTGTTGCATCTGCCGCCCGAAGGCGCGCGGGTGGCGGTGGCGGGGCTGGTGCTGGTGCGCCAAAGGCCCGGCACGGCCAAGGGCGTGATCTTTCTGACGCTCGAGGATGAATTCGCGGTGTGCAACGTGGTGATCTGGCAGGCGATTTATCAGCGCTTTCGCCGCGCGGTGATCGCGGGGCGGCTGTTGCGCGTCACGGGGCGGGTGCAACGGCATGCGGGCGTGACGCATGTGGTGGCGGATCTGGTCGAAGATATCTCGGGGATGCTGGATGGGCTTGTGGGCTTGCATGACGGCGCGCGCGCGGGCGATCAGCCCTGAGACGGCTGCGCTTTCCCGCGGGCGCGAAAGCGGCTATCGTGGCACCAAAGACACCCCACCCACAGCCCACCCATCGCGACGAGCGGTCAATCCCATGCGCAACATGATCCTGATCACCGCGCTTGTGGCCCTTGCCGGCTGCAGCGCACCGGATGCAGAAAGTGCGTTTGCCGACCCGCTGATCGCCGGTGACAGCGCCGTCGGGGTGCAGCGCGGGGCCGGCCCGCCGGATGCCGATCCCTCGGCCTGTTACGGCCGCACATCGACGCCCGCGCTGATCGAAACGGTCACCGAACAGCGCCGGATGCCATCATCCGTTCCCGATGCCGATGGCCTGCCGCCAGGACCCGCGGTTTTTGTCAGCGAAACCCGGCAGCGCATCCTGCGCGAACGGCGCGATTTCTGGTTCGAAGTGCCCTGCGAACTGGAAAGCGGGGATGCGGATTTCATCGCGTCCCTGCAGCGTGCGCTCAAGGCGCGCGGGCTTTACACGGGCCCCATCACCGGCACCCTGACCCGCCGCACCGCGCAGGCCGTGCGCGCGTTTCAGGCGCCCCAGGGGTTGGACAGCGAAATCCTGTCGCGGGCGGCAGCCCAACAGCTGGGTTTGGCGCTTTGGAACCCCGAACTGGCCGGCGTGCGCACCGGCGGCTGATCGCGGAGAGCGCGCACCCTACCCATATGACATGATGCGCCCCCCGCTGCGCCTGGGCAGCGGGGGGCGCATCCAGCGCAGGCCGCTCAGCCCTGCAGGTTCAGCGCCACGAAGCGTGGATTTCCATCGCGCCGGATCAAAAGCAGAATGGATTTCTGACCCTTGCTGGTCGCGGCCTGCACGCGCGATTGGAAATCGGCCACATCCGCGATCGGCTGTTGGGCAACCTCGGTGATCACATCGCCTGCGGCCAGCCCCTTTGCGGCGGCATCCGATGCGGCATCAACGGCTTCGATCACCAGCCCTTGCGTGCCCTGCGCCAGCCCAAGCTGTTGGCGCAAGTCATCGCTCAGCGGTGCCAGCCGCATGCCCAGAACCTCGGCCGGGGGCGGGGCCATGGGGGATTTGCCATCGGGGGCGGTCTGCGCCAGCCCTTCGGCAGTTTCGCGCCGGCCCAAGGTGACATCCAGCGTTTCGCTGGCCCCTTCGCGCATCACCACGACCACGACGGTCTGGCCTTCGGCGCGTTCGCCCACGATGCGAACCAATTCGCGCGTGTCCGAAATATCCTGACCATCGAAGCTGAGGATCACATCGCCCACCTGCATCCCACCATCGCGGGCGGGGCCTTCGGGCACATCGGTGACCAAGGCACCGCGGGCTTCGGCCAGGCCAAGCCCTTCGGCCAGTTCCGGGGTGACATCTTGAATGCGCACGCCCAGCCAGCCCCGGCGCGTTTCGCCGAATTCGCGCAGCTGCGCCACCACGTTGGTCGCCACGGCCGACGACATGGCAAAACCGATCCCGATCGAGCCGCCCGTGGGTGACAAGATCGCCGTGTTCACGCCGATCACTTCCCCCGCCAGATTGAACAGCGGCCCGCCGGAATTGCCGCGGTTGATGGCGGCATCGGTTTGAATGTAGTCGTCATAGCTGCCCGACAGCGCCCGGCCGGCGGCTGACACGATGCCGACCGACACCGAAAACCCTTGCCCCAGCGGGTTGCCCATCGCCATGACCCAATCGCCGACCCGCATGGCGGTGCTGTCGCCGAAGGTGACGAAGGGCAACGCATCATCGGCCGACACCTTGAGCAGCGCGATGTCGGTGTTGGGATCGGTGCCCACGATTTCGGCCTCAAGCGTGAAGCCGGCGCGGAATTCGATCATGATCTCGTCGGCGCCTTCGATGACATGGTTGTTGGTGACGATGTAGCCGTCATCCGAAATCACGAAGCCCGACCCCAGCGCCTCGCTGCGGCGGGGGGCATTGTCGCGGCCCTGACGGTCAAGGAAATCGTTGAAGAAATCTTCCAGCGGCGAGCCATCGGGCAGCATCGGCCCGGGGCCCTGGCGGCTGGCCACGATGGCCGAGGTGGTGATGTTGACCACGGCATCGCCCACCTGATCGACCAGATCGGCGAAGGTGGCCGGCGGCAGCGATTGCGCACGCGCCGGCAGCGCCGCGATCAGCGTGGCCAGCGCGACCATGGCCGAAAGCAACACCGCCATCGCCAGGCGATAGGCCAAAAGCGGGGCGGGATCGCGCCGCACCAGCGCCACGGCCGCGCGGTGCTGTGTCATGTGTTGGGCCTGATGGCGGGCCTGATGGATTGTCACGAATAGTCCTCCTGTCCAAGCCGATGGGGCACGCGGTACGGTACGGGACGGGCCCGCCCCGCTGATATTTGCCCGCGCCGCGCCCGGATCAATCCCAAAGCGGCGCCGCACCGGGCCCGTAGCGTCACATCGTCGTGACCGAAGGTAGGCTTTTGCATGCAAAACGCCAGCCCCGGGCTACAGGCCGGCGCTGATCGCCCAAGATATCAGGATGGCCCCCAGCGTCATCGCGCCCAGGCCAATCAGGCGGCGGGTTTCGATCGGGATCTGCTGCAACAGCTTCAACAGGTCTTCCAGACGCGAAGGGGCCAGTGCGAACACCAGCCCCTCGATCACCAAGACCATGCCCAAACCCAGAACAAGGATCAGGCCCATGATGGTCCGACCCTAGCGCTGGGGCGCCGGCACGGCCGAGCCCGACCCGCCCAGGAATTCAAAGAATTCGCTGTCGGGCGAGATCACCATGGTCGAATTGCGCTGCATCAGCGCACGTTCATAGGCGGTCATGGAGCGGTAGAACTCGAAGAAGTCGGAATCTTGCCCAAACGCTTCGGCGAAGATGCGGTTGCGCTCGGCATCGGCTTCACCGCGGGCGATTTCGGCCTCGCGCCGGGCATCCGACACCAGTTCCACCACCGTCCGGTCGGCCTGCGCGCGGACGCGAAGCGCGGCCTCTTCCCCGCGGGCGCGTTCGTCGGTGGCTTCGCGTTCACGCTCGGCCCGCATCCGGGCAAAGGTCGCGTCGAGGTTTTGCGCCGGCAGGTTTGTCTGTTTCAGACGCACGTCCAGCACTTCAAGCCCCAAGGGCCGGGCCTGCGCGCGGGCCTGTTCGGTGATGCGCGCCATCAAGGCCCGGCGATCGGCGGACAGGATGGTGTTTGACGTCACACCTTCCGAACCCAGCACGCCGCGGATCTGCGGGTTCAAGATACCCTCGAGCCGCTGTTCGGCACCACGGATTCCGGCATCGCCCACGGCTTGGCGGAACTGCACCACATCGACAATCCGGTAGCGCGCGAAGGCATCCACCACCAGACGGCGGTCATCCGAGGGCGTCACCTCGATCTCGGTGGTGTCCAGCGACAAGATGCGGTCATCGTAATAGACCACTTCCTGGATCAGCGGGATCTTGAAATTCAGGCCCGGCTCTTCCACGACCTTCACGATCTGACCGAATTGCAGCACCAGCGCGCGCTGGCGTTCATCGACCACGAACAAAGAGCCCAGCAATATCGCCACGCCACCGACGATGGCGGGAATCAGATAGGTGATACGGCGCATCAGTTCGACCCCCCAGTGGCGGTGTTGGATGCCGGGTTGCGGCGAAGTTGATCCAGCGGAAGATAGGGCACAACGCCCGACCCTGCCCCGCCCTGCTGGTCGAGGATCACAAGATCGACGTCACCCAAGACCCGTTCCATCGTCTCGAGATACAGGCGGCGGCGCGTGACATCGGGGGCACCCCGATACTCTTCCAGAACGGCAAGGAACCGGCTGGCCTCACCCTCGGCCTCGTTGACGACCTGGGCGCGGTAGGCTTCGGCCTGTTCAAGGATCTGTGCCGCCTCACCGCGGGCGCCGGCCAGAACCTGGTTGGCATAGGCATCGGCGCGACGTTCCAGCTGGTCGCGATCCTGTTCGGCGGCCTGCACATCGCGGAAGGCGTCGATCACCTGCTGCGGCGGATCGGCCCGGTCAAGGTTCAGACGCACGATGTTGATGCCGCTGTCATAGGTATCGAGCGTTGTCTGGATCAGCTCCCGAACCGTTTCGGCGATCAGCTGGCGGTCGCGGTTCAGGATCGGGGCCAGTTGCGACGCGGCGATGACCTCGCGCATGGCCGATTCCGACACCGCGCGCACGGTCGCTGCGGGATCACGCAAGTTGAACAGAAATTCGGCCGGATCGGTGATGTTCCAGACCACGTCGAAATCGATATCGACGATGTTTTCGTCCGTGGTCAGCATCAGGCCGGTTTCGGACAGGTTGCCACTGGCCACACCCAAGGCTTCGGTCCGTTCGGTCGTGACTTCGATCACCTCGGCGCGCACGAAGGGCCAGGGCGCGATATGCGGCCCATCGCCGGTGGTGCGGTAATATTCGCCCAAGAACAGCTCGACCCCCTGTTGCGAGGGCTGGACGGTGTAGAACGACGCGAAAAACCACAGCGCAAATGCGCCGAAGGCCCCGCCGATCCACAAGGTGCGAGGGCTGACGGGCAGATCGCCGCCGCCGCCGCCGCCGCCAGACCCACCGGTCCGACCGCCGCGCCCGCCCATCAGCACACGCAGCTGTTCCTGGCCCTTGCGGACGATCTCGTCGAGTTCCGGGATCTGCGGGTCGGACCCGCGCGGCGGCTTGCCGCCCGGGCCATTGTCGCCGCGATTGCCACCCCCGCCGGAGCTGCCACCGCCCCAAGGTCCGCCATTATTGCCAGCCATCGATCGTCGTTCCCCTCACAAATCGGTCTCATGGGTCTGATGCGCGGGGGCGCACCGCCCCGTTGCAGGTCAAGCTGGGGGTTTTTGCCCCAAGATCAAGCCATGCGCACCGGCGATTTCATGGTCACCAGCTCTTCGGCCATGGTGGGATGAACCGCAACAGTGCGGTCAAAGTCTTCTTTCGTGGCGCCCATCTTGATCGCAATGGCCGCCAGCTGGATCATCTCGCCGGCCTGTGGCGCGACGATATGACAGCCCAGAACACGCCGCGTGGCTTGTGACACCACCAGTTTCATCAGCACCCGGTCATCCCGCCCGGCAAAGGCAGACTGCATCGGGCGAAAGGACGTGGCATAGATTTCGACCGGTTCGCGGGCGCGCGCCTGTTCTTCGGACAGGCCGACGGTGCCGAATTCCGGTTGCGTGAAGACCGCCGAAGGCACCAGGTCGTGATCGACCGGCGTCGGATTGCCGCGAAACACGGTTTCGACGAAGGCCATGGCTTCGCGGATGGCCACAGGCGTCAGCGTCACCCGGTCGGTCACATCACCGATGGCAAAGACCGACGGCACCGTGGTCTGAGAATACGCATCGACCACGATTTCGCCGCCCGGGCCGATGTCGATGCCCAAGTTTTCAAGCCCGAGATCCGCGGTGTTGGGGCGCCGGCCAGTGGCGAACAACACGGCGTCATACACGCGATCGGACCCATCCGTGCCTGTGACCCGCAGCGCGCCACCCTCGGCGGGTGTCATCGCGACGATGTCGGTGCCCAGTTGCAACGCCACGCCCCTGTCGCGCATGCCGTCAGCGATCAATGCGCGCGCTTCGTCATCAAAGCCGCGCAAGATCTGTGCACCACGGTAAAACTGTGTGACGCCAACCCCCAAACCATTCAGAACGCCCGCGAATTCGCACGCGATGTAGCCGCCCCCCACGATCAGCATCGACCCCGGCAGGCGCTGCATGGCAAAAATGTCGTCCGACACCATGCCCAGATCTGCATGGGCGATGTCGGGGCGCACGGGCCGACCGCCGGTGGCGATCAGGATGTGCTTGGCCCGCATCTGCCGCCCGTCGGACAACGCCACCGTGTGGGGGTCGACCAGGCGCGCGCGCAGGTCGAAAATCTCGACATTCGATCCTTGCAACAGCTTGCGATAGACCGCTTCCAGCCGGTCCAGCTCGGCGTTCAGCTGGCCCGAGAACCGCGACCAGTCGAAATCGCCCGGCGACAGATCCCAGCCAAAGGCGCGGGCGTCGGCGAAATCTTCGCGATAGGTGCTGGCAAACACCATCAGCTTCTTGGGCACGCAGCCGCGGATCACGCAGGTGCCGCCCATTCGGCTGTCTTCGGCCAGCGCCACGCGCGCGCCGGTGCTGGCAGCCACCCGCGCCGCACGCACCCCGCCCGAGCCGCCGCCAATCACGAACAGATCATAATCGAATGTCACCATCTTGCCCCTATCGCTCAAATGCTGCGCTCGGTTCGGGTCGGTCTTGGCAGGCGCCACGATGACGGCTGCCCCGCGGCATGCGACACGCCGGCGATCACGGGGCCGGATCGGCCAAAAGGGACGGCGCCACCGACAGGTCGATGTGCATCCGGCTGGATGTGCCCGCTTGCTTGTCGCGCACATCCACCATGCCATCGGCATCGCCGATCACCACGATATCGCAGATATCAAGAAACAGCCCGTTTTCGACCACGCCCGGGATCTGGTTCAAGGCAAGGCTCAGCCCGGCCGGGTCGGCGATACGCCCCAGATGCAAATCCAGGATGAAATTCCCCTCGTCGGTGCGGAAAGGCACGCCACCCACGCTGCGCAGATTTGCGCTGCGGCCCAGCACATCGGCGCCCGCCAGCATGGCTTCGATCAACCGGCTGGTTGTCTGCCAGCCAAAGGGAATGACTTCGACCGGCAGCGGAAACGCGCCCAGATGGTCCACCTGCTTGCTGGGATCGGCGATCACCATCATCCGGTCCGATGCCGTTGCCACGATCTTTTCCTGCAAAAGCGCCCCGCCACCGCCTTTGATCAGGTTCAGCTTGGCGTCGTATTCATCGGCCCCGTCGATGGTCAGATCCAGCCAGCGCACATCGTCCAGCGTCTTGATGGGAACGCCCAGCGCCGTGGCCAACTGGGCCGTCCGGCTGGATGTGGCCACCCCGGTGACGGTCAGGCCTTCGTCGCGCATCCGCGCCGCCAGGCAGCGCACCATCCACGCCGCCGTGGACCCGGTGCCAAGGCCCAGCCGCATGCCGTTTTCCACGAAATCCACGGCGCGACGTGCGGCCGCGAATTTTGCCCGTTCGGCGGCTGAAAGCTCGGCGGTCATGGCGCGGCCTGTCTCCTGTCGCTGCTGCGTGATGGGCCGTTCATAGCGAAGCCAACCCGGGCGCGCGAGGCCAAACTGACGCCTGCGCCAGCGCCGACACCACCACCGGCAACAGCGCCCGCGGCACGATCAGCAGCATGCCCGGCGCGTCGAAACGCAGCGCCACCTGCCCGCCCCGCGCCCGGTTCGAGGTGCCGATGCGGCGGCTGGGGTGAAAGCCCAGCCCGTCAATCGGCCAAACCAGCCCATCGGACCGCCCCGTCACATCGGCCAAGGGAAACAACGACAATCGCGTGTCTGCGGGCAGATCGAGGATCAGCTGCGGCGGTGCGTGCAAGATCACATCTTGCGCACCCAGGACCACGCAACGCTGGTCCGGGCGGGCCGCAAGCCCATGATAGACGGCCAATTCATGATCGACACGGGCCCCGGTGAACCCCGCCGCCACGACAAAGGGGGCTTGGATATGGCGCAGCGCCTTGTCGAAATCGGTGCTGTCTTGTTCGGCCAAGCTATGGATCCGCTCAGGGGGAATGCGCGCGCGGATCTCGGGCGCAAGGCTGTCCATATCGCCGTAGACGGCCGCTGGCATCTGGCCGGCGGCAAGCGCCGCGTTTGCCCCGCCGTCGGCGGCCACCAGATGCGGCGCCAGCGCCAAGGCATCGGCCAGATCGGCACCGGCCAACGGCCCGCCACCCAGCAGCGTCACCCCCCGGTCGGCACGAAACAGCGGCACAGCCTTTGGCACATTATGGCCCATGTTGCGGATAAATTCCTTTGAAATGCCCCAATCAGGCCGTCTTTGTGCGCCATCGATCACGCAGCTTCAACGTCCATAAACATACCCAGCCGCATGCGGCTGGGCCCCGGCGGCGCGCCATGAGTGACACGAAATCGATCCTGACGCTCAGCCATGGCGATTTTTCCTGCCGTCTGGAAGGTTTCGACAACCCGTATCAAGCCCTGACCGCGATCGGCGAACATTTGGGCGATCTGGCCCGAAAAACTGTTGTATTCGACGCCATGGCGCTCAATCGCCTCGTCGAAGCGACCACGCCGCACCGGGTGCATTCGCAGATGCGCGGCAACCAGCTTGTGTTGCGCGCCATGCCCCGATCACCCGATCCGGCCAAGCCCGCCAAGGGCGACGCATCCCCTGCCCCGACCGCGGCTCAAAGCAGCGGCCCGGCATCGCAACCGGCGCCACCCGGGGCGGGCGACCCAAGGGCCGACCGCTTGTTTGCGGCGACCGAAAACCGCCTGCGTCACACCGATTCGACCCGCAGACGGGCCAATATCGAACATTTGAAAGCCGCCGTTGCCGCCCGCGACGGCGGCGCCCCAAAAGGCACACATGGCGCCCCGTCCAAACCCAACGTGACCGCGCATGAGCGCAAGGATCTGCCACAGATCACGCCGGTGCGCCGCTTTCGGGTGGATGTGACCAACCGCCCGCAATCACCCCGCCTGCCGCCGCTGGTGCTGGTCTCGGACCAGCGCATCGATGTGGCGCCCCCCGCGGCGGGCCCGTCGCAGACACCAGGGCATGCGCCCGGTGCGGCAGACCTGCAAAAGCCGGCGGGTCTGCGTGTGTCGGACACGGCCCAGACAGGCCAAATCCCCCCGAAAGAGGCAGCCAACAGTCTGGCGCGGCTGATGCAGAAGGCCAGCACGATCCTGCATCACCCGGTCGCCGCGCAGCCCCCCGGCACGGGGCAAGATGGCTTGGGCGCACCGGCCACCAAGCCACCGATCGGCGCCGATCCGGTCGATCATGGCTGTCGATTTGCAAGGCGGCTGGAACAAAGCGATGCGATTGACATCGAAGAGGTGATCGAACTGGCCGCAGACTACACCATGGCCGAATTCGGCACCGCAACGCTCGACCGTGCCTGGCTTTTTGCAATGATCGCCGAGGCGACGGATCATTCGATCAGCCATGACGACATGCTGAAGGCCTTTGGCCATCTTGTGCGCATCGGCCGGCTGTCGCGGGTCGCGCGCGGAAGCTTCCGCTTGATGCCTGGCCCCGGCGCCGAACCCGGCCCTTTACCCGGCCTTGTGACGCCGGTGACACCGGATGCGGCCAAGCCCGCGCCGCCCCCGCAGGGTGATCGCACATTGGGCAAGGGGCAGGCGTAAGGGGCCAGGGCGGGATGCACGGCCGCCCGGGTTTCGGATCGCGCGCGGCGCGGACCGCTCAGTCGCGACGGGCGGCGTCGCGGTCGGCTTCGGGGTCGGCCTGACCCACGCCCTTGAACACCGCCTTGAGCGGCAAGGCCCACAAGATGCCCAGCGCGATGTAGATGGCGAATTCGACCCAGATCGGCGGGCGGTCAAAGATGCTCATGATCCACCAGGCCAGGGCGATGTAGGCCGGCAATCCCAGCAGCAGGATCGCCAACGACAGCCGCCGCCGTGTCTTGTAGCGCAAAGCCATCCGGTGCCCGCCCTTGATCAATCCGCGAACGGGTCGGTCACAAGGATCGTGTCCTCCCGCTCGGGTGAGGTGGACAGTAGCGCCACCGGGCACCCGATCAACTCTTCGATGCGGCGGACGTATTTCACCGCCTCACCGGGTAGATCGGCCCAGCTGCGTGCCCCTTCGGTCGAGTCCGACCAACCGGGCATGTCCTCGTAGATCGGGGTGCAGCGCGCCTGTTGATCGGCCGCCGTCGGCAGGTAATCCAGCCGCCGCCCATCCAGCTCGTATCCGACACAGATTTTCAGTGTCTCGAACCCATCCAGCACGTCAAGTTTGGTCAGCGCGATGCCGTTGACCCCCGATGTGGCGCAGGTCTGGCGCACCAGGCAGGCATCGAACCAGCCGCAGCGCCGCTTGCGCCCCGTGGTTGTCCCGAATTCATGCCCGCGCGCGCCCAGCCGGTCGCCATCGGCATCCGTCAGTTCGGTCGGGAACGGGCCTTCGCCGACGCGGGTCGTGTAGGCCTTGACGATACCCAGAACGTAATCGATGGCACCCGGACCGATCCCGACGCCGGTTGCCGCCTGCCCTGCGATCACATTCGACGAGGTGACGAAAGGATAGGTGCCGAAATCGATATCCAGCAGCGCGCCCTGTGCGCCCTCGAACAAGATCCGTTTTCCGGCCTTGCGCTTTTCGGTCATCACCTTCCAGACGGGGCCCGCGAATTTCAGGATTTCGGGCGCAATTTCGATCAGGGCCGCGATCAGCGCTGCACGGTCGACGGGCGCGATCCCCAAGCCCAGGCGCAGCGCGTTGTGATGCGTCAGGGCGCGATCCACCCGCGCCTCAAGCGTCGCACGATCGGCCAGATCGGCCACCCGCACCGACCGACGGCCCACCTTGTCCTCGTAGGCCGGGCCGATGCCGCGCCCGGTGGTGCCGATCTTGGCACCGGGGCTGGCCGCCTGTTCGCGCGCGCGATCCAGTTCGCCATGTATGGGCAGGATCAACGGCGTGTTTTCGGCGATCATCAGGGTTTCGGGGCTGATATCGACGCCCTGCGCGCGAATCCCTGCGATTTCCTGGATCAAGTGCCACGGGTCGAGCACCACGCCATTGCCGATCACCGACAGCTTGCCGCCACGCACCACCCCGGACGGCAAGGCGTGCAGCTTGTAGACCGCGCCATCAATGACCAGCGTGTGCCCCGCGTTGTGGCCGCCCTGAAAGCGCGCGATCACATCGGCGCGTTCCGACAACCAATCGACGATCTTGCCCTTGCCTTCATCGCCCCACTGGGCGCCGACGACGACGACGTTAGCCATGGCGGATCCTCCGATTGCGGCCCGGGGCGGCTATACCGGGCGAGCGGCGCGGTTGAAAGCGGAACCTCGCCAAAAATCGCACCGTGCGGTGGAATTCCGCGGCCTGCTGTCACGGCGCCGTGCGGGGTGCCGTCACGTAAGCCCGTCGACGCAAGCCAAAATGCTTGCCGAACCCGGGGAGGGTCGCGCTAAAGTTGCGCCAGATGGGCTTGCGGCGGCATGCCGCATCCCATAAGGAAGCCCAAATTCGCGCCCGACCGTTCGAAGGGACCCCGCCCATGGAAAACGTCATTCTCGTCGTCCACCTGATCCTTGCGCTGTGCCTGATCGGCGTGGTGTTGCTGCAGCGTTCCGAAGGCGGCGGTATGGGCCTTGGCGGGGGCGGCGGCGTCATGACGGGGCGGCAAGCCGCGACCGCGCTGGGCAAGCTGACATGGGCTTTCGCGATTGCCTTCTTGGTCACCTCGATCACGCTGACGATCTTGGCCGCGCAGAATTCCGCGGGCTCATCGGTCTTGGACCGGGTGGGCGGCGGTCTGTCGGGCGATGGCACCGACGGTGCCGTGCTGCCGCCAGCGTCGGATTTGCTGCCGCCAACCAGCGGCGATGCGCCGTTGTTGCCGCCGCGCACCGATTAAGATCGGCCAGTTTTCGCAGATTTAGGGGTTTTTTGACCGACGACCCAAGATCATGTGGGCTGCGCCTTGCGGCGTGGCTGCGAATCCGGGTAGGATCAAATCCCGTGATACAGGGATAAGGGCAGGTCGCGTCGAATGCGGCACGGGCCGGCACGGGAAGGTTTGCTGACATGGCGCGATTCATCTTCATCACCGGCGGTGTGGTGTCTTCGCTTGGCAAGGGGCTGGCCTCGGCGGCGCTGGGGGCGCTGCTGCAGGCGCGCGGCTTCACCGTGCGGTTGCGCAAGCTCGACCCGTATCTGAACGTCGACCCGGGCACGATGTCGCCCTTCGAGCATGGCGAGGTTTTCGTCACCGACGATGGCGCGGAAACCGATCTGGATCTTGGCCATTACGAACGTTTCACAGGCGTGGCCGCGCGCATGACGGATTCGATTTCGGCCGGCCGGATCTATTCCAACGTGCTCGAAAAGGAACGCCGCGGCGATTATCTGGGAAAAACCATCCAGGTGATCCCGCATGTCACCAACGAGATCAAGGATTTCATCCGCCTGGGCGAGGATGAGGTCGATTTCATGCTGTGCGAGATCGGCGGCACGGTGGGCGACATCGAAGGGCTTCCGTTCTTCGAAGCGATCCGGCAATTCAGCCAGGAAAAGCCGCGCGGCCAGTGCCTGTTTATGCATCTGACGCTGTTGCCCTACATCAAGGCAAGCGGCGAACTGAAAACCAAGCCGACCCAACATTCGGTCAAGGAACTGCGCTCGATCGGGATTGCGCCCGATATTCTGGTGTGCCGCTCCGAAGGACCGATCCCGCGCAAGGAACGCGAAAAGCTGGCGCTGTTTTGCAACGTGCGCCCCGATTCCGTGATCGCTGCCCAAGACCTGTCGTCGATTTACGAAGCGCCCCTGGCCTATCACCGCGAAGGCATGGATCAGGCGGTGCTGGATGCGTTCCAGATCAGCCCCGCGCCCAAACCCGACCTGTCGCGTTGGGAAGATGTGGCCGATCGCATCGCCAATCCCGAAGGCGAAGTGCGCGTGGCCGTGGTGGGTAAGTACACGCAACTGGAAGACGCCTACAAATCCATCGCCGAGGCCCTGACCCACGGCGGCATCGCCAATCGCGTCAAGGTCAAGGCCGAATGGATCGATGCCGAGATTTTCGAACGCGAAGACCCTGCGCCCTATCTGGAAGGCTTCGACGCGATTCTTGTGCCCGGCGGGTTTGGCGAACGCGGCACCGAAGGCAAGATCAAGGCCGCCCAGTTCGCCCGCACCCGCAAGGTGCCGTATCTGGGCATCTGTCTGGGCATGCAGATGGCCGTGATCGAGGCCGCGCGCAATCTGGCGGATCTGCCCAACGCGGGATCTGAAGAATTCGACCATGAATCGGGCAAGAAACGGTTCACGCCCGTGGTCTACCACCTGAAGGAATGGGTGCAGGGCAATGCCAAGGTCCAGCGCAAGCTGACCGATGCAAAGGGCGGCACCATGCGGCTGGGGGCCTATGACGCGATGCTCAAGACCGGCTCAAAGGTTGCCGACATCTACGGCGGCACCGCCATCGAAGAACGCCACCGCCACCGCTACGAAGTCGACGTCAGGTATCGCGACGCGCTCGAGGCACAAGGCTTGTGCTTTTCGGGCATGTCCCCCGATGGTCGGCTGCCCGAAATCGTCGAAGTCGAAGATCACCCCTGGTTCATCGGGGTGCAGTTCCACCCGGAACTGAAATCCAAGCCGCTCGAACCGCACCCTCTGTTCCGCGATTTCGTGCGCGCGGCCAAGGACAACTCGCGCCTGGTCTGAGGGCGCGGAAAACCACGGGTTTTCCACTTTGGAAATGCCGGGATTTCCCGCGCGTTTTCCCGGTGAACGGCGCCAGGCTAGGCTGGTGCCGGGATGCCGGCCGCCATCACCTCGTCCCGGATGATCCGGGCGATCAGGCGAGTGTCCGCTTCGGAAAAGGTCAGCGGCAGGCGCATGTCGATCAGCCCGGCCAGGATCGCATCGGTGCGCGGCAGGCTCTGGGCCGGGGCAAACCGCCAACTGTCATAGCGCGAGGTAAAGGCGACGGGCTCGGCCGCGCCGAACCATTTCAGTTCCACGCCCCGCGCCGCGCACGCCGCCACAAGCATGCGCACCGCAGCCGCGCCCCAGCCCGGCAACAGAAATTGGAACGAGGACCCGACAATGCTTTCTTGCGGCGGCCGCTCGATGATCCGAAGGCCAGGAATATTGCGCAAGCCCTCTTCCATCACCCGGTAGAGCGCATTCCACCGGGCGATCTGATCGGGCAGCGCGGCCAGCTGCGGGCGCAAGATCGCGGCCCGCAGATGATCCATGCGCCCCGACACGTTGGGCGTGTCGTATTTGACGGTTTCGAACTGTTCGGCGGGTGGCGCCGCGCTGTGGCGCCCGAACAGCATGTAGGATCCGGACAGCATCACGGCGCGCGCCATGATGTCGGGGTCATCGGACACGATCAGCCCGCCCTCGCCGGAATTCATGTGCTTGTAGGTCTGGGTCGAATAACAGCCGATCACCCCGTGCCGCCCCGACGGCACGCCACACCACGCCGCCCCCATGGTATGGGCGCAATCCTCGATCACGTTCAGATCAAGGCGATGGGCCACGGCCATCAGCCGATCCATATCGCAGATATGGCCGCGCATATGGCTAAGAAGCAGCACCCGTGCGCCCGAATCTTCGGCCTTCTGCGCCAGATCCTCAAGATCGATGGTCAGCGAATCGGTGGTTTCGACGAACACGGGCAGCGCACCCACGCTGGCAATCGCGCCAGGCACCGGCGCCAAGGTCCAGCCGTTCGACAACACCCGGTCACCGGGTCCCACGCCCAGCGCCCGAAGCGCGCAGCCCATGGCATACCCGCCCGATGCCACCGCCAGCGCAAACCGGGCGCCGGTGAACGCGGCGAATTCGCGTTCCAGCGCCGAAACATCGCCCTCTTCGCCGGGCAAAAGATTGTAGCGATGCAGGCGCCCCGAACGCAGCACCGCCACGGCCGCGTCAATCGCCGCCTCGGGGATCGGCTCTTGCTGGGTGAAATTGCCGGTGAAGACAGGTTTTTCCATGGGCCACAGAATTGGCAAGCGCGCGCCCAAGGTCAATGGGCGCTCATGGGATCAGCCGGTCGATGATCGCCCCCAACCCGGCGTAGTGATCGATCAACGCATCCGGGGCCAGATCGGCCACCGCGGCACCCAAGGGTCCAAAGGTCACCAGCGCGCAGGGCCGGCCCGCCGCACGCGCGGTGTCACGATCGGTGATGGTGTCGCCGATCAGGCAGGATCGGCCCCGCGCCCCGCCCGAACGCGCCACCGCCTCGAAAAAGGGCGCCGGGTCAGGCTTGCGCACCGGCAAGGTATCGGCCCCCACCAGCCCGTCAAAGGCATCGCGCACGCCCAGACGGGTCAACAGCGTTTGGGCCAACCCTTCGGGCTTGTTCGTGCAGATGCCCACGGCGATGCCCCTTGATTTCAGCTGCAACACCGCCTCCATCGCGCCGGGGTAGAGCCGCGTGTGATGGTCGATCGCATCGCCATAGGCCGAAAGCAGCAGCGGATAGCCCGCCGTGACCAGCGGTTCGGGGTCGGCCAGGCCAAGGCGTTGTGCGCCCAGGGCCAGCATGGCCCGCCCGCCCCGCAATGCGGTCGCGTCGTCACGGCCCATCACCAGTTGCGGCGCATGGCCCAGCACTGCCAATGCGGCATTGGCCGCGGCAATCAGATCGCCCGCCGTATCGGCCAGTGTTCCATCCAGATCGAAAATCACGCAACGCACGCGCCGGGCCCCTTTTCGGCAAGTTTCCGCCCAGCGATGTAACAGGGCGTTGGGCAAAGTGAAGCCGCTCGTGCTTGCGCCGGGCCCCACCTTGGATAAAACAGCGGCAAAACGAGGGAAAGCAGGCACGCACCATGTCCGATACCGGCCCCCAATCGCCCATCGCCGTGATCGTGCTGGCCGCGGGTCAGGGCACACGGATGAATTCCGACCTGCCCAAGCCCTTGCACCGGCTGGGCGGCGTGCCGCTGATCGCCCATGCGCTGCATGCGGCCAACCAGCTGGCCCCGGAACGCATCATCGTGATCACCGGCCATGGTGCCGACGCCGTCGAGGCAAGCGTTGCCGATCTGGCGCCTTGGGCCAGCTGCGTGCGTCAGGCCGAACAGCTGGGCACGGGCCACGCCGTCTTGCAGGCAGCCCCGGCACTGGCCGATTTCGCGGGCGATGTGATCGTGCTTTATGGCGATACCCCCTTTGTGTCCGAGCACACGCTTGCGGCCATGCGCGCGGCGCGCGCGGCCCATGACATCGTGGTCTTGGGGTTCGAGGCCGCAGAGCCCGGTCGCTACGGGCGGCTTGTCATGGATGGCAGCCAGCTTTTGCGGATCGTCGAGGCCAAGGATGCAACGCCTGAGGAACGCAGCATAACCATCTGTAACTCTGGTCTTTTGGCAGCGGATGCACAAACGCTGATGCGGCTTTTGGGCCGGGTCGGAACCCAGAATGCGGCCGGGGAATACTACTTGACCGATGTGCCCGCGCTGGCGGTTGGCGATGGTTTGCGCGCCACCGCGATCCTTTGCCCCGAAGCCGAAACGCTGGGCATCAACAGCCGCGCCGAACTGGCCATGGCCGAAGCGGCGTTTCAGGCCGCCCGCCGCGCCGAGATGCTGGAAACCGGCGTGGCCATGCCCGCCCCCGAGACGGTGATCTTTGCCCAAGATACATGGGTCGGCCGCGATGCCGAGATCGAGGCGCATGTCGTCTTTGGCCCGGGCGTCACGGTGGAAAGCGGCGCCCGCATCCGTGCCTTTTCCCACCTCGAAGGTTGCCATGTCAGCGCAGGCGCCGTGATCGGGCCCTATGCCCGCCTGCGACCCGGCGCCGAGATCGGCAATGACGCGCGCATCGGCAATTTCGTCGAGGTGAAGCAGGCCCAGATCGGCGAAGGTGCCAAGATCAATCATCTCAGCTACATCGGGGATGCCGAGATCGGGATGGACAGCAACATCGGGGCCGGCACGATCACCTGCAACTATGACGGTGTGCTGAAACACCGCAGCGTGATCGGGCGCGATGTCTTTGTCGGATCCAACACCATGCTGGTGGCACCCGTGGAACTGGGCGATCGATCCATGACCGCGTCGGGATCGGTGATCACCGAAGACGTGCCCCCCGGCGCGCTGGCGCTGGGGCGGGCGAAACAGGTGAACAAGCCCGGGCTTGCCCTGCGCCTGATGGATCGCCTGCGGGCGATCAAGGCCAGCCGGAAAGGATAAAACATGTGCGGGATCGTCGGCATCCTGGGCACCCACGAGGTCGCCCCCCTGATCCTCGAGGCGCTGAAGCGCCTGGAATATCGCGGCTATGACAGCGCGGGCATCGCCACGCTGCAAGATGGGCAGCTGGACCGCCGCCGCGCCGTGGGCAAGCTGATCAACCTGTCCGACCGGCTGGTCCATGACCCGCTGCCCGGCAAGGCGGGCATCGGCCACACCCGCTGGGCCACCCATGGCGCACCGACCGAGGCCAACGCCCACCCGCATCAGACCGGCCCGGTCGCGGTGGTTCACAACGGGATCATCGAGAATTACCGCAGCTTGCGCGCCGAGCTGTCGGGTTCGAATTTCGAAAGCGACACAGACACCGAAACCGTGGCCCAGCTTTGCGCGCGATACCTGGCCCAAGGCCTGACACCGCGCGCCGCCGCCCTTGCCACCATCGCGCGCCTCGAAGGCGCCTTTGCGCTGTGCTTCCTGTTCCAAGGGCACGATGACCTGTTGGTGACGGCGCGGCGCGGGTCGCCCTTGGCCATCGGCCATGGCGAGGGCGAAATGTTCGTGGGCTCAGATGCCATCGCGTTGGCACCGATGACCGACCAGATCACCTATCTGGACGAGGGCGATGTGGCCTTCATCACCCGGGCGGGCGTTGACATCCTTGATGCGGACGGCCGCCCGGTCAGCCGCCCGCGCACCCGGATCGAACAGGGCGCCACCGTCATCGACAAGGCCGGCTACAAGCATTTCATGGCCAAGGAAATCCACGAACAGCCCCGCGTGCTGTCCGAGGCGCTGGCCCGCTACGCCCCGGCAGCCAGCCCCAGCTTTCCCGAAGCGCTCGATTTCACCCGCTTTGACCGGGTGATACTGGTGGCCTGCGGCACGGGCTACTATTCCTGCCTGACCGCGAAATACTGGTTCGAACAGGTGGCGGGCCTGCCTTGCGAGGTCGATGTCGCCTCCGAATTCCGCTATCGCGAGCCGCCCGTGCCCCCGCGCACGCTGGCCCTTGTCGTCAGCCAATCGGGTGAAACCGCCGATACCTTGGCGGCGCTGCGCTACGTGCGGGGGCGGGCCGATCTGGTGGCAAGCCTTGTCAATGTGGGCACATCGTCGATCGCGCGCGAAAGCGATGTGGCGCTGGCCATCCTTGCCGGGGTCGAGGTCTCGGTCGCCTCGACCAAGGCCTATACCAACCAGCTGGTGGTGCTGGCGCTGCTGGCCTTGCATGCCGCCGCCCAGCGGGGGCAGCTGAGCGCGGCCGATGTGGCCACGGAAATCGACCACCTGCGCCGCGTGCCCGACCAGATGCGGCAGGCCCTGGCCCTTGAGCCTGATATCGCCGCCATTGCCGCAAGCTTGGCCGAAAGTCGTTCGGCGCTGTTTCTGGGCCGGGGCGTCATGTACGCAACGGCACTTGAAGCTGCATTAAAATTGAAAGAATTGAGCTACATACACGCCGAAGCTTATGCTTCAGGTGAATTGAAGCATGGCCCCATCGCCCTGATCGATCGCAGCCTGCCGGTGCTGGTCTTTGCCCCGCATGACGCGCTGTTCGACAAAACCGTTTCGAACATGCAAGAGGTGATGGCGCGTGGCGGACCGGTCACGCTGATCACCGACAGCGCCGGCGCGGCCAGTGCCGCCGAGGGCACGCAAGCCACCCTGACCCTGCCCGCTGCAGGGCGGCTTGCCGCCCCGATGCTTTATGCCATTCCCGCCCAGCTCCTGGCCTATCATACCGCCATCGCCAAGGGCACCGATGTGGACCAACCGCGCAATCTTGCCAAATCCGTGACCGTGGAATGAGCCGCCTTGGCCCCCCGAACCTGACCCTGCGTGGCCGCCATGTCACCTTGGTGCCCCTGGACCGCGCCCATGCCGAAGCGCTTGGCGACGCCAGCGCGCAGGATCGCCTGCATGAGGTCTGGTATACATCGGTTCCCAGCCCGTCCGGGATGTTGGCCGAAATCGACCGGCGCCTGCGATTGCGGGATCTGGGCGCCATGGTGCCCTTCACGCAGCTCGATGCCCAGGGCACGCCCATCGGCATGACCAGCTACACCAATATCGACCACGCCACGCCGCGGGTGGAAATCGGTTCGACATGGCTGGCACGTCGCGCCCAGCGCGGGCCGGTCAATACCGAGGCCAAGCGGCTGCTTCTGGGCCATGCCTTTGACATCTGGAACTGCCTTGCCGTTGAATTCCGCACCCATCGGCTGAACCAGCAATCGCGCCGCGCCGTGGAACGCTTGGGCGCGCAACTTGATGGTATCTTGCGTGCGCATATGCTGATGCCCAACGGCACGATCCGCGACACGGCCGTCTATTCCATCACGGCCACCGAATGGCCTGCGGTGCGCGCCCATCTGGACCTGTTGATGGCACGCCCATGACCCCGGCTGCCGCCTTGGCCCAACTGCATGCCTTGGCCGACCCTGCGCGCGCGGCCGAAATGCGCATCTACCACAAGCAGTCCCGCCCGGTCTTGGGCCTGTCGAACGCGACGACCGGGCAATTGGCGGCAGAATGGCGCCCGGGCCTTGAGCCCGAGGCGCTGGTGGACCTGGCGCGGGTTCTTTGGGCCAGTGACGTTTTCGAAGCCCGCATTCTGGCGGGAAAGCTGTTTCTTCAGGCCCGCATCCGCCCGACCGATGATGCCGTCTGGTCCTGCATCACCGACTTTGTGGCCGATTTCGACAGCTGGGCGATCGCCGATGCGGTGGCCCAAGGCGGGCAGAAACGCATGCTGCAAGACCCCGCGCGGCTGGCAACGCTGGAGGGCTGGATCGATGCGCCCCAGATGTGGACGCGGCGCGCGGCGCTGGTGTTTTGCTTGCCGTTTACCAAGTCGCGCCATCCCAACCCGACCGAGGTCGCAGCCCGCCAACGCATCTTGGGCTGGTGCCAGAGGCTGGCAGGCGATCGCGACAATTTCGTGCAAAAGGCCATCGCCTGGTGGCTGCGCGATCTGTCCCGACGCGACCCCGCTGCGGTGGCGGACTGGCTTGGCCGGCATGGCGCCACGCTCAAACCCTTTGCCCGGAAAGAAGCCGCCCGCTATTTGCCCCGATAGGCGCGCAGCCCCGCACCGGCGCGATCTTGGCGCAACAGCGCGCAGATCGCGCACCACCAACAGCTTGCGCTTGCTGCCGGGTTTGCGTCACCTGTGCGCATGCTGCGTCGCTTGATCCATGCCATCTTGATCACGCTCCTGCCCGCCGGTGCCGCCGCGCAGGAATTCATTTTCGTGCCCGACGTGATTTCCGACGAAGAATTCTACCAGCTGGTGGCATGCGCCGCGCCACCGGGGGGCGATTGCGCCAAGCCGATGATCCGCTGGCCACAGGCGCGCCGTCATCCGCTGCGCGTCGGCATCGCGGCCATCGCGCCCAGCTTTCCCGGCTACAAGCTGGATCTGGTCGATCGCGCGATCGACAGCGCGATCGACCAGATCAACACCCTGGGCGCCGATCTGTCGTTGGTGCGCGTCTACGAAGGCGGGCTGGATGTGCCCATCTTTCTGGTTGCCACCCCGCAAGGCGGGCGGATCAGCGGCACCAGCATCGCGGAACTGGATGGTTCCGACATGGCCATCGCGCGGGTGGCGTTGCGCTCGCGCGGGGGCGATATCCATGCCGCCGCCATCGCCATCAGCCAAGATATCCGCCGCCGGGAAATCGCGTCGGTCGTGCTGGAAGAGCTGGTGCAGGCGATGGGCCTGCCCACCGACGTCGACGGGCCCGCCTATGCACGTTCGCTGTTTGCGGAAGCCACCAATGCTGCTGTCTGGCTGCGCGGCCAAGATGCCGCCGCGCTGCGCCGCCACTATCCCCGCCCTTGAGCCCCCGCATGGAAAGGCGCCCCTTGATGCCCAGCCAAAAGACGATCCCCGATTACATCCGCACCATCCCCGATTTCCCCCACGAAGGCATCTTGTTTCGCGATGTGACCACGCTGTTCCAAGATCCGCGTGGCTTTCGGCTGGCCGTCGATCAACTGCTGGCCCCCTTTGTGGGCGAACGCATCGACATGGTCGCGGGCCTTGAGGCGCGGGGGTTCATCCTGGGCGGCGCGGTGGCGCATCAGCTGTCGAAAGGCTTCGTGCCGATCCGCAAAAAGGGCAAGTTGCCCGCCCGCACCATCGCGCAGGACTACACGCTGGAATATGGCCAGGCCACGGTCGAAATCCACGATGATGCGCTGAACCCCGGCCAGAAGGTGCTGCTGGTCGATGACCTGCTGGCCACGGGTGGCACCGCCGAGGCCGGCATCCGGCTGATCGAACGATTGGGCGCGGAAGTGGTGGGATGCGCCTTTGTCATCGATCTGCCGGATCTGGGCGGGCGCCGGCGGCTTGAGGCCATGGGCGTGCCCGTGCACGCGCTGTGCGCCTATGCGGGGCTTTGAACGCCAACGCCAACCTGGCCAAGGGCTGCGCGCAACAGATCGTCAACCTCAAGCTCGGGGCCACCCAGATAGCGCCCATCACAGCTGACCGCATAGGCCGCGCCCGGCGCCACGGCCGTGGCGCGCACCGCCGCGCCATTGGCGGCGGTCACATGGCGAATGGCCAACCCGCGCGGCGCAAGCGCTGAAACCATGCCGCGCGCGCGCGCCTCCAACGGGGCGCTTTCCCCGCTGGTCTGGATCACCAGCCCTGGCCCCAATCGCGCCGCGCGCGCCGCCCAATCCTGCGGCAAGGCCGGCAGCGACACGGGCCCCTGCACCACGCGCGCCACCAGCTGCACGTCTTGCGGGCCCAAGGCGCATCGAAGCCAACCCCGCCCCGGCGCATGGGCGGGCGCAATCACCCCCGGCCCCGGCCCGATCAGGGCGACCACCATGCGGTAGCCGAAATAATGCGCGAAATCCGCCACCGCCTGCCACAGACGGGCCGCCGCCTCACGGCGGCCGGGCCCATCGGCCACGCGCAGATCCTGCACGACGATGGCAGTGTCCACCCCCAGGATCGGTCGCCAAGCCAGCTTTCCGGGCTGAAACACCACCAACCCCTGCATCGGCGGGCGCAACAGCCGGATCTGCAACCCCTCTTGAAAGCGCGCCAAAAGCCAGTCGCGCGCATAGGGCGCATGGGGCGCGATCAACGCCTGATCCAGCTGCCCAAACGCCGTGCGATCCAGCCGCGGCGGACAAACGGTTACCATGTCTTGGCCGTGATTGGGCATACCCCCCCCTGCAATCAGACGCGCTGCGAGTCACACCCATCCATGACCCGCGGCAAGGCGGGATGCCTTGATCTGTCGCAAGAGCCCGCGCGCGCCGCAGCGATTGCCATTCGCACGCCAAGCCGTTAGCCACGGCACGGATGCGGGCGTGATGGAATGGTAGACATATCGGACTTAAAATCCGTGGGCCTTTGTGCCGTGGGGGTTCAAGTCCCCCCGCCCGCACCATCGCCCTTGGGCTAACCTTCGGAAATCTCTCAAGTTTAGACTTCGAGGAGATTTCGAAATGTCACACATTCAGTACACAATCGTCCGTTCTGGTCGGTTCCACTACAACCGCCGTGTCCCAAAACATGCGGTTTCGACTTGGGGTCAGTTCATAAGAGTGGGCCTGACGGAATGTCCGTCTGATGCCGCCGTGTATGCGGCACGTTTGACCGCAGCACTGGACGCAGCATGGAAAAACCCAGTCTCTGGCCAAAGGTTCAACCTGGATGACTTGATCGCCATCTGCAGACCAAGATCATTGATGCTGCGAGATTTCTGTCATGAGTATCTGCAGTTGCGTGACATGCGGTCTCAACCCACCCTTTTAGCCGTCGAAGGCTTCATCGCCGTGGTCGGGCACCGATCCGTGGAGGATTATGGCCGAGAAGATGCACGGCTGTATGTCCAGCACCTTCAGCGCAAGGGGAACAAGACTGCCACGATCAGGCGAAGGATCACTTCGATCTCTGCCGTCCTGAACTATGCCTATGCGGAACTCGATTCAGACAAGCGGAACCCGTTCTCGAGATTGATGATCAAGGGAGAAGGTGCCGACGTGTCGAAACGAGGGACGTTCACCAAGCAACAGCTTCGTCAGGGCTATTCAGAAGCCCTCTCAAGCGGCAACAGCCTCTGGTTGCTCATGCCCATCCTGGGCGAGACAGGGTGCCGCTTGGGTGAGATTGTGGGCCTCAGAATCGAGGACGTCGATCTAGAGCAAGATGTGATCCACATACGTCCCCACGCCCTGAGAAGGCTCAAGACCACTGGCAGCGAGAGAAGCCTACCCTTAGTTGGTCACGCAAGAACAGCAATTCGGCAAGTGATGGAACAGTCAGAACACGGCGTACTGTTCCCCAAGTACCTGCGGCCTGAAGGGATCAAGACCGACCATGCCAGTTGTGCATTGAGCAAATGGCTCAAGAACAGGTTTGGATCGCTGACGGCCCATTGTCTTCGGCATACAATGAGAGATCGGCTTCGAGAGGTCGAAGCACCAGTTGAGTTGATCGACCAAATTGGCGGATGGTCCTCGTCCAAGACAGTGGGATCTTCGTACGGTAAGGGCTTTGGCACCGAACATCTGCGTACATGGCTTGATCAGGTTGCGCTGTAACGGATCCTTGGGATTGGCGATGAAC
>JBEAQJ010000160.1:0-3764 GCA_041163945.1 Pseudomonadota bacterium
GCCGTCGCGCCGGCCAACCGATGGGCGCTATGGCGAAAACCCGAACCGCTTGCAGCATGATTACCAGAATCAGGGGCTGATCAAACCCAGCCCGCCGAACCTACAGGCGCTTTACCTCGGCAGCCTCGAGGCGATCGGCATCGACATGAGCCTGCACGACATCCGCTTTGTCGAAGACGATTGGGAAAGCCCGACCCTGGGGGCATGGGGTTTGGGATGGGAGGTGTGGTGCGACGGCATGGAAGTCAGCCAATTCACCTATTTCCAGCAGGTGGGCGGGCATGATTGCGCCCCCGTGTCGGGTGAGCTGACCTATGGGCTGGAACGGCTGGCGATGTATGTGCTGGGGGTCGATCACGTGATGGACATGCCCTTCAACGACCCGGCCGCGCCCATCGCGCTGCGCTATGGCGACGTGTTCCGCCAGACCGAGGAAGAATATTCCCGCCACAATTTCGATGCGGCCACGACCGAGGCGCTGTTGCGCCATTTCGAAGACGCCGAGGCCGAATGCCAGCGCCTGCTTGATCAGCCGGCCGTCGACCCCAAGACGGGCAAACGCATCATCATGGCCCACCCCGCCTATGATCAGTGCATCAAGGCCAGCCATCTGTTCAACCTGCTCGATGCGCGCGGCGTGATTTCGGTCACCGAACGCCAGGCCTATATCGGGCGGGTGCGGGCCTTGGCCAAGCTTTGCGCCGACGCCTTCGTGCAGACCGAGGCCGGCGGCTGGACCGCGTCGGACCCCGCCGCATGACATCGGGCCGGCTTGTCGCAATCGCCATTGTCGCCGTGACCGCCCTGTTCGCGGCGGTGCTGTGGTATGCCCAGACGCGGGCCTATTTCGAAACGCTCGATCAGGCCGATCTTTCGGTGACGATGGCCACGGGCGAACAGGCGGGATTGGTCCATTTCGATTTTCAGGGGATCGATGCGGCCAGTTCGCCGTTGCGGTTTCGCGGCTGTTTCACGCTGGATGCGGCGGGCTTGGCGCTGGCGGCCAAGGCGGCGCGTCATCCCGACCCAACGCCATTGATCGCGCCCGATTGGTTCACCTGTTTCGATGCCGAACGGCTGACCGCAGATTTGGCCGCCGGGGCGGCAACGGCCGTGATGTCGATGCCCGAGATCCATCGCGGTGTCGACCGGGTGATCGCGGTCTATCCCGATGGGCGCGCCTATGCCTGGCACCAGCTGAACGGCAGCCTCGATTAACCCATGCGCGCCCTGCGCCGGCGCGTGCAATTTTCCAACATGTCTGGTTGACCATGGCCCAGACCCGTGAAAACAAGCTTGGCGATCTGCGCCCCCGTTTGGCCGCCCTGCGCCGGACAGGGGCAGCGCATCGCCCCGTGACCTGTGTCACCCCCGATTGGAACCGACCGCTCTTTCAGGACGTTGCACCATGCCCGATCTTCTCCTCGAATTGTTCTCCGAGGAAATTCCAGCCCGGATGCAGGCGCGCGCCGCCGAAGATCTGAAGCGGCTTGTGACCGACGGCCTGGTCGCGGCGGGGCTGACCTATGCCAGCGCGGGGGTCTTTGCGACGCCGCGGCGCCTGGTTCTGACGCTTGAATCGCTCAGCGCGCAATCGCCGACCACCCGCGAAGAACGCCGCGGTCCGCGCACCGATGCGCCCGAGGCCGCGATCGAGGGCTTCGTGCGCGGTGCCGGGCTGACGCGTGACCAGCTGCAAGCCCGCCCCGACAAGAAGGGCGAGGTGTTTTTCGCCGTGATCGAACGGCCGGGTCGCCCCGCCAGCGACATCATCGCCGAGGTCGTGCCGCGTGTGATCCGGGAATTCCCATGGCCGAAATCCATGCGTTGGGGGTCGGGATCGTTGCGCTGGGTGCGGCCCTTGCAATCGATCTTGTGCATCCTTTCGGATGAGGCGGGCACCGACGTCGTACCCTTCGACGTCGATGGCATCGTGTCGGGCAACACCACCGAGGGGCACCGTTTTCTGGCGCCTGCGCGGTTCCCGGTCGCCCATTTCGCCGATTATGCGGCCAAGCTGGCCCGCGCCAAGGTGATGCTGTCGGCCGAAGACCGCGCCGCCCATATTCGCCACGACGCCGAACAGATGGCCTTTGCCGCCGGTCTTGAATTGGTGGCCGACCCAAGCCTTCTGGCCGAGGTCGCGGGGCTGGTGGAATGGCCGGTGGTGCTGATGGGCGCCATCGAGGATCGTTTCCTGGACCTGCCGCCCGAGGTGCTGCAAACCTCGATGCGCGAGCATCAGAAATTCTTTTCCGTCCGCAATCCGAAAACGGGCCGGATCGAACGTTTTGTGACAGTCGCCAATATCGAGACCGCCGATCACGGCGCGACAATCCTGAAAGGCAACCAAAAGGTTCTGTCCGCACGTTTGTCGGATGCCAAGTTCTTTTGGGAAAACGATCTGCGCGTGGCGCGCGCGGGCATGGACGAATGGCGCGACGGTCTGGCGTCGGTCACGTTTCACGCCCGGCTGGGTTCGCAGGCCGATCGCATCGGCCGCATCGCGGCGCTGGCGCGCGCGATCGCCCCGGTTGTGGGCGCCGATGCGGCCCAGGCCGAAGAGGCGGCCCATGTCGCCAAGGCCGATCTGCGATCGGGCATGGTGGGCGAATTTCCCGAACTTCAGGGCGTCATGGGCCGCTATTACGCGCTTGAGGCTGGCCGCGCGCCCGCGGTGGCCGATGCGTGCCGCGATCATTGGAAACCGATGGGCGCCGGCGATGATGTGCCCACCGCGCCCGTGTCGCTGGCCGTGGCGCTGGCCGACAAGATCGACACGCTGACGGGCTTTTGGGCCATCGACGAGAAACCCACCGGGTCGAAAGACCCCTTTGCGCTGCGCCGTGCCGCGCTGGGCGTGGTGCGGATGGTGCTGGAAAACGGGCTGCGGCTTGGTTTGGGCCCCGTGGCCACGGCGGGCTTTAACGCCCATGGCGCAGCCGATCCGGCACTGGCGGCGGCGCTGATGGCGTTCTTTCACGACCGCCTCAAGGTGCATCTGAAAGACGAAGGCATCGCGCATGATGTGATCGATGCGGCCTTGGCGCGGCCGCCCGCCGACGACCTGTTCCTGGTCGTGGCCCGCGCCCGGGCGCTTGCGGCCTTTCTGGCCACGCCCGACGGTGAAAACCTGGTGCAGGGCTATCGGCGCGCGGCAAACATCTTGCATCAGGCCGAAGCAGCCGATGGGGTCGAATATCGCTATGGTGCCGATCCCAAATTCGCCGAGACCGAACAGGAACATGGGCTGTTTGCGGCGCTTGCTGCCGCCGAAGCCGCGATCAAGCCCGCGCTCCTGTCCGAGGATTTCGCCGCCGCCATGACCCAGATGGCCGCATTGCGGGGGCCCATCGACGCGTTTTTCGATGCGGTTCAGGTCAATTCCGACAATCAGGTGGTGCGCCGGAACCGTCTGAACCTGTTGCACCGCATCGTCGAAACCTGCGGTGCAGTGGCCGATCTGTCCAAGATCGAAGGTTGACAACAGGGCCGAACGTCAGAATTTAGTGACACATCCGCTGATGGTTTTGCTGGACACTTCGCCCTGCGGTTGTATCTAATGCTGCAGGTGCAAACGAGGCATCCATGCTGACCACACCCGATTTCACCGAAGTGACGCCAAGCGCCGAGATCCGCACCTCGACCCATGGCAACCGCGCGAAATGCCTGCAGCGCCTTATGCGGCTGGGTCTGCCGGTGCCGCGCACCGTCGCGCTGAGCTTCGAGACCGTGCGCGCCATCGCCGCCGGGCGTCTGCCCGA
>JBEAQJ010000161.1:0-5996 GCA_041163945.1 Pseudomonadota bacterium
TCCACCGTGGCGCGCCGCAGGCACCACCATTGGCTACCGACCTGCACCGCAATGTCGGCCGGGATGGACCGGCGCAGGTTCAACGCCTTTTGTACCGCAAGGCTTCGGTAAAACAACCACGGCTGGCTCCGTTCTTTGAACCAGTGTCGATAGGTCAGGCGTTCGTCCTTCAACCCGGTCTTGATCCAATCGGACGTGAAAAAATCAAAGGCCTCGATGTGGTCGCGATTATCGCTGTCCAAAAAGCGATGCACATAGTTGGCGGATTTGATCGGCAGGCAATCGCCCGAAATCAGGTACAGATGCGTGGCATCGCGAAAGCTTTGCAGCGCGGTCAGAAGCGTGTTGAGCGTGGCGCGCACAAGGCTCCAGTCGCCCCAGGCGCATTTGACGCGGGTCTGGGCGAACACGACATTCGGGTTGCGGGCCAAGGCCGCGGTGATCGCGGCATAATCGCGGGCACTGCCGCGGCGGTCGAAGTGGATGGCCACATAATCGCCCGTGGCGGTCAGACGTTCGGCCTGTGCAATAACCGCGGATGCATCCGCGTGGCACAGCAAGATGAACGCGATTTTTGCCATGATGCTGCACCCCGCCGCAATCCAGCCCACGATCCTGTCATACCAGATGCAAACGGAAGTTGAAGATGCCCATCTTTTTGGCAAAGATTTGCCATCATCCGATGGCTTCGTGGTTGCCGTTGCCAACAGACTTTAGGGTGTCGTGATGGGGTTTCCGGGAACCTGGATGACGCAAAGCGAAAGCATGGTCTACCGCGTGGTGCCCAAATGCGCCTGCTCGACCATCGGGCAGATCCTGTTTTATTCCGATCACGGGGTCTTTTTCGACGGGGATATCCACGATGCGGCCCATGGGCTGCACAAATGGGCCATGCCCGCCAGCCAACCCGTGATCGAAGCGCAGGTCAGGGGCCACAAATCCCTGGTCTTTACCTGCGTGCGCAACCCCTATGCCCGCATTCTTTCTAGCTTTTTCGACAAGATCTGCGGCATCCAGCGCAATGGCGGCCGCTATCGCGGCAACATGGTGCCGATGCTGGTAGACACATACGGCATCGATGTCGGGGGCCCGGACGGCAAACAGGATTTCGACCAGATCGCGTCGTTTCGGCGCTTTTTGCTGTTTGCCCGCGACACGATCCGTTGGCACCAGCCGATGGAGCCCGACATTCACTGGTCGGCCATGTCGAGCCATATCTCGACGCTGATCGTCAATGGCGGCCGCTACGACCAGATTTTCTGGCTCGAACGTTTCGACGCCGGGATGCAGGCCGTTCTGGATGCCACCCGAACACGCCACCCCATCGATCTGTCACAGGTGCCGCGTTTCAACGAAAGTGCGGTGCATGGCCCGCGCCGACAGCATAGGATCGCGGAATACTTCGACGATTTGTCGATGCATCTGATGCACGAGATCTACCACCGCGATTTCGCGTTGTTTCGCTATGATTTCGAAAACCCCGACAACCAGTCCCCGCTCGGCGACATCGACCTGCACGAGGTGCATGCCAAGCTTGGCCCGTGAACGCGCGGCGCGTCAGAGCAGGCCAGCCTCGGCAAAGACATCGGACAGGGGGCGCTTGGGGCGCGGGCCCACGTGGCGGATCACTTCGGCGGCGGCGGCCACGCCCATGCGACCGGCCAGATCCAGATCGCGCCCGGTTGCCATGCCAAACAAGAACCCGGCTGCAAATTGATCGCCCGCCCCCGTTGCATCGACAGGCGTGATGCGGGTCACGGGCACCTCGACGCGGCGGGGGCCTTGGATGATTTTGACCGGATCACCCGAATGGGTGCACACCACCGTGTCGCACATGCGGGCGGCCTGGGCCAAGGCGGCATCCAGATCATCGGTCTGATAAAGCGCCAGCCATTCCTCGTGATTGCCGATGACGTAATCCATCTGCTCAGCGATCAATGTCAGGAAATCGGTGCGATGGCGGTCCACACAGAACGGATCGGACAAGGTGATGCCGACCTTGCCCCCACCCTGCCGGCACTGCGCCGCAGCCGCGGCAAAGGCCGTCTTTCCTTCGGGCTTGTCGTAAAGATAGCCTTCCAGAAACAGCCAGCGCGCCGCGCCGGCCACGGCCGGGTCCACGTCGCCGGCGTGGAAATCGGCCCCTGCCCCCAGATAGGTGTTCATCGAGCGTTCCCCATCGGGCGAGACAAAGATCATCGAGCGCGACGTGGGCGCCTGTGCATCCACGGCGGGCGGATTGGGAAAATCGGTGCCCTGTGCGGCCATGCCTTCGGCATAGAAGCGGCCCAGCGCGTCATCCTTGACCTTGCCCAGAAAGGCGGTTTTCAGCCCCAAGGTGCCGACCCCGGCGATGGTGTTGGCCACCGATCCGCCGGGCGTCTGCACGCGGTCGCGCATCGCGGCGTACAGCAGCTCGGCACGCTCGCGGTCGATCAGCTGCATGATGCCCTTTTCGATGCCCATGTTGTCCAGGAAATTGTCGTCACCGTGCGAAATCACGTCGACGATCGCATTGCCGATGCCAACCAGGTCATAGCGTTGGGTCATGGGGTCTTGTCCTCGAATTGGCACAGGTCGCGGATGCGGCAGACTGCGCATTTGGGCTTTCGCGCCACGCAGACGTAGCGCCCGTGCAGAATCATCCAGTGATGGGCGTGTTGCTGGAATTCGGCCGGCACATTGTCTTCGATGGCGCGCTCGACGGCATCGACATCGCGCCCGGGGGCGATGCCCGATCGGTTGCCCAGCCGGAAGATATGGGTATCGACCGCTTGCGCCGGGACATGCCACCACATGTTCAAAACGACATTGGCGGTCTTGCGGCCCACGCCGGGCAAGGATTGCAGCGCCGCGCGGCTCGATGGCACCTGCCCGCCATAGTCATCGACCAAGATGCGGCTCAACTTGATCACGTTCTTGGCCTTGTTGCGGAACAGGCCGATGGTCTTGATATGCGCGATCAGCCCCTCTTCGCCCAGGGCAAGCATCTTTTCGGGGGTGTCGGCGATCTGGAACAGATGCTTGGTGGCACGATTGACACCCGCATCGGTGGCCTGTGCGCTGAGCGCCACGGCCACCACCAGCGTGAAGGCGTTGGTGTGATGCAATTCGCCCTTGGGTTCCGGCTGATCGGCGTGGAACCGGGCGAAGATTTCGCGCATCGCGGCATAGGGAAGCTGCTTGGCCATGGCGCCTTTTGGCCCGTGGCGCGGGCTGCGGCAAGCGCGTTTTCGCGCAAGTTCCGGGTCGCGCGGACGGCGGCGTTGCGCATATGATGACCCCATGACGGACACATCCACCTATCATTACCAGGTTATCCGCCGCGCGATCGCGCAGATCGATGCCGCCCGGACCCCGCTGAGCCTGGAGGCGCTGGCCCAGTCCATGCAGATGAGCCCCGCGCATTTTCAGCGCGTGTTCTCGGCTTGGGCCGGGGTCAGCCCCAAGCGCTATCAGCAATACCTGGCCTTGGATCACGCCAAGCAGCTGTTGCGGGATCGGTTTTCAACGCTCGAAACGGCGCAGGCGGTGGGGTTGACGGGCACCGGGCGGCTGCATGATCTGTTCGTCACCTGGGAAGCCATGGCGCCCGGCGCGTATGCACGCGGCGGGCATGGGTTGACGATCGGCCATGGCTGGTTCGACAGCCCGTTCGGCCCGATGCTGGCGATGGCAACCGATCGCGGGCTGTGCGGTTTGGGATTTGCCGCCGAAACCGGGCGCGATGCCACCTTGGCCGATCTGACCGCGCGCTGGCCTGCCGCCCGCCATGTCGAAGACCCCAGCCAGATCGCCCCTTGGATCGCGACGATTTTCGGGGGATCCACGCCCGCCCGGCTGCACCTGATCGGCGCCCCGTTCCAGATCAAGGTCTGGGAGGCGCTGCTGCGCATTCCCACGGGCCATGTGACGACCTATGCCACCCTGGCCCAGGCCATCGGCCAGCCCCGGGCCGTGCGCGCGGTCGGCACGGCGGTCGGGCGCAACCCGGTCAGCTGGCTGATCCCCTGCCACCGGGCGCTGCGCAAATCGGGGGAATTGGGCGGCTATCACTGGGGCCTGCCGGTGAAGCGCGCGATGCTGGCTTGGGAAGCGGCGGGCACGGACGCAACGCAGACGTGACGCAGATGTGATGGGCGACGGTCCGCGCGCAAGCGATTTCCCGCTGCCCAAAAGCGGACAGGCTGATATACCCTTGCCCAAATCTGGGCGCGTTGCGAAACGGGCCCAACGCCGCTGAAAGGAAACCCGATGCAGATGAACGCAAAACTTGTCGTCTTGGCCGCAGCATCCGCGCTGACCCTGACGGGATGTGTCAGCAACAGTGCCCAGCCCATGGGCCAGCGCACGCAAAGCGGTGCGATCATCGGCGGCATGCTGGGGGGCTTTCTGGGGGCCACGAACAATGACAGCAACCCCGGCCTGGGCGCCGTGGTGGGGGCGGCCACGGGGGCGCTGGCGGGCGGCGCCATCGGGGCTGCGCTGGACCGTCAGGCGCAGGATCTGCGCGGCACGCTGGCCAACGACCAGATCATGATCCAGAACACCGGGCGCGAGCTGATCGTCACCATGCCCGATGGCATCTTGTTTGACATCGACAGCGCCGCGATCCGGGCCAGCCTGCAAAGCGACATCCGGGCCTTGGCGCGCAATCTGCAGCAATACCCCGATACGAATGTGAATGTGCTTGGCCATACCGACAACACCGGATCGGCCGCCTACAACGAAGATCTGTCGGCGCGCCGCGCCCAGGCGGTGGCCGGCGTATTGCTGGAAGAAGGCGTGGCGCCGTGGCGCGTGCGCGCGCTTGGTCGGGGCGAAGACGACCCGGTCGCCAGCAACCTGACCGCCGAAGGCCGCCAGTTGAACCGCCGGGTCGAGGTCATCATCACCCCGATCCAGTAAGCGCAGCGCCCGCTGAGCGCTGGACAGCCCCCCTTTCGTGGTCATATCGTTTGACCAATCGGGAGGGGGCACATGCCGTTTCAACGCATCGAAGCCGAAAAGCTGTCGCAATCGGTGGTGCGCCAGATCGAGCAATTGATCTTGCGCGGCATCTTGCGGCCCGGCGAACGGCTGCCCTCGGAGCGGGAATTGAGCGAGCGTTTGGGCGTGTCGCGGCCCAGCTTGCGTGACGCGGTGGCCGAATTGCAGACCCGCGGCCTGCTGGCCACGCGCGCGGGGGCCGGCATCTACGTGGCCGATGTTTTGGGATCGGCCTTTTCGCCGGCGCTGATCCGGCTGATTGCCAGCCACGAGGAAGCGGTGTTCGATTACATCGCCTTTCGCCGCGACCTGGAATCGATCGCCGCAGAACGCGCCGCGATCCATGGCTCGGATATCGACCTGAAAGTGATCGATGCCATCTTTCAAAAGATGGAAGCCGCCCACCGCAAGCGCAACCCCGCCGACGAGGCCGAGCTGGACGCCGAATTCCACCTGGCGATCCTGGAGGCCAGCCACAACGTCATCTTGCTGCACATGATGCGGTCGATCTTCGACCTGTTGAAGCAGGGCGTGTTTTTCAACCGGCAAATGATGTTCAAAAGCCGCACCACCCGCGATCTGCTGCTCGATCATCACCGCGCGATCAATGCCGCCTTGCAGGCCCGCGACGCACCCGCCGCACGGGCCGCGATCCACGAACACCTGAGCTATGTCGAAAGCCGCCTGGGCGAGCTGCGCCGCGCCGAGCGCAACGAGGAAATCGCCCGGCTGCGGTATGCCCACGAACAAGAACGCGGCTAAAGATCCAGCGCCATGTGGCGGTTGACATCCTTGTAGAGCAGGTAGCGAAAGCGGCCCGGGCCGCCGGCGTAGCAGGCCTGCGGGCAAAAGGCGCGCAGCCACATGAAATCGCCGGCCTCGACTTCGACCCAGTCGCGGTTCAGCCGATAGACGGCCTTGCCCTCCAGCACGAACAGCCCGTGTTCCATCACATGCGTTTCGGCAAAGGGGATGCAGGCGCCCGGCTCAAAGGTCACGATGTTGAC
>JBEAQJ010000162.1:0-3120 GCA_041163945.1 Pseudomonadota bacterium
TCGCGCAATTCTGGAAGGTGCAAGAACAGATGCTGCGCGATACCGAAACCTACGCGCAGGGATGGTTTGCCCGCCGTCACGAGGCGATCCGCAGCGCGCGCGAGGCCGTGCTCCGGGCCAATGGGCCATCCGGGATCGATCCGGCACAATCGCTGCAACGCGGCCTCGAATGGCAGCGCGGATCGTGGCAACGCACGGCCGAAGATCTGCAGGAATGGGCGGCACTGTGCGCCCGCTGCGCCGGCCATCTGGCCGATGCCGAGATCGAAGCCGGCAAAGACAGCGCACAGCATCTGGCCAAGACCATGGCCGCCAGCACCGGCGCGACCCATCACGCCACACCCGTTTGACGGCCGCCCGCCCCTAGGGGGGCGGCAAGGCCGTGATCGCGGCCTCGATCCGGTCGCGCGGATGCTGGGTGTAATCCTTTGCAATCTCGGCCAGAATCATGGCGGCCAAAGCTGGATCAAACGCCTTGCGAAGCGCGCCCAGCGTGCGCGGATCGGCCAGGATCACCAGATGGCGAAATCGGCCGGCGGCGGCATGATCGGCCAACACCGCGGCCACATGCGCGGCAAAGCGCGCTTCGCCAACGCGGTGCCAATCGGTCTGTTCCAGCGCGGATTTCCCCCAAGTCAGCACCCCGTTTCCCGTCTGACGCGCGGCATCGTTGCGCCGACCGGGCCGATCGCTGCCCAGATCGCGGGCCGGGGGGTTCGGCTGTGTCTCATGGGCGACGATTTGAAGGTTCAGGGCGTCACGATCGCCGGCATTGTGCAACAGCAGGTATTTCGTGCCATCGGCGACCAGAACCCAAGTTTGCTGTTCGATCTGCACGGCGATTGTCCTTTTTGCATGCGATAGCCCGGTGTCGGCCGTCCGAAAATATCAAGACCGGGCTTGCGCGCGTTAACCTGGGTTAAGGCACAGCTGCGGCTGATCGCGCAAAGCTTGCACCCATGTCAGGCAATGCACGGCCCGGATCGGGCCGAAACCGGAAAGACGGCCCATGCAAACACCCTTGGACATCGCTTTTTCACAGGTGGCCCCAACCGATGAGATCAAGGATCTGATCCACGAAAAGGCCGCACACCTGGGCAAGATGTGCAGCGCCATCACCAGCTGCCATGTCCATGTCCGCGCCCCGCATCGCAGCCAGCGGCATGGCAACCTGTACGAGGTGACGATCGAAGTGCATGTGCCCGGCAAGGCGCTGGTGGTGCACCACCGTCAAAAGGATGCCGCCCGGCACGAACACCTGCGCGTGGCAATCCGCGATGCGTTCGCCGACATGAGCGCCGAGCTGAAAGCCTGGAACCTGAAAGCCGCGGGCGCGGTGAAATCACATGATGGGCCTGTGCAGGGCACCGTGGTCGACATGCATCCGGTGCAGCAGTTCGGCCAGATCCTGACCACAGACCACCGGCTGATCTATTTTCATGAAAACAGCGTGCTCAACGGCGATTTCGACAAGCTGCGACCGGGCGATCCCGTGGAACTGGTGGTGCAAGCCAAGGAAAGCGTCATCGGGCCCCAGGCCAGCACGGTACGGCTGATTTCATCGCTGGCCTTCGACCCGGCGACCAAGCCCAGCCGGCGGGCCTGACCCAAGGGGCAGGGTCGACGCGCGGGCTTTGATCCCCGCGCACAGGGCATGGCGCGCGGCCCGGTCACGGTGCCACCGCCTTGTAGGGGTGGCCTGCCGGCAGGTCGGCGGCCAGGCCCCATTTGTGGGCCAGATAGCCTTCGAGTTTCTGGCGGTCGGCGGTGGGTAGCGGGCCTTCGATGGCGATGGCTTCCGCGATTTCGGTATTCGTGGGGGAAAGCACATTGCTCTGCCCAAAGACCCCGACGAACAGCGGGTTCGTGTCGCTGGTGTTTCCTGCTGTCTGAAACGATGCCGAAGTCAGGTCTTGGATGCCGTTTGTCCAATGGTTCGCCCGCGCGTTGGCATAATCCGCCTGGCCCACTTCGATGAAGTACGAACCGACAATGCGCGCCGTGCTGCTCGGGGCCGTGGCAAAACCTTCCGAGCCCAGCCTGCGGCCCGCAACGCCCATGAACTGCCCGCCGGGTGAAGGGTTGGCCGTCAGGCCGAAGCGGGTTCTAAGAGCGTCCACCCCGGTTGAGCAGAACAAGAGCATCGAATTGCCAGTGCCCGTCGCTAGGGGATATTTGCCCACCGCCACCCAAGTCGCCACACCGACATTGCGGAAAAGCGATGTGGTGGTGTTTCCCAGCCTGTCATTGCCATCGGTGCGGATCACGAACCTGCCGTTCAGCCCCCCGGTGATATAGGCGGGTTGGCTCGTCGCGATTGCTTGGCTCATGTGCCAGTCGTTGCCCGACTTGTCGTCCCACTGGCTGACGCTCGACCCGTTGAGCGTGATGGTGCTGGCGTCATCCGCATCCAGCCACAGGGCCAGCGATGCCCCCAGGTCGGCCGGGGTCCACGGCGTTTTGGCGACCTCCGCCGTCCGAGACGCCCCCGTGCCGCCCGCCGCTGTCGTCACCGTCACCGACAGCGTCAGCGTTCCCCCCGGCAGCGATGACAGATCAACCCCCGTCACCGCATGCGCGATACCCGAGATCGTGCCCGACCCCGCCACCGGCGCGCCGCCGCCCGACGAGGTGATGGAATAATCGAAGGACGCCCCGATCGGGGCCTTGGCGATGGTGAACACCGCGTTGGCGGCATTGGCGGTGGTGATCGGGTCGCTGGCCCAGGCCACGGTATAGGTCTGGATGCGCACCCCGCTCATATCCGGCGGCACAAAGCCAAGATCGGCCGCATTGCCCGCCGCATCGCTGATCGTCGCCCCGTTCAGATCGATGGGCGACAGCGCCGCGATGCCGTTGGCGTCGAAATCCCCCGCCTGAATTGCATAGCTGAAGCTCAGCGTGTCGCTGCCCGACCCACCCGTGTAGTCGGCCTGCCGCGTCACCCCGCCCACATCCAGCGCAATCCGCGGCACACCCCCGCCCGTGTCCACCACCACCGCCTCGGACAGCTGCACCGAAAAGGCCAGCGGCGCCGATTGGGCGGGAAGAACCGGCAGGACCAGTGCCGCGACAAGCCAAAGACCCTTGCGGGCCATCGAAGATAACCGCCTAAAGATC
>JBEAQJ010000163.1:0-24005 GCA_041163945.1 Pseudomonadota bacterium
ATCGCCGGCTGCCGCGCCGACGAACTGGTAAGATCCGCCCACGCCCGCCACCAGGCCAAGGTCGATCACCCCATCGGTGGTGCCATCGGCCGCGTCCAGGGCAGCCAGATCCTTGTCAAGCACCAGATAGGTTTCGCCCGAAGTCAAGCCGCCCCCGTCGGCAAAGCGAGCGCCGATGATCAGATCGGCCACCCCATCGCCATCGACATCCCCCGCCGAAGCGACGGAGAACCCCGATCGGTCGCCCGCAAGCGCCCCGTTGAATTGGTAAGATCCTCCGGTTCCGGCAACCTGACCAAGCAAGATGACCCCATCTTGAACCCCATCCTGCGCGTCGATTGCGGCCAGATCCGCTGCCAAGATCAAATAGCTGATGCCGGCGTCCGCTTTACCATTCGGATCAGCTTGCCAAGCCCCGATAAGGATATCTTCTTTTCCATCGCCATCCAGGTCTCCGACAAAGGCGACTGAATTGCCCGCACCGTCGAGCGCAGCGTTGCCCCTGAACTCGTAGGATCCGCCGATACCGGCCACGTCACGCAAATTGATGCCCCCATCGACGGTGCCATCGGCTGCATCGGCTGCGGTCAAGTCCGCCGAGGTTACAAGATATACGCGCCCATTATTAAGACCTGTAAAATCGGCCGTTGGTGCCCCGATCAACACATCATCTTTGCCATCGCCATCAGCATCACCGGCGGCAATGGCATTGCCGGTTTGATCTTCAGGAGCGCGACCATGGAACAAATATGATCCCCCGATGGCGCCCAAACGATCCAGTTCAATGGTCCCATCCGTGGTTCCGTCGGCTGCATCGGCGGCAACCAGATCGGCCGCAAGGATCAGGGTGGCTGAGCCCGTGTTAGTGCCGTTGACGTCGGTATTGATACGACCGACCATGACATCGTCCAGCCCATCGCCATCGACGTCACCCGCCGAGGTTACAGAATGGCCACTATCGCCTTCGGCACCGACGAACCGGTAGGACCCACCTGTTCCACCCACCAACCCCAGGTTGATGACGCCATCGGTTGTGCCATCGGCTGCATCCGCGGCCGCAAGGTCAGCGGCCCGGATCAGATAGGTTTCGCCCGAATCCGCGCCCCCGCCATCTGCAAGCCGGGCCGCGATGATCAGGTCAGCCAAACCATCATTATCAATATCGCCGGCAGATGCCACCGATTGCCCGGCAAGGTCCCAACTGCCGACCCCTTCGAACCGATAAGAGCCGCCGACACCTGCGACCAGGGCAAGATCCACGACACCATCCGACAAGCCATCGGCAGCGTCTATCGCGGCCAGATCGGCCGACAAGACCAAATAGCTTTCGCCAGACCGAAAAGCGCCACCCTCAGCATAATGCGCGCCGATGATCAGGTCATCCAAGCCATCGCCGTCGACATCCCCGGCGGAGGATACACTAAACCCGGCCCGCTCCGACGCCGCGGCGCCGACGAAGGTGTAGGATCTGATGCTCATGTCTTGGACCTTTCTCTCAAGCAGCCTGTGGGGGCGGTGCCGGCCCACCGGCGGTCACGCAAAAAACTGGGGGTGCAGGGTTGGACGTTCACGATTGGGGTGCAGCTTCGGGTTCGACGCATGCGGACCCTGCGCGGGGCCGCATGCGCCGTTTCAGGGTGCGGGTTCAGTGCGCGCGCGGATCGGGCTGAAAGGGAAAATGCAGCACGATCGGGTCGTCGCGCCCGTCGCTCAGGAACTGGAACTGACCGCCGCTGGTGTAAAGCTGGCCCAGCTGCACATAGGTGTTGATGGCGTCGGCCACGAAATCGTTGATCGCCGCGCGATCGGGCAGCTGCACCTGCGTGCGCAGCTTTTCCAGCGTCTGGGCAGACAGGGTGATGGTGACGGGCGTATCGGTCATGATGCGATCCTTTTGCTGGTTGGGGAAAGCGGCCCGTGCCCGGCCGGCGCAAAGGCCGTTCCGGGGTCGGGGTTGATGATGAAGCGGATATCGTCCTTGTGCAGGCCGATCAGATGCGGGTGGCGCACCCCGGGCAGGATCGCCACGTCGTAGACTTCGGAAATCGGCGGGCCGATCTCGATGCTGTGTTCCAGATCGCCCGTGCGCAGATTGACAACGGCGATCATGGCGCGGGGGGCCACGCGTTCGGCGGCCAGCCGGTCTTGCAGGGCCAGCCCCTGGAACACCTGCGTGCCATCGCGCGGCAGGGATACGCCCACCACCGCGAAATCGCCATGAATGGCCAGCCCACGCGCAAAACCCGGCAAAAAGCACACCGGCACGAACCGGCCGGTGTTCAGATCGACATGGCCCAGTTCGCCGGTGCCCGATTGCAAAAGCCACAGCCGCCCGTCGTGCAGCCGCGGCGAATGGGGCATCGACAGCCCCGCCGCCACCACCGCACCGCCCGGCACCTCCAGCACGACACCGCCGTCGCGGCGATGTTGCCGCCAGCCTTCGGCCACGTTGGTCGTCGAAACGCAGGTGGCAAAACGCGGCGCGCCGTCCTGCATCGCGATCCCGTTCAGGTGGCAGCGGTCTTCGGCCGCCAGCCGGTCGATGAAGGGCGGCCGCCAGACCACGCGAAAACTGCGCCCCGGCACCGGTTCGGCGATGCAGTTGAACTGCGTCGCCACGAACAGGGGGCCCGCGCCCTGCATGTGGATGTCGTGCACATCCACATCCCCCGTCGTCACCGCCATCGACGGCACATAGAGCGCGTCATGATCATTGTGCCGCGCACCGGGGGCCAGGTAATTGTCGAAGCGCCACAGCTGGTGCAGGGTTCCGACCCAGAATCCGTTGTCATGCACCCCCAGCCCCATCGGCCGGGCAAAGGTGCGTTCGGAAAACGCCAGATCCCCCGTGGCCCCGATGCCGACCGCGAAGATCTTGCCGACATCATAGGTGGTGAAGGCCAGCGATATCCCCTGCGACCGGAGCCATGCGGCCATCTTGCGCGATGCGCTAAAGGCGAAGGATGCCGAACCGGGCGCCGCTTTGTCCGCCCCGAGCCGCAGCTGGGCCAGCTTGCCCCCCGGCGCGGCCATCACGCCCGCCCCCGATTGGCCAAGGCACATCCGACATTGGGGGCCGGGGCGCACGCCAAGGCAGCGTCTGATACCGGCATCACCATCGGGAAATTGGCGCACCGCCCTGCGGCGGCAGCCGGCGCGACATCGCGCCACAAACGCTGTGATCCCAATGACATCAGGCACTAACCTCGATTACTCTTTCGATATAAGTTGCACTATTGACGAAAGTCAATGATCAATCGTTAACCGCCGGGCCCGGGACCACCCCGCCCGAGGCTGCCCGCAGACCACCCCGCGCGCCGGGCCGCCATCGAAACAAGGCCACGGGTTTGATCCATGTCATCCCGGCCCGGCCAAGGCCCCGCTAGATCTGAACCCACCCAACGACAGGCTTGGCCCATGCCCCGATCCCCCAGCTGCCCCATCCCCGCCGCGCGCCCCCAAGGCGACGCACCGGCAAAGGCACAGGCGCGATGATCGCGGAATTTGCGCAATCGGCCTTTGGGGAAATCGCGGTGCTGCTGATGATGGCGGCGGCCATCGGGTTTGTCGGTGTCATGCTGCGCCAGCCTCTGATCGTCAGCTTCATCGCCGTGGGGCTGATCGCGGGGCCATCGGCGCTGGATCTGGTGCGCGCCAACGATCAGATCGAGCTGTTGTCGGAACTGGGCATCGCGGTGCTGTTGTTCCTTGTCGGCATCAAGCTTGACGTCAAGCTGATCCGATCGCTCGGGGGGGTGTCGCTGTTGACGGGGCTTGGCCAGGTGGCCTTTACCTCGGGCTTCGGCTTTGCGATCGGGATGGCGCTGGGGCTTGGGGCTGTGACCAGCCTTTACGTGGCCGTCGCCCTGACGTTTTCGTCGACCATCATCATCGTCAAGCTGTTGTCCGACAAGCGCGAGATCGACAGCCTGCATGGCCAGATCGCGCTGGGGTTTTTGATCGTGCAGGATCTGGTGGTGGTGCTGGCGATGATCATCTTGTCGGCCATCGGCATCGGCACGGGGGGCGCCGACGGGCATGGCGCGGGATCGGTGCCCTTGGTTCTGGGTGCGGGTCTGGCCATGGTGGGCGCGGTGGTCGTCTTTGTGCGCTACATCGCCACCCCGCTCACCGAACGGCTGGCGCAAGCGCCCGAGCTTTTGGTGATCTTTGCCATCGCCATGGCAGCGATCTTTGCCGCCCTGGGGCAAATGCTGGGCTTGGGCAAAGAACTGGGCGGGCTGTTGGCCGGTGTCGCGCTGGCCTCGACGCCCTACCGCGAAACCATCGCGGCGCGCCTGGCGCCCTTGCGCGATTTCTTGTTGCTGTTTTTCTTCATCGCGCTGGGATCGGCGCTGGATCTGTCGCGTCTGGGCAGCCATGTGGTGGGCGCAATCGTGTTTTCGCTGTTCGTGCTGATCGGCAATCCGCTGATCGTGCTGGCGATCATGGGGGCCATGGGCTACCGCAAGCGCACGGGCTTTCTGGCCGGGTTGACCGTGGCGCAGATCAGCGAGTTTTCCCTGATTTTCGTGGCCATGGGCGTGACGCTTGGTCATGTGGGCGACGATGCGCTGGGGCTGGTGACCATGGTGGGGTTGGTGACCATCGCGGCCTCGACCTACATGATCACCTATTCACACCAGCTGTACGCGCTGTTCGGGCCGTTTCTGACCCTGTTCGAGCGGCGCGGCACGCCGCGCGAGCCGTCCGATGCGGACACGCACCCTCACGACGGGCCACAGGTCATCATCTTCGGGCTGGGCCGCTTCGGCACCGCCATCGGGCTGCGGTTGCAGGCGCGCGGCGTGCCGGTGATGGGGGTGGATTTCAACCCCACGGCCGTCAAGCGCTGGCGCGATCTGGGTCTTGATACCGACTATGGCGATGCAACCGATCCGGAATTCGTGGCCGACCTGCCGCTTGCGCGGGCAAAATGGATCGTGTCCAGCGTGCCGATCCACCCCACGGGCCTGAGCCACGAGGACACCCGCACCACCTTGATCCAGCTGGCCCGCGCCGCGGGCTATCGCGGGCGCATCGCGGTGGCCTCGCACCACGCTGCCGACACAGCGGCGCTGTTGGCAGCCGGCGCCGACTTGGTGCTGGAACCGTTTCAGGACGCCGCCGACCGGGCCACCGATCTGCTGTGCGGTGCCCCGGCCCAAGCGCGCCCCGACATCCCGCCGCTTGCGACCGAAGACCAACAGGCAACCTGAACCCGGGCCCGCGCCGGACCGGGTTCGCCGCCACCCCGAACGGAGCCCAAGCCATGCCCGCATCGGGCCCCCCGCCCCCCCATAGCCAAACGGTGCAGGCCGTGCTGGCCGAGCTTGCGACCAGCCCCCATGGGCTGAGCCGGGACGAAGCCGCCCGGCGGCTGTCCGAACAGGGGCCGAACCGTCTGCCCCCCGCGGCGCGGCGCCATGGGCTGTGGCGCTTCGTGTCGCATTTTCACAATGTGCTGATCTACGTGCTGATCCTGGCGGGTTTGGTGACGGCGGCGTTGGGCCATTGGGTGGACAGCGGCGTGATCTTGGCGGTTGTGGTGGTCAATGCCACGATCGGGCACATCCAGGAAAGCCGCGCGGAACAGGCCATGGCGGCCATCCATGCCCTGTTGGCCCCGCAAGCCACCGTTCTGCGCGACGGGCGGCGCTTGCAGCTCGATGCCGAAGATCTGGTGCCCGGCGACATCGTCTTGGTGGCTTCGGGCGACCGGGTGCCGGCCGATCTGCGCCTGATCGCGGCACGCGCCTTGATGGTGGACGAGGCGATGCTGACGGGCGAATCGCTGCCCGTCGAAAAGGCCATCGCGCCGGTTGCCCCCAAGGCCGCCCTGGGCGATCAGGCCAACATGCTGTTTTCGGGAACCTTGGTCACCGGCGGCACGGGGCGCGGGGTGGTGGTGGCCACAGGGCCACGAACCCAGGTCGGCGCCATCGGCGCGATGATGGCGCGCGTGGAAACCCTGACCACCCCGCTGGTGGCCCGGATGAACCGCTTTTCACGCTGGCTGACGCTGGTCATCGTGATGGTCGGGGGCGTGGTGTTTGCCTATGGCTATGGCGTGGCCGGGATGGCTTTTTCCGACATCTTCATGGCGGTGGTGGTGCTTGCGGTCGCGGCCGTGCCCGAGGGGCTGCCGGCGCTACTGACCATCACGCTGGCCTTCAGCGTGCAGGCAATGGCCCGGCGCAACGCGATCATCCGCCATCTGCCCGCCGTCGAAACCCTGGGGGCGGTGTCGGTCATCTGTTCGGACAAGACCGGCACCCTGACGCGCAACGAGATGATGGTGGCACGCCTTGCCACGGCGGCTGGTCTGGTTTCGGTCAGCGGCACGGGCTACGCGCCGCACGGCACGCTTGCCGACGCGACGGGCGCGCCCCCGGCCGGGGCGCAGCCGATCCTGACCGACATCGCCCGGGTGGCCGTGCTGTGCAACGACGCGCGGCTTTGGCCCGACGGCGCCATCTGGCAGGTGGATGGCGACCCGATGGAGGGTGCCTTGCTGGCCTTGGCCGGAAAACTGCCCCTGTCAGACCCGCTACGCCCAAGCGATTGGGCCCGGGTCGATGCCATTCCGTTCGACGCGGCGCATCGCTACATGGCGACACTGCATCGCGGCCCGGATGGGCGCGGCCTTGTGTCGGTCAAGGGCGCGCCCGAGGCGGTTCTGGCCCTGTGCGACCGCGAACGCACCGCCCAGGGCGAAACGGCGCCGCTGCGCGCCGATCACTGGCACCATATGGTGGAACGCCTGGCCCATGACGGCCAAAGGGTGATCGCGCTGGCCATGCGTGATGCCGCAGATGGCGCCATGAGACTGGATGACGCCGACCTCGAGGGTCAGCTCAGCCTGATCGGCCTGGTCGGCTTGATCGACCCGCCGCGCGATGAAGCGATTGCCGCCATTGCAGAATGTCGCGCGGCCGGCATCAGGGTCAAGATGATCACCGGGGATCATGCCGCGACCGCGCGCGCCATTGCCGGGCAGATCGGGCTACGCAACACCCAAAGCGTGCTGACCGGCAGCGATCTGGACAAGATGTCGGACACCGAACTGGCCCGGGCGGCGGTCGCCACCGATATCTTTGCCCGCACCGCGCCGGCCCACAAGCTGCGGCTGGTCACGGCCCTGCAATCACAGGGCATGACCGTGGCGATGACGGGCGACGGGGTCAATGACACGCCGGCACTCAAGCGGGCCGATGTCGGCATCGCCATGGGGCAAAAAGGCAGCGCGGCGGCGCGCGAAGCGGCCTCGATCGTGCTGGCGGATGACAATTTCGCCTCGATCGCCGCCGCGGTGCGCGAAGGGCGCGGCGTGCATGACACGATCACCAAGGTGATCAGCTGGATGTTGCCCACCAATGGCGGCGAGGCGATGACCATCGTTCTGGCCCTGCTTTTGGGCACGGCGCTGCCGATCTTGCCGATCCAGATCTTGTGGACCAACATGATCACCGCCATCACGCTGGGCTTTGCGCTGGCCTTTGAACCGACCGATCCGGGGGCCATGCACCGGCCGCCGCGCGACCGCGCCGCCCCGATCCTGAGCGGGCCGCTGCTGTGGCACATCGGGCTGGTCATGGGCCTGTTTCTGGCCGGTGTTTACGGTGTATTCGCCTATGCGCTGGACCGGGGCCACGATCTGACCCAGGCACGCACCATGGCATTGAACACGCTGGTGATGCTGAAGATCTTTCACCTGATCTTCATTCGCAACCTGACCGTGGCGCGCCCGCGCTGGGCGCATCTGCGGGGCACGACCGCGCTTTGGGTTTGCATCGGCGCGGCCATCACGGCACAGCTGGCGCTGACCTATCTGCCACCGCTCCAGCACCTGTTTTCGACCGCCGCCCTGTCGTGGCGCGACGGGATGGTCATTCTGGGCGTGGGCGCCGTCTTTTACCTGATGCTCGACGTCGAAAAACGCATCCGCCTGGCCTTGGGATGGGGCGACCCCGTGTTGGCCGGGCGATCCGTCTGATCTGGCCCGCGGGCGGTCCAGATGGGCCAGCCTGCGCCGCATCTTGCGATCGGTCGGACAGGCTTGGGTCACGGGTGGGCGCAAAAGCGGCTTGCCGGCACGGTCCATGGCCTTATAGTTCCGCCATGTTTGGTGAGTGTGTGGGCGGCCCATGGCCGCGACGGGGCGCGTAAGGCTGATGCAATCTTTCCTAAATGGTTTTCGGCGCCCAGCCTTGGGCGGACGGCGGCGTGATGCTGCGCTCGCGGCCCTAGCAGCGATCTTTCTTGGCCAGCCCGGGTTCGGGCAAGACCAAACCATCTTGTTTCAAGATGAGGGATGGACGGTCCGATGGCATTTTCAGGCAGGGCTGAACGCGGTGGCCGAGCGCAACCTGTTCTGGGATCTGGCCGCCATCACGGCACCCAGCAGCGGTTTTGCGCCCGACACCGATTGGCTGGAAGGCTACATCAAGCCGGGCATCAGCTTTGACCGGCAGCTTGCCGGCGGCGCCACGATCTATGGCAAGCTTTCGGCGGTATCCTCCTACACTTGGGGCACCGATGCGTTTGACACCGGCAACACCGGGGCCAGCACGCTGGAAGAGGCCTATTTGGGGCTGCGCGGCGATCTGGGACCGGGGTCGTCGTTTGATGTGTCGCTGGGCGCGCGCGAGCTGGCGCTGGGCACGGGGATGATCGTGTCGAATGGTGCGACCAGCGGTTTTTCGCGCGGCGCGTTGAAATTCGGGCCGCGCAAGGCTTGGGAACGCGCCGCGATCGGGCGGATCATGTCTGGCGACATCACCACCACCGCCTTTTTCATCGACCCCAATGAATTGCCCGACAACGACGGCCAGAACGAACTGGCAGGGCTTGACCTGCGCCATGACGATCCGCGCGGGGGCTATCTTGGGGCAAGCTATGTTGCGGTTCTGCAATCCAGCTCGCCCTATCCGCAAGCCGCGCCGGGCGGTGTTGGGGCCCCCAGCATCATCGCGGGCGGGCGCGACGGCACGCGGACCATGACGCTCTATGCCAAGACCAACACCGTGTCGGGGGCGCTGGAGAACTGGGTTTTCACCACCGATCTGGCCTATCAGTGGAACGACCGTATCGATCTTCGGTCCTGGGCCGGGCGCGCCACCGCCGGGTACAGCTTTGCCGGGCTGGGTTGGACCCCCAGCCTGACGCTTGGCTACCAAAGCTTTTCGGGCGACGATCCCGCCACGACGCGTCTGGAACGCTTTGACCCGCTCTATTACCAGGGCAGCCCCAGCGCCTGGGCGACGGGCACGAAATCGGCCTCGACCTTCATCAATTCCAATGTCAACGCGCTGACCCTGACCTTGCAGCTCAAGCCAACCCGGCAAGACAGCCTGAGCTTGCGGTATGCCCATATCCGGGCCAACGAACGAAACAGCCCGATCCAGTTTGGCCAAGCCACGCGCATCGACGCCGACGGCAATCTGGTGTCCGGCGTCACGCAGCCCCATTTGGCCGATGACCTGTTTCTCGAATACAGCCGCATCCTCAATCGCAACATGTTTCTGACGGCCGGCGTGTCGGTATCCGCGCCGGGCGCGGGGATCGACGCCGTGTTGGGTCGGAACGCTTCCCCTTGGACCGGAGGATTTGTCAATGTCGTCATCAACTTCTGACCTGATCGCATGGGCCACGGCCGTCGGGTTCACCCTTGCCGCCAGCCTTGGCGCGGCGGCCCAGACCGCACCGCTATCCGCGCAGGAATCAGACCCAAGGGTCATGGGCTGGATGCAGGGCTTTCCCCCGCCCGACGACAAGATCATCACCCAGCCGGATTCGGTCTATTTCAGCTTTCCCAAGCTGCGCTGGTCGGTGTGCCACCTGCGCGAATTCCTGCCAACCGAAGAGATCAGCCGCGGGCTGGGCGCGCCGGTTGCGCTGGCCTACCCATCGGCGGCCGAATTCGCCGATCTGCGCGCCCAGATCGACGCGCTGCGCTTCAACCCGATTGGGTCCGACACGCCGATGACCTGGGAAGATTCGCTGTTTGCCAACTACACGGACGCGATCTTGGTGCTGCACAAAGGCCAGGTGGTCTATGAACGCTATTTCGGCTGCATGGACGAGGCGGCCAAGCACGCGGCGATGTCGATGACAAAATCCGTCACCGGGTTGCTGGCCGAAATCCTGGTGGCCGAAGGCGCGCTGGATGACACCCGGCTGGTCGGCGATCTGATCCCGGAAGTTGCCAACAGCGCCTTTGGCAGCGCGACGGTCCGGCAGGTGATGGATATGACCACCGGCGTGCGCTATTCCGAGAATTACGCCGATCCCAATGCCGACATCTGGGTCTATTCGGCCGCGGCCAGCCCTCTGCCCAAGCCTGCCGATTACGTCGGGCCGAACGGCTACTGGGAATACCTGGCCCAGGTGCAACCCGAGGGCAACCATGGGGACGCCTTTCATTACAAGACGATCAATTCCGACATGCTGGGCTGGATCATCAGCCGCACCTCCGGCCAGGCGGTCACCGATCTGGCATCACAACGGCTCTGGCGCCGGATGGGCGCGGAACAAGACGCCTATCAGACGGTTGACGGCAAGGGCGTGCCCTTTGCCGGTGGCGGCATCAGTCTTGGCCTGCGCGATGCGGGGCGCCTGGGCCTGTTGATGCTGAACAGGGGCGAAATCAATGGTCAGCGCCTGTTCCCGGCGGCCGTGGTCGATGCCATCGCAAAGGGCGGCGATCCGGCCAAGTTCAGCGGTTACCCCTCGATCCCCAATGGCAGCTACACCAGCCAGTGGTGGGTGTTTCACAACGACCACGGCGCCTTTGCCGCGCGCGGGGTGCATGGTCAGACGATCTATGTCGATCCGACGGCGCAGATGGTGCTGGTGCGATTCGCCTCGTTCCCGACGGCGGGCAATGCCAGCATCGACCCGACCTCGCTGCCGGCCTATCAGGCGGTGGCGGAATTCCTGATGGGCCGCGACTGACGCCCGCGCGCGCGCCGGATCACAGCCCGGCCAGCACCCGGTCAAGCCGCGCGATCAGCGCCGCTTCGCCGGGTTCGGCATGGGTGGCGGCGACGCGATCTTGCCATTCGGCGGTGGCCTGGCTGAGGCCGGGGTAAAGCCCAAGACCGTCCACGGTTTTGGCCACTTCGCGCATTTCGGCGGCCCGGCGGGCCCCATGCACCATCATGCGTTCCATCGTGTAAGCCCCCCGCTGGCGCCAGGCGATATCGGGGTCCGACGCCTCGAGCGAGGCGATCACCTGATCTTCGACACCGGCCCGCCGTGCGGCCAGAAAACATTCGGCCACCAGCGCCTCAAGCCCCTTGATCATGACCGAGCGCAGCATCTTGATCGTCGAGGCCGCACCGACATGATCGCCCACCACCTCGGGGCGCATGCCAAGCGCGCTCAGAATTGCCGCCGCCGCCGCGGCTTGCGGGGCGGCCAGCTTGATCGGCACCCGATGCCCTTGGGGATGAACCGGCGCCATGATCGCCATATCGATGTAGCATCCACCGGCAGCCTTGATCCGGGCGGCCGCGGCCCGCTTGGTGTCGGGCGCGCAGGAATTGCCATCGAACCAGACCGTCCCGCGCCGCAGCGCCCCCGACGCCACCGCCGCGCGCGCCGCCTCATCGGCCTGATCCGCAGTCACCAGACAGAACACAACATCGGCATCGGCCAAGGCATCGGCCGCCGTCTGCGCCGGCCGCACCCCAAGCGCGCTTTGCCGCGCCTGCATCGCGCCCGCCTGGGCGGGGTCGCTTGAACGGATGTCATAGGCGGTGATCCGGCCCGGATCGGGCAACGCCCATCCGGTGACAAAGGCGGTGGCGGCTTCGCCGAAGCCGATCATCGCGATCCGGGGGTCCATGGCGGCAGGTCCTTTCGACGACAACACAGATCTTGCCGCAAACGCTGGCACGCCCCCCCGTGCTTGTCGAGACGCGCCCGCACCCTCTTTCGATGGCAGATGTGGAATGGATTTGCCTGTGCCCGCGTCTGCGCGGATGATGCCGCTGGCATTGCAAAGGGATTCCCACCATGACCGACCAACCGACCGCCCTGATCCTGTCCGCGCATGCCGCGGATTTCGTGTGGCGCTGCGGTGGCGCCATCGCGCTGCATGCGCAGATGGGCTACCGTGTGACGGTGGCCTGCATGTCGTTCGGCGAGCGTGGCGAAAGCGCCAAGCTGTGGAAGGAAGGCAAATCCCTGGACGCGGTCAAGGCGATCCGCCGCGCCGAAGCCGAGGCCGCCGCCGCAGCCCTCGGGGTGCATGATCTGGTCTGTTTCGATCTGGGCGATTACCCGCTGCAACTGGATCGCGATGACAAATTCGCGCTTGTGGAGCTGATCCGCAAGGTTCAGCCCAGATGGATGATGAGCCACAGCCAATATGACCCCTACAACACCGACCACATGTTGATGACACAGGTCGCGCTCGAGGCGCGGATGATCGCGCAAGCCTGGGGCCACAACCCCGGCCAAAAGGTTCTGGGCGCGCCGCAGCTTTACCTGTTTGAGCCGCACCAGACCGAACAGATGGGTTGGAAACCGGATGTGTTTCTGGACATCACGCCGGTCTGGGACAAGAAACGCGCCGCGATGGAACAGATGGGCGGCCAGGTGCATCTGTGGGATTACTACACCCGCGTGGCCCAGCAGCGCGCCAATCATTTCAAGCGCAATTCCGGCGGGCAAGCCGGCGGGCGCGATTGCCAGTACGCCGAAGGCTTTCAATCGGTGTTCCCGCGCACGGTGGATGCGCTATGAGCGGGGTCGTGGTGCAGACCATCGCGCGCGCCGAAGCGCAGGTGATCGCCGGGCTGGCGCGGGCCGGCGTGGCGACCACCCACGAAGCCCAGGGGCGCACCGGCCTGATGTCGGCCAGGATGCGACCGATCCAGGATGGGCGGGCCATCGCCGGCAGCGCCGTCACCATCAGTGCGCCGCCGGGCGACAACTGGATGGTGCATGTGGCCATCGAACAGATCCGGCCGGGCGACATTCTGGTTCTGGCGCCCACCAGCCCCTGCGACAACGGCTATTTCGGCGATCTGCTGGCCACATCGGCGATGGCGCGCGGCTGTGCGGGGCTGGTGATCGATGCGGGCGTGCGCGATCTGCGCGATCTGCGTGCGATGGGCTTTGCCGTCTGGTCCACCGCGATCAGCGCGCAGGGCACGGTCAAGGAAACATTGGGTTCGGTGAACATCCCCATCGTGTGCGCGGGTGCCGCGGTGGCCCCTGGGGATGTGATCGTGGCCGATGATGACGGCGTCTGCGTCGTGCCGCGCGCCGCGGCCGCCCAGGTGCTGGCCGCCGCCGAACAGCGGATCGCCGCCGAAGAGGCCAAGCGCCAGCGGCTGGCCAAGGGCGAACTGGGTCTGGACATGTACGGCATGCGCGACCGGCTGGCAGCCAAGGGCCTGCGCTATGAGTGACGCCATCGCCTGCCTGTGGATGCGCGGCGGCACGTCCAAGGGGGCATATTTCCTGGCCCGCGATCTGCCCCAGGACCGGGCCCAGATCGACGCGCTGTTGTTGCGCATCATGGGCAGCCCCGACCCGCGCCAGATCGACGGGATCGGCGGTGGCGACCCCTTGACCTCGAAGGTGGCGATCTTGTCGCCGTCGGCCCGCGCGGATGCGGATGTGGATTATCTGTTCCTGCAGGTTTTCGTCGATCAGGCGCTGGTCAGCGACGCGCAGGGCTGTGGCAACATCCTGGCCGGCGTGGGCCCGGCCGCGATCGAACGCGGCTTGGTGCCGGCGCGCGACGGGCAAACCACGGTGCGCATCCACATGGTCAACACCGGGGAAGTGGCCGTGGCCCATGTGGCCACGCCCGGCGGCCGGGTCAGCTACGATGGCGCCGCGCGCATCGATGGCGTGCCGGGTCAGCATGCGGGCATTCCGCTGATGTTTTCGGGCCTGGCCGGTTCAATGACGGGGGGGCGCATGCTGCCCACGGGCCGGGCCGTCGATCAGGTCGCGGGCCTGTCGTGCACGCTGATCGACATGGGCATGCCCATCGTGGTTCTGGCCGCATCCGATTTCGGGCTGAGCGGGCAGGAAAGCCGCGAAGTGCTCGATGGCGACGCCGCGCTGAAGGCCCGCCTGGAAGCGATCCGGCAGGTTGCGGGGCCGATGATGGGTCTGGGGGATGTGACCCCGAAAAGCGTGCCCAAGATGACGCTGGTGTCACCCGCCTGTGCTGGCGGCACGCTGTCGACCCGCAGCTTCATTCCCCACCGCTGTCACGCGGGCATCGGTGTGTTCGCCGCCGTCAGCGTGGCGGCCGCCTGCACCCTGCCCGAAGGACCCGCCGCAGCACAGGCCTGCCTGCCCGCGGACGGCGTCTTTCGCATCGAACATCCCACAGGTGCAGCCGAGGTGATGCTGGAGCGCGACGCCAGCGGTTGCGTGACCGCGGCCGGCACCTTGCGCACGGCACGCAAGCTGATGGATGGGTTGGTCTTTCCGGGCCCTGCGCGCCTCAGCCCATAAGGCCCTGATAGATCAGGCGCAGCGAGATCAAGATCAGCAGCCCATCGAGCGCGATCTTGAAATTCCGATCGCTCATCCGGTTCAGCATCAGCTTGCCGGCATAGGTGCCCACCAACCCCACCACGATCATCGCCACGATCACCCCGGCCCAGGCCCCGAATGCAAAGCCCAACAGGCCAAAGACCAGCACCTTCAACAGGTGTTGCGCCGTCATCAGCGTGGCATGGGTGGCCACATGGGCGTGGCGATCAAGCCGAAAGGATTTCGTGAAATTGGCCACAAAGACCCCGGTGGCCCCGAAGAACATGGTCAGAAAGCTGGATATGCCGCCCGCAATCCAGGGCTGGCCCGTCAGCCAGGCGGGGGGCTTGGCCAGCACGGACCAGATGATGAACAGGCCAAGCCCGATCTGAACCAGACCCGGCGGCAGATCGACGACCACCACCCCACCCAGCGCCGATCCGATGACCGAACCCAGCAAGAACCCGGGCAAGGCGGGCCGATGGACATGGCGCATCAGCATCGCCGCCCGCCCCGCGTTCGAGCCCAGCTGCACCACCCCATGCACGGGGATGATCGCGGCCGGTGGCATGACGCTGGCCATCACCACCAGCACCAGCGCCCCCCCGCCGATGCCCAAGGCCGCCGTGATGAACGACCCGATGAAGCTGGCCGCCATCAACACCCAAAACCCCAGCTGGCTGAGCCCCTCGGGCAAGGACGTCAGGCTTTCGAACATGGATCCGTTCCCGCCATCGTGATCATGCCTTGGGTGGATGCGCGCGGCGGATCACGGGGCTTGCGACCCGATCCGAAATCGGCACATCGATCAGCATCGCCCCAGAATCCGCCGCAAAATCCGCGATCAGACCGGGCAGCAGGGCCAGATCGGTCAACCGCACCCCGCCGATGCCGAACCCGCGCGCGATGGCCGCCAGATCGGTCTGACCAAAGACGGCGCCCGCATCTGACAGCCCCTCGGCCCTGAGCTTGTGAATTTCCGAGCCATAGGCGCCATCGTTCAGCGCCACGATCAGGATCTTCAGATTGTGGCGGGCGATGGTTTCCAGCTCCTGCATGTGCATCAAAAGGCTGCCATCCCCATCGAACAAAACCGTCGGCCGGTCTGTGCGCGCGGCGGCCACCCCCATGGCAAAGGCCAAGCCGTTGCCGATGGCGCCGAATTCGCGGATGGTCAGGAACCGCGCCTGCGGGCGCGATGGCATCTGTGCCACGAAATAGGAACAATGCCCCGACGAATTCACCATTTCCCAATCCAGCGGCAACGCCGCCTCAAAAGCGGCGACCGCGTCGCGTGGATCATGGCGATCCGGCACAGGGTCGAAAACGGCGCTGTCGGCCGGCGCGGTGGCGATCCGCCGGGCCAGGGCTTCGGTTCGCCAGCCCGGATCGCGGGGGGCCAACGCGGCCAGCAGCGCCTCGGTGCCCAGCCGCGCATCGGCGCGCAGGTGGCTGTCGGCGGCCACCCGCCCCTGGGCCAAGGCGATCGGCGCGGTGTCGATCTGCAAGACGCGCGCCTTGGGCCACAACTTGCCGCCATCGGCGTTGTGATGGCTGAGCGAGGTTCCGACAGCGATGATCAGATCGGTCTCGGCAAAACAGGCGCGCGCGGTTTCGGTGGCGAAACCGCCCGCCACATTCAGATTGAAGCGATGGCCGGCAAACAGCCCCCGCGCGGGCAACGTCGTGGCCAGAAGCGCCCCCAGATGATCGGCCAAGGCACTGCAAGCCGCCCCTGCGCCGGCTTCGACCGCGCCCAGCCCCGCCATGATCACAACGCGCTCCGCCCCGGCGACCAGCGCCACAGCGCGCGCCAGATCCGCAGGGTTGGGCGGCATGGGCGATGTGTGCGGCATCAGGCTGACCGATGGCGCCGGCAAGCCCGCCGGTTCCGCCCAAGCGGCGTTTTGCAGATCGAAGGGAACACCCACCACAACCGGGGCGCGGGTCATGCGCGCCTCGAGGAACGCATCGCGCAAACCATCGGCCAAACGCGCCGGATGGTGGAGCGCGCGATACGCGGCCCCGGTCGCGGTGACAAACGGGGCTTGATCGATCATCTGGTTGTACCAGGCCGATTTCAGCGGCGCCTCGCCCGCCAGCACCACCAAGGGTATGCGCGCACGCACCGCCGCGGGCAACGCGGTGGTCAGCTGTGTCAGCCCGGGGCCGCAGGTGACCGTGGCAAAGCCCACGCCGCCGGTCTTGCGGGCATGCGCCATGGCGGCCGCCACCGCACAATGTTCGTGGCGCACATAGATCATCGGGCAGCCGGTTTCCGCCAGGCGGGTGGCGAAATTCATGTTCGCATCGCCCAGCAGCGCAAAACAGGCACCCGGCGCTTCGCGCGCCACCACATCGGCCAGGATGTCAAAGGCATGCCGCCCGTGGCTGGCCCCGCCCATCGTGCCCATCACCGCGGCATCAGCCCGGGCGGGACCATCGCGTGACCCCGCGCAATCATGCGCGCCGTGCGCACAAGACCCGCCGATTTCATCACGAAACCCGCCGCGGTCTGATCGTAATCCACCGTCACCTCGATGATGCCCATGGGGTGTTCGATCTTCATCAGCGCCGGCACCTCGTTGGGAATGACACCCAGACCTTCGGCCACCGTGCCCGGGGTCAGCGTACAGGCCGCAAGGCATTGGCTGCCCGTCACGGCCATCGAGGGGTGGCAATTCCACGGCATGAAATAGCGCGCCGAAATCGCCCCGCCGTGGCGCGGGGCCGACAGAAGCCCGATCTTGGGCATGACGGATTTGGTCACATCGCCCAAGCCCATGCGCCGCCCGGCTTCCAGCCGCATCGGTTCCATCCGGGCATAAAGATCCCGGTTGGCATCCAATTCCTCGGCGGTCTCGTAGCCGGTCAGCCCGAAATCGGCCGCGCGTGCGATCATCATCGGCATGGCCACATCCATCAGCGTGACCTCGATCCCGTCGATCACCTCGCGCGGGGTGCCGGTGGGCAGGAATGCGCCGCAAGACGACCCCACCACATCCAGAAACTGCAGCCCCACGGGTGCGGCGGTGCCCGGCACCCCGTCGATCGCGGTGCTGCCTTCATAGCTCACGCGCCCCCCGGGGGTTTGCACCCGCGCCTCGACCGTCGCACCGGTATTGACGGCGCGGATGCGCACCGGGGTCACACCGTCTTGTGCGGCCACCAATCCCATCTCGATTGCCGCAGGGCCCACGCCAACAAGGATGTTGCCGCAGGTCGGCTTGAAATCGACCAGCGCTTCGTCCACGGCGACCTGACCGAAAAAATAATCCACATCGATCCCGGGCTCGTCCGACCGCGACAGCATGGCGACCTTGGTGGTCACGGCAACGCCGCCGCCCAGACCATCGATGTTCTGTGGGTGCCCCGCACCCACCACTGCCACCAGAACCCGGGCCAGTGCCTCACGATCCTCGGGCAGGTCGGCGCGGTTGAAATAGGGCCCGCGCGATGTGCCCCCGCGCATGAACACGAAAGGAATGGCATCTTGATAGAGGGCGTCTGACATGATCGTTTCTCAGGTAAAGGGCCAAGGCAGGTCGAAATAGCTTTGCAACAGGCCCGGTGGAAAATCGCGGTTGAGCAGATCCGCGAAAAACAAGATGAAGCCGATCCCGGCGGCGGCAAACAGCAGCGACATGCGCCAGCCCAGCCCCGCACGCAGGCGGAAAAAGCCCAGGAAAAACGCCGCCAGCGCGATGATGAAGCCAAACACGCCGGTCAGCGCCAAAAGCCCGAAAAACCACGCCAGCGTCGACCACAGCGAATGGGGCGCCTGCCCATCGTCGCCGCCGGCTTCCAGATCGATGAACACATCATCGCTTTCGGGGCGCAGCACCATCCGCACCAGCAAGGCCAGACAGCCCAACAGCGTGACGATGCCCACCGTCAGCGGAAAGATCTTGTCGCCAAAGCGGCTGACGCCCGCGGCATCCACGGTCGCCACGGCCGCGTAGGCGGTGATGGCGGCCAGAAAGACAAAGGGCGCGCGCTTGGTGCCGGTGTAGGTTTCGATGTTCTCGCGGATGTTCTTGGATTGGCGGATCCCGATGACGATCGACAGCACCGTCAGCACCAGCAGTGTCACCGTGATGGGCGAGACCAGGTAATCAAGCCCCGCCTCGAAACTGCGGCGAAAGCGGGCCGATCCGATCTGGGTGGCCATGTTGACGAACTGCTCGGCCTGTGTCGACAACACGAAACCGATCAAGAAGGCCGGGCGCGAATAATCGAACCGGCGCAGCAAGATACCCACGACCCCCACCACGACCAGCGCGATCAGATCGCCAAACGACATGCGCGACTGAAACGCGGCAAAGGCGATCATCATGAACAAGAACGGCGCCAGCAGCGTGAAGCGGATGGTGGTCAGCCGCGCGATCTGGCCCGACAACAGCACGCATAGCCCCGCCCCCACCACATTGGCGAGCGCCAGCGACCACACGATGGTGTAGGTGATATCCAGATCGTTGCGCACCATCGCCGGGCCCGGCGACATGCCCAACAGCGCCAGCCCCCCCAGAAACACCGCCATCGACCCCGAACCGGGAATACCGAAGATCAGCGTCGGCACCAGCCCACCGCCTTCCTTGGCATTGTTCGAGCTTTCGGGCGCGATCACGCCCCGGATATCGCCCTGACCATAGTTTTCGCGGTTCTTCGATGTCTGGACGGCATAGCCATAGGCAATCCAATCCACGACCGACCCGCCAAGGCCCGGGATCACGCCCACCGTCACCCCGATGGCGGCACATTTGGTCGACAGCCACTTGTTGGCCCACCAGTCGCGCACGCCGTCGCTCCAGCCCGCGCCCAGCATGCCCGATTTCGCGATCGCCCGATCCTGCCGCAACAGCGACACCACTTCCGGGATGGCGTAGATGCCAAGGCCCACGATCACCAGCTGCAAGCCATCGACCAGATAGGGCACATCATAGGTCGACATGCGCAGCGATCCGCCGGCCGGGGCGGCCCCGATGGTGCCGATCAACAGCCCCAGCCCCGCGGCGACAACCCCTTTCAGCGGGATGCGCCCGGCCAGAATGGCCACCATCGACAGGCCCAGAACCGTGATCATCAACATCTCGGGCAGGCCAAAGGCCAAGATCAGGGGGCGGGCCACGAAAATGATCATCGTCAGCGCCATGGCGCCCAGCAGGCCGCCATAAAGCGACGACACGAAGGCCGCCGACAAGGCCCGCGCCGCCTGCCCCTTTCGCGCCAAGGGAAAGCCGTCAAGCACCGTGGCCTGGCTGGCCGAGCTGCCGGGTATACCCAAAAGAACCGACGAAAACGTATCGGATGTGGGGATCACGGCGATCAGGCCGACCATCAGGGCCAACCCCGACACCGGGTCCATCCCGAACATGAAGGGCAAGACCAGCGACAGCCCCGCGATCCCGCCGAGCCCCGGCAAGACCCCGATCGACAGACCCAACAGCACGCCCGCCACCATGAACATCAAATGCTGCGGTTGCGTGACGGTCAGCAACGCGTTGCCAAGCGCGGGTAGCGCGATGTTCAGAATTTCCATGGCGGCGCCCTCCCCTCACCCGCCCTCGGCCGCCCGAGCGCGGGGAATATGCCCGCCCGCGCGGTGTGCGCGGGCGGGTTTCGCAACATCGCTTGGCACCGGGGTCAGGCTGCGGCCCGCCGCCACCTGACCCCGAACGCCCCCGATGCGCTTACTGCATGGTGACGCCGTAGGCTTCGGCCAGCCAGTCCAGCACGTACTGGCGCGCCTCGTCCGACACGGTGATGGCGGCTTCGTGCGCAACGCGCGCGGCCGGGCCGATCATCTGCGGATAAACGCCCAATTCGCGCGCCGAAAGCTCGGCGAAATCGGGGCGTGCCAGGATGTCGGCAAAGGCCTTGTTGTACATCGCCACCACGTCTTGCGATGCGTTGCCCGGCAGATAGACCAGCTTTTGCGCGGCGAACCCGGACACGAAGAACGCTTTCCACGCATCCCAGGCCACGCCCGAGGTTTCACAGCCCGCGGTCGCTTCGCAGATTTCCTTGAAGGTCGGGATATCGGGGAAGGTCGGATCGCGCACGATATTGCCCGCGTCGTCCAGAATGCCCCAGCTCATGACCGGCACGGCCAGGTTCTGTTCGACCAGCGGCACCACGTTCGACAGATAGGCCGACGAGGTCTGGTAATCGATGTTGGCCTCGCCGCGTTCGAACATCAGGCGGCCATCGCCGCGCCCTTCGATCCCGAACACCGGCTCGACCTGCAGGCCCAGCATCTTGAAGGCCAACAGCGGCACCAGGTCGAGCGTGGTCGCGCCCTGGCTGCCGAAGATGAAGAATTCGCCCTGCAAATCGTCCAGATCGCCGTCGAACCGCGCACCCAGATCGGCGGGCAGATACACCACCCCGCCCGTGCCCGACGCCAGCACCGGCTGCCAGTCACGATATTCGTAGCGCACGCGCGGATCGCCCAGCAGATAGGGGAACTGGGTCGAACCCGAGGTGCCGAAAATCAGCGTGCCATCGGCCGTGGTCTGTTCCTGGAACCAGTTGGCCCCGGTGGTCGAACCGCCGCCGGGGCGGTAGCCCACGATGGCCGTCGGCTTGCCGGGCAGCGCTTCGGCCAGAAGCGGTGCAAAGAAATTCGCCCAACGGGCCGAACCGCCCGATTCCGAGAACGGGATGACGAATTCGACGGTCTTGCCGCTCAGGTCCTGCGCGGCCACGGGCGCCGCCATGCTCAGCGCCACGGCCGAAGCCGCAAGAAATGCCGCGCCCGCGCGCGGGGTCTTGATCTTGGTCATGTCTTCCTCCCTATGCCCGCGCGGGCCCGATGGGGACGCGCGGCTTTGTTCAAGGCGCAATCAACGCTTGATGGCGCGTTCTTGACTTGCGAAGCTTGCGCCAAGCTTACGGGGACCGAATTTTTGGTTCGGCCCCCAGCATGACATCGTGGCGGGGCCCAGGGGCGCAACAATCGCCCCGCCATTGCCGGGCACAAGGGGGAATGCGCCATGCGGATCGTGCTGGTCGAAGATCATGACAGCGTGTCCAAGGGCATCGCCTACCGGATGCAGGATCTGGGTCATTCGGTCGATGTGATTGCCGATGGCCTGGCCGCCGATCAGCACCTGCGCTGCGGTGGCGGCGATCTGGTGATCCTCGACATCAACCTGCCGGGCATGGATGGGCTGGCCATTCTGCGCGCCATGCGCCAACGCGGCGACGAACGCCCGGTGCTGTTGTTGACGGCGCGCGCCGAAACCCATGACCGGGTCCGCGGTCTGGATGCAGGGGCCGATGACTATCTGGTCAAGCCCTTCGAGATGGACGAATTGGAAGCGAGGGTGCGCGCCCTGGCGCGGCGCCAACCAAGGCCCTTGCGCCGCCAGATCCTGATGGGGGTGCTCGCACTCGATCTGGATGCGCGCGAGGTGACGGCCGATGGCACACCCTTGGCCCTGCCCCGGCGCGAGGTCAGCTTGCTGGAGGTTCTGATCGCCGCCCAAGGCCGCACCGTCAGCAAGAACGATCTGATCGACCACATCTACGGCACCGGCGCCGATATCGAGGAAGGCGCCATCGAGGTGCATATTTCGCGCCTGCGCAAACGGCTGAAAGACCACGGGCTGACCATCCGGGTGGCGCGCGGGCTGGGTTATGCCCTGATCCCCGACAAGGGCGCGGCATGACCCCGCCGCGGCGTTTGCGCATGCCCCGTTTCGGCGCCGGTCCGACCGTGTCGCTGCGGCTCAGGCTGACGGCGATCATCCTTGTGCCGCTGCTGATCATCGCGATGGCGGTGGGTGTCTGGCAACTGGGCTACACCCGCCAAAAGGCCGAAGCGCTGTTTGACCGATCCCTGATGACCACGGCGCTGGCGGTTGCGGCGGATGTGGCGCGTTCGGGGGGCGATGCGCTGTCGTTGCAAACCCGCGACCTCTTGAGCGACACATCGGGCGGTGCGGTCTATTACCATGCCTATGCGCCATCCGGGGTTTACGTGACGGGCTATGCCACGCCACCCGCCCGGTCACCCGAAGCCGTGGCGCTGCATGGCGATGGCTTTTACGGGTTTTACGATTCAACCTATTTCGGCCAACCGGTGCGCGCGCTCCGGCTGCGGCAGGTGACCAGCGTGGGCGGCATCGCGGGCACCTACACCTACACCGTCTGGCAGGAACGCGCGATCCTCGATGCGCTGATCCGCGATCTGGCCGATCAGGTGTTGATCGTGATGGCCGTTCTGATCGGCACCGTGGCGCTGGTGGTTTGGTTCGGGGTCAATCTCGGCCTGCGGCCCCTTCTTGCGTTGGAAGACGCGATTTCCCGGCGCAATTCCGACGATCTCAGCCCGATCCGCCGCGCCGTGCCGCCCGAGGCACGCGGCCTGGTGCGGCGGCTGAACACGTTGTTCGGGCAGGTGGAGGCCACGATGCAGGCACAGGCAAGCTTTATCTCGAATGCCGCCCACCAGCTGCGCAACCCCATCGCCGGTGTTCTGGCCATGGCCGAAGCCGTGCGCCGGGCCCCCACGCCCGAGGCCACGCGCGCGCGCGCCGGTGAATTGCTGGTTTCGGCGCGCCAGGTGCGCGATCTGGCCAACCGGCTGTTGACGCTGGAACGCGCCAGCGCCGCCGGGGGGCCGCTGGAAGCGGTGGATCTGGCCGCGCTTGTGGCGCAAACGGTCGACGATCTGCGCCCGCGGGCGCAAGATCAAGGCGTGGAGCTGGTGCTGCGGCCGGCGCGTGCCCGGCCAATGGTGGAAGCCGATCACCTGATGCTGCGCGAGGCGGTCATGAACCTGATCGACAACGCCCTGCGCCACGGCGGTGCGGGCCTGTCGCAGATCGTCGTGGCGCTGGAAACCGGCCCCGATCACGCCCGGCTGACGGTGTGCGACGATGGCCGCGGCCTGCGCCCGCACGAGGTGGCGCTGGCGCGTGCGCGGTTCGGCCAGGTGGGCGCGGGCGAAGGCACGGGGCTGGGCCTGCCCATCGCCGAGGCGGTGGTGACCAGCCGCGGGGGACGGCTTGACATCACCCCGCAAAATGCCCCGAACGCCGGCCTGACAGTGACCGTGACGCTGCCCCTGTCGGAACCGCTATTGGAAGCTCCGTCCGAACAGCCTTTCGATTCACCGCCAGAAACGCGGGCCACCCCGGCCGCGGGCCCGCGGACACAGGGCAAACCGCGCAAACCCCCGCGCCGGACCCCAAGGCCCGACGCGGCCGCCTGACCGCGCGCCCGCCCCTACCCCGACCTAGCGGCCGATGGCATAGGCCTGCATCAGGCGCGGGGTGGCGGCGGCCTTCAGCATGCCGTTCGTATCGCGCGAGGCGGCCGTCAGCCGCCCCACGGCCCAAGGTTCCGACACCTCAAGATCATGGCCGCGCGCGCGCAGATCGGCGAGCACCGCATCGCCAAAAGCAGGCTCGACCATCAGATGACCGGGCTTTGTGCCGCGCGGATAGAACGAGGATTGGAAATGCGCCGTGTGAAACAGCGGCGCG
>JBEAQJ010000164.1:0-13866 GCA_041163945.1 Pseudomonadota bacterium
CGAACCCCCCGGCCCGCGATCTGGGCAGCGATCGGCCCGGTCGGCGCAACGATGCCGCGCGTCAGACGGGAAACAGGGTGCTGACTTGGGGGAAATCCGCGCTGGAACAGACTGATTGGCACCGCGTTGGCGAAGCGCGGTTTGCCGCGCATGTGGCCGCGGTGCTGGCCGATCATGCCGCCGCCGGCCGGTTTCGCCATCTGGTGATCCTGGCCGATCCGCGCACGCTGGGCGCGCTGCGCAAGGCGTTTGATCCAGCCTTGGCCGCCATGATCCTGGCCGAGATTGCAAAGGATTACACCCAGCATCCGCGCGACCGGATCGAGGCCGCGATCACGGCCTTGTCGCCCCCCTAGGGGCGGGCGGCCGTCAGACGGGCGTGGCGTGATGGGTCGCGGCGGTGCTGGCGGCCATGGTCTTCGCCAGATGCTTTGCGCTGTCTTTGCCGGCTTCGATCTCGGCATCGGCCAGATGGCCGGCGCAGCGGGCGCACAGTGCCGCCCATTCCTGCAGATCCTCGGCCGTGCGTTGCCACGATCCGCGCTGCCATTCGAGGCCGCGTTGCAGCGATTGCGCCGGATCGATCCCGGATGGCCCATTGGCCCGGCGCACGGCCTCGCGCGCGCTGCGGATCGCCTCGTGACGGCGGGCAAACCATCCCTGCGCGTAGGTTTCGGTATCGCGCAGCATCTGTTCTTGCACCTTCCAGAATTGCGCGATCTGGGGCGCGATGGTGGGGTTTGCGGCCAGAATGGCACGGGCCTGGTCCATCATGCCGCCGAAATGAAGGTTGGGTTTTCGGGCCATCATCATGCTCCATGGGCTGGGTCGCGCCTGCGTGCGGGGTAAGGGCAAGCCTGCCCGTTTTTCGGGCCACCGCATTAACCGCGGTCAATGCTGCGTGGCCGGGCGTTGATGGCGGGCAATGAAGGGCCAAGCGCCATCTTGGTAACGCTTGCCGGTCGGCGGGGCTGCGGCCCGCGTCGGCACGCTTTGGGTATGCACGAGGATCAGGGATGGATGACGCTGGCGCCCGCCTTGGGCAGACGAACCCGCATCGGCCCCAGCCCGCAGGGCCGCGCCTCGGCCTGTTCTGGCGCCCCATTTCCGATGGGCTGCCCCGGCACCGGCGCCCGGCGGGCGCGACCATCCAACTGGAAGGCGATGGCGCGGGGCGGCTTTACATCGTGGTGTCGGGATGGCTGGCCATCACAAGATCCATGACCGAAGGCCACCGCCAGATCATCGATGTCGTGCTGCCCGGCGGCGTTGTCGATCCGGCCTCGGCCGACCCTTGCAGCAGCGCCGTCGATGTCGAGGCGCTGAGCGATGTCACCTATGCCACGATCGCGCGGCAGGATTGGCAACGCCTGCTGCGGGCCTGTCCCGAATGGTCTTGGGCGCAGGATGCGTCTGGCCGCGCCGCGATGGCGCGCGTGTCCGGGCGGATGCTGCGATTGGGCCGGGGGCGGGCCGACAGCATCCTGGCCTATGCCTTGTGCGAATTGTGCCTGCGGGCAACCCAGGCCCGTCTTCAGCAGGGGCGAACCTATCACATCCCCATGTCGCAGCGGCAATTGGGCGAATTCTGCGGCCTGTCCGCGGTCCATGTGTGCCGCGTTCTGCAACGCTTTCGCGCGGATGGTCTGGTGGAACGTCGCGGCCCGTCGCGGTTCAAGATCCGCGATCTTGCCGCCCTGGCCGATGTCGCCGATATCGATCCGGCCATTTTGTGCCAGCAGATCCTGCCGCCTGCGGCGCCGATCGGGCGCGCGGCGGGCCCCGATCCCACGCGCCCGGTCTAGCGTTGCAGCACGTAATCGCCCGGCGCATCGGCCATGGCGCGGTAGCGCCCCGCCGGGGTGCCCAGCGCGGGTGGCGCCACTGGCCCGGTCGAGCGCTCGACAAGCCAGTCCACCATCGCGGGCCACCACGACCCTTGGGTCAGGTCGGTCGCGGCCTGCCAGTCTTCGGGTGACAGGGGGCGGGCATCGCCCTGTCGCGTGCGCAGGCGGAATTGGCGGCCGGCGCGACCCGGTTCGCTGACGATCCCCGCGTTGTGACCGCCATTGGTCAGCACAAAGCTGAGCGGTGCATCGGTCAGCAGATGCAGCTTGTAGACCGATCGCCAGGGCGCGACATGGTCGGCGGTGGTCGAAACGCAAAAGATCGGCACATCGATGTCAGACAGCAGCACGGGCTTGCCGCCCATGCGGTACCGGCCTTCGGCCAGGTCATTTTCCAAGAAGAACTGCCGCAGGTATTCGCTGTGCATCCGGTAGGGCATGCGCGTCGCATCGGCGTTCCAGGCCATCAGGTCGAACATGTCCTGACGCTGGCCCATCAGGTAATCATGGACGTAACGCGACCAGATCAGATCGGCCGAACGCAACAGCTCGAACGCGCCCGCCATCTGCTTGGTGTCCAGATAACCTTGATCCCACATCATGTTTTCCAAAAAGGCCACTTCGCTTTCGCTCAGGAAAAGCTGCAATTCGCCGGGGTCTTCGAAATCGGTCTGCGTGGCCAAAAGCGTCAGCGTGGCCAGGCGCGGGTCCCCGTCGCGCGCCATCTGCGCGGTCTTGGCCGCCATCAGCGTGCCGCCCAGGCAATAGCCCATGCCGTGGATCTTGCGGCCTTGGGTGATCGTTGACACCGCATCGATCGCGGCATCGACGGCGGCAAAGTAATCTTGCAGGCCGATGTCGCGGTCTTCGGCGGTCGGGTTGCGCCAAGATGCGATGAACACCGTAAAGCCGCGATCGACCAGGTATTTCACCAGCGAATTTCCGGGGCTTAGATCAAGGATGTAGTATTTCATGATCCAGGCCGGGATGATCAGGATCGGCTCGGCCTGGACCATGGCGGTGCGGGGGGCATACTGGATCAGCTCCAGCAAATGGGTGCGCAGCACCACCTTGCCCGGTGTGATGGCAACCTCGTGGCCCGGCCGGAAGGCCTCGGTGCCGACGGGCAGCTTGCCCGATACCGCGCGTTCCCAATCCTCCAGGAAATTCCGGGCCCCCCGCAACAGGTTCATCCCCCCCTGCTGCAGGGTCGTGGCCGCAACCTCGGGGTTGGTCAGCACGAAATTCGACGGCGACACCATGTCCAACAATTGCCGGCTGAGAAACGAGATCACCTGTTCTTGATGCGCGCTGACCCCGTCGATGTCGCAGGCGGCGTTGTACCACCATTGCTGGGTCAGCAGGAAATTCTGGTAGATCTGGCTATATGGCCAGACCCGCCAGCTTTCATGGTCGAAACGGTGATCATGGGGCAGGGGGATGATACAGGGGGGCGCGTCCGGGTCGCGGGCGCTGTCAAGCACGTGGATGCCCAGCCGCATCGCCTTGCGCAGCGCCTTTTCGACCAGCTGCACCTGCTTTCCGGGCGCCCCCAAAAGGTGGGTCCACCAGGTAAAGATCGTCGATGACAGCCCATAGGGGGAAATGCCCAGCGTGAACCGCGCCAGATGGGCATTGGCCGCGCGGTCTAGGCTTTTGGTCGAATAGCGATCCAGCGACAGGATCGGGGCGCGGTGGCCGAATTCCGGCGGTCTGGCATCCAGCCCACAGCGCGCCTCGGCGCGGTCTTGGTCGGGGGCTTCGGCCGGGGCCGGGCGCTGTCCGGGCACAGCATCGGCCCGGGGCGGGCGGCCCCGTTTGGCGGGGCGGCGCGGATGTGTCTGAGCCATGGATTGCCTGTCCGGGTTGGGTGGCCCCACCGCCAAGGGCGCGGCGCGCGCGCGCGCCAAGGCGGCAAGCCCATCACCCATAACCTGCGGCATGCCGAAAACGCCTGCCTTGATGGCGATCAAGGCAGGTGGCTGCGCCCAGGTCCCCGGTTGGCGCGCTAATCGGCCTTTGGCTGGAAAACCGTCGCGAAGCGCGCGCGCAATTCGTTCTTTTGCACCTTGCCCATGGTGTTGCGCGGCAGATCGGCCAGGATCTCGATCCGTCGGGGCCGCTTGAAGCCTGCCAATTCGCCCCGCGCGACGGTCTCGATGGCGGCCAGGTCGATCGTGGCGCCCGCCTCGGGAACCAGAACCGCCACCACGCTTTCGCCGAAATCGGGATGCGGCACGCCCACGACCGCGCTTTCCTTGACGCCGGGCTGGGCATCCAGAAACAGTTCGATTTCCTTGGGGTAGATGTTGTAGCCGCCCGAAATGATCAGATCCTTGCCGCGGCCCACGATGGTGACGTAGCCCTCGGCGTCGATGCGCGCCAGATCGCCGGTGATGAACCAGCCGTCGTCTTGCAATTCCTCGCGCGTCTTTTCCGGCATCTGCCAATAGCCCTTGAACACATTGGGCCCGCGCACATGCAGCATCCCGATCTCGCCCTTGGGCAGTTCGGCGCGCGTGTCTGGATGGCAGACGCGCACCTCGACACCGGGCAGGGGAAAGCCCACCGTCCCCGCCCGTCGTTCGCCATCATAGGGGTTCGAGGTGTTCATCGACGTTTCGGTCATGCCGTAGCGTTCCAAGATGCGATGGCCCGTCCGCGCCTCGAAGGCACGGTGGGTTTCGGCCAGAAGCGGGGCCGACCCCGAGATGAACAGCCGCATATGCCCCACCAGATCGCGGCTGAAGCGTGCGTCATCCAGCAGCCGCGTGTAAAAGGTGGGCACCCCCATCATCGTGGTGGCCCGCGGCAGTTGCGCCAGCACCGTTTCCAGATCGAATTTCGGCAAGAAGATCATCGCCCCACCGGCCAGCGCCATCACATTGGTCGCCACGAACAGCCCATGGCTGTGAAAGATCGGCAGCGCGTGCAACAGCACGTCGTCCTTGCCAAAGCGCCAGTATTCGACCAGCGCCTGCGCATTGGACAACAGGTTTTTCTGCGTCAGCATCGCCCCCTTGGATCGCCCCGTGGTCCCCGAGGTGTACAAAAACGCGGCCAGATCATCCGCGTCGCGCGCCACCGCGGCAAAGCCGGTGCCCGGTTGACGGGCCACCAGATCGCACAGGCTGCCTTGGCCGTTTGGCCCCATGCTGTGCAGCATGGCGCCGGCTTCGGCCGCGATCGGCGCCATCGCCGCCTGTTCGTCCGGGTCGCAGACAAACAGCGCCGCCCCGCTGTCGCCGACGAAATAGGCCAGTTCCTTGGGCGTATAGGCGGTGTTCAACGGCAAAAAGACGATACCCGCCTTGATGCAGGCCACGTAAAGCGCCAGCGCCTGCGGCGATTTCTCGGCATGAACCGCAACCCGGTCGCCGGGTTTGACGCCAAGCGCCACCAGGGCAAGGGCGGTGCGGTCGGCCAGGTCCAGAAATGCGCCGTGGCTCAACGTTGTGCCGTCTGGCAGGTGCAAGAACGGGGTCGTCTTGGCTTCGTGCGGGGCAAAGAGCGCATCGTAAAGCGGGTTGGTCATGCCGGTTCCTTGGGGCTTTCGGGATGGTGTGATCTTGCCGTGGTCTACGCGTCGGGGCGGGTATCGGGTTCGGCAAGGGTCATGTAGCGGCCAAAGCCGCCGGTGATATGATCCAGGGCGCGCAGGCGCGCGGCCTCTTCGTCGCCCTCGGCGATGGCGCGGGTGATGCGTTCGTGTTCGGCAATCGATTCCGCCACGTTGGTGACCAGCGACAGCCCCTTGCGCCGGAACTGGTGCATCTCGCGCACCAGATTGTCATACATCGTCTTCGCCTTGGCATTGCCCGAGGCTTGCAGCAAGAGATCGTGGAATTCGATGTTCAGCGCGTAATAACGTGCGACATCGCCCTGCGCATGGGCGGCCCGCATCTGTTCCAGATTGCGGTCGAGCTGGGCGTGCAGCCGCGGTTCGGCCCCATCGCGCACGCGCCGCGCGGCGGCGGCGCAGGCCATCGCAAAGATCGCGCCGCGCAAATCATACAGGTTGCGTGCCTCGGCCAGCGTGGTCTTGTGCACAAATGCGCCGCGGTTGGCGATCAGGTCGATCAGCCCGCTGTCGGCCAGCGACCGGATGGCTTCGCGCACCGTGCCCCGGCTGACGCCCATCGCGTTGGACAGCGCCAATTCGTTCAGCTTCTCGCCCGCCGCCAGATCGCCGCTGACGATCATGCGCTCGATTTCGCCGCGCACTTCGCCGGCAAGCGTCGCCCGTTGGAGCCCGATGGACTTGGCATTTTTCATCATGCGCGAAGCTTCACCTCCTGCTGGGAATTTTGTCAACATTCAACATTTTTATTGTCAGGCATCGGCGTTTGACATACACAAAACATATCCTTTGCACCACGGGGAGACAGCATGAATTCGTCGGCAAATCAGCCCGGTATCAACGCCGCGTCGGCCGCCGGACCAACCGTTTCCGTGCCGGCGGCCAGTGCGGCTTTGCGCGGGCTTCGCGTGCTTGATCTGACGCGCGTGCGCTCTGGGCCGACCTGTGTGCGGCAGCTGGCCGACTGGGGCGCCGATGTGATCAAGATCGAAGCCCCGGTCGACGAAGCCCAGTTCGGCGGGCCGCGCCACGGGCCGGATTTCCAGAACCTGCACCGCAACAAGCGTTCGCTGACACTGGATCTGAAAACGCCCGATGGCGTTGCCGCCTTCCGACGGCTGGCCGACACCGCCGACATCATCGTCGAAAATTTTCGCCCCGGCGTGAAGGCGCGGCTGGGCATCGATTACGAGACGCTGAGCCAGACCAACCCCGGCCTGATCTATGCCTCGATTTCGGGCTTCGGGCAGGATGGGCCACTGGCCGATCGGCCGGGTTTTGATCAGATCGCACAGGGCATGGGTGGCTTGATGTCGATCACCGGGGAACCCGGCCGCGGCCCGATGCGGGTGGGCATCCCCATCGCCGATCTGTGTGCCGGGCTGTTTGCCGCCCAGGGCATCTTGATTGCGCTGTTCGAACGCCAGACATCGGGCCGCGGGCAGTGGGTGCAAACCTCGCTCTTGCAGGCCCAGGTGTTCATGCTCGATTTTCAGGCCGCACGCTTCTTGATGGATGGCGATGTGCCCCAGCAGGCGGGCAACAACCACCCGACCACCATTCCCACCGGCGTGTTCAAGACCCGCGACGGCTACATGAACATCGCCGTCACCGGCAACCAGATCTGGCAGAAATTCTGCGATTGCATGGGCCGTTCCGACTGGATCGCGGAGGATCGCTACCTCAACGCCGCCGCGCGATCCAAGAACCGCGACGCGCTGAACGCCGAGATCGAGGCGATCACCGTCACCAAGTCCACGGCCGAATGGATCGCGGCGTTCAACGCAGCCGGCGTGCCGGCGGGCGAAATCAACGACATCGGGCAGGTCTTTGCCAACCCGCAGGTGCGCCACCTGGGTCTGGCCCAGCCCGTCGTCAGCCAGGAACGCGGCGCGACCGAGCTGGTGGGCCAGCCCGTCATCCTCAGCCGCACCCCCAGCACCATCGCCGCCCCGCCGCCGCTGGCCGGTCAGCACACCCACGAAATCCTGACCGAAATTGGCTATACCGAAGCCCAGATCGCCGCGATGAAAACGGCCGGCGCGATCTGACGACCCCAAGGGACCCACCGCATGACCGACAAGATCCTGACCGAACAAAAGGGCGATATCGCCCGGATCATTTTCAACCAGCCCGAAAAGCGCAACGCGGTCTCGCTGGAAATGTGGGAAGCCGTCGAGGCGGCGGTCACCCGCTTTCAGGCCGATCCCAGCGTGCGGATCTTGATCTTGTCGGGGGCGGGGGGAAAGGCCTTCGTCTCGGGCGCCGATATCTCGAAATTCGAAAGTGAACGCGCCAGCGAAGACGCCGTGGCCCATTACAACGCCACCACCAAGCGCGTCTATGACATGATCGAAGCCTTTCCCAAGCCCACCATCGCCCAGATCGACGGCTTTTGCATCGGGGGCGGCATGGCGCTGGCGCTGTGCTGCGATCTGCGGATCTGCGGGGCGGGGGCCAGTTTCGCGGTTCCGGCCGCCAAGCTTGGTCTGGGATACGGCTTTGCCGGGATCAAGCGTTTGGTCGACGTGGTCGGCCCCGCCTTTGCCAAGGAAATCTTTTTCACCGCCCGTCGCTTCGATGCGGAAGAGGCGCGCGTGATGGGGCTGGTCAACCGCGTTGTCCCCGATGATCAGGTCGCTCAAGTGGCCGAAGACACCGCCCGCATGATCGCGGAAAACGCGCCGATGACGGTCGGATCGGTCAAGTATATCGTCGGGCAGACCGTGGCCCCCGAAAGCGCGCGCAACCTGGCCGAATGCGATGCGCGGGTGAAAGCCTGTTTCGACAGCCAGGACTATATCGAAGGGCGCCGCGCCTTCATGGAAAAGCGCAAACCCAACTTTATCGGCGCCTGAGCGATCCGATGCCCGACCACCCCACCGCCCGGATCGATGTCGTGGCCGCGCGGCAGCGCCTTGAACAGGCATTGGACGATCACGAACAGGCGTTCGAGCGGTTCTTTTTCGCGCGCTTTCTCGGCCTGTCCTTTGCCTACCTGCCGGACGCGGCCCCCGACGCCGAAAAAGAGATCTGTCGCGTGCAGTTCGAGGTCACCGATTTGGTGAAAAACCCCCAAGGGGTCCTGCATGGCGGTGTCATGGCCAGCGCGATGGACATTTCCATGGGCCATCTGGTGGCCAAGGTCGCGGGCCCCGGCGCCACGATCGAGATGAAGGTGCAGTTCCTGCGCCCCGTCGCCCATGGCCTTGTCACCTGCGAGGGTCGGTTCACCAAGCGCGGGCGCAACCTGTCGTTCATGGAAAGCCATCTTCATGGACCGGATGGCAAACTGGCCGCCCATGCGACCGCCACCTGGAAAATGCCCGGCTGACAGGCGCGGCCCGGTGTGACCTGCGGGCGGCCAAGCAAAAGGCGCGGGGGGTGCCCGCGCCTTTTTCCGTTTGAATGGGTCGTGTTTCGGGCGTGGCCTTGGGTCAGCCGTCGGTCGTTTTGGCGGCCTTGGCACGGGCGCCGTAGCGGCTCATCAGCGGCAGCAACACCACCAGCCCCACCGTGACCGCGATGATCGACAGCGATGCGCCGCGTTCGAAGAATATGTCGAACGACCCGCGCGAGATCGTCATGGTCTGACGCAGCGCCTGTTCGGCCAATGGCCCCAGAACCAGCGCCAGAACCAATGCGGCGGGCGAAAAGCCGTACATGCGCATGAAAAAGCCCACGATGGCCGCGGCCATCATCAGCCAAACTTCGACAAAGCTGGCATTCACGCTGAACGTGCCCAGCGCACAGATCACCACGATGCAAGGGCCCAACACCCGGTAGGGCACCTTGACGATCTGAACGAACAGCGGGATGGCGAAGATGTTGATCGCCAACAGCACCATGTTGCCCAGATACATCGACGCGATCAGCCCCCAGGCCAGCTCGGAATTCTGTTCCATGAACAGCGGGCCGGGGCGCAGCCCCCACAGCATGAAGGCCGCCAACAGCACCGCCGTGGATGCCGAGCCGGGAATGCCCAAGGTCAACAGCGGCACCATCGCGCCGGACGAGGCGGCGTTGTTGGCCGTCTCGGGCGCGACGAGCCCCGCCATTTCCCCCTTGCCGAAATTCTCGGGCGTTTTCGAAATCGAGCGTTCGGCCGAATAGGCCATGAGCGACGCGATGGTCGCGCCAGCGCCGGGGATCACACCCACCACAAAGCCCAACACCGAACTGCGCACCATGGTCCAGCGGGTCGACAGGTAATCCTGTGCCGTGGGCCAGAACCGGGTTTCCTTGCGATAATCCACCAGCGTGCCTTCGCCCGCGCGATGCATGCCGGTGTAAAAGGCGTAGAACAATTCCCCCAGGCCGAACAAGCCAATGGCAATCGGAATGAAATAGATGCCGCCGATCAATTCCGCCGAGCCAAAGGTGTATCGCCCCTGTCCGGTTTCCAGATCGACGCCGACCGTGCCCAGCGCCAGGCCGATCAGGGCCGAAATCACCCCCAGCTTCCAGTTTGCGCCGATCATCACGATCAGCGTCAACAAGCCCATCAGCGCCAGCAAGAAATATTCCGGCGGCCCGAAGCTGCGGGAAACTTGGCTGAACATGGGCGCCAGCATCGTGATCATCACGACCCCGACCGTGCCCCCCACGAAAGACGCCACCGCCTGCATCACCAGCGCCGGCCCCGCGCGCCCCTTTTTGGCCAGCGGATAACCGTCAAAGGTCGACGCAACCGTTGCGCTTTCGCCCGGAGTGTTCAGCAAGATCGAGGTGATCGTGCCCCCATACATCGAGCCATAATAGATCGCCGCCAGCATCATGATGGCGCCGACCGGTTCCATCCCGAAGGTCAGCGGCAACAAGATCGCCAGCCCGGCCGAGGGGCCAAAGCCGGGGATCACGCCCACGATCATCCCCACCACCGCACCGATCAGCAGATACAGCATGTTCATCGGGGTGATCGCGACCGAAAGGCCCATCATCAGGTCGGAAAAGACATCCATTCTTGGCTCCCTTAGCGGTCGTTGGTGCGCGCGACCCGATCAGAACGGCAAATTGAAAAGGGCAGGCGGCATGTTCGCGTTCAAGAAGCGATCGAATGCCAGGTAAACCGCGCCGGGAAACAGCACCGCCACCAGTGCGTTCTGGATATGCCGGCGCGGGTTGAAGACGAAGAGCGCGAGCCCAAGGTAGGCCACCGTCGACACGAAACCGCCAAACAACCGCAGCATCACCGCGTACCCCAGCACCATGGCCAAAAGCACCACGACATCGCGCCAAAAGCCTGCGGGGGCATCTTCGGGCGCTGCGGCCCCACCGGCGGCCACGACGCGCCGATCGCGCAGCGCGTCCAGGATCGCCCACAGCGTCATCACGATCATCCCCCCGCCCACAAGGCGCGGGAAAAAGCCCGGCCCGATCCGACCCGTGCGGGTCAAAAAGGTCAGGTCGAAAAAGGCGATGTAGCTGTAAAAGACCGCGCCACCCAACAGCGCCAGCAAGAACACGATGCGCATGGTCCCCCCATTTCGCAAGAAAATCGGGCCGGGCGCGCCAACGCGCCCGGCCCGTCATCGGCGGGCGCCTTACTGGATCGCGCCGACCGAACGCAGAACCGTTTCGAAACCGTTTTGCGTCTCGGTCAGGAAGCTGCGGAAATCCTCACCGAACAAGAAGGTGGGGGTCAGCGTGTTGTTCGCGATATAGGCGTCCCATTCCGGGGTTTCGACCACGCGCTTCATGGTCTCGATCCAGAACGTCTGTGCCTCGGCCGGGGCATCGGGCGGCAAGATCAGGCCGCGCGGCATCGACACACCGATCGGGTGGCCTGCCTCGGCCATGGTCGGCACGCCGGCCAGCGCATCGGGGGTCGAGTTGCCGGAATAGGCCAGTGCGCGCAGATCACCCGATTCGATCAGGCCCAGGATCTCGCCGGGGTTGCCGGCCATCGCATCGATGGCACCCGACAACAGCGCGGTGGTCTGATCGGCCATCGAGTTGAACGAGATGTATTCGAATTCGAACCCGGCCGACTGTGCGAACAGGGCGGGCACGATGAAGTCCACGTTGACCGTGCCCGTGCCGCCGATGTTGACGGGGTTTGCCTTGGCGAATTCGATGAACTGGTTGATGTCCTGGATCTCGGACTGGCCGCTGACAACCAGCACCAGGTCATCGGTGGCCAACAAAGCCACGGGCGTGAAATCGGACGGTGCCCAAGGCAGGTCGGCCTGCAGCGGCGTAGTCACGAAGCTGCCCGAGGTGGTCGAGATGCCATAGCCCGATCCGGCCTGGCCAAACAGGTAGCCCCAGCCGACCGCACCCGAGCCGCCGGCACGGTTTTCCAGCGTGATATTGCCGGGATACAGATCGTACTTGGTCAAGATCTCGACGATGGTGCGCGCCATGATGTCGTTGCCGCCGCCCGGGCCGAAGGCGATGGTCCAATCCAGCGTCTGTGCCGGATCGGGGTAGGTCTGGGCTTGCGCGGCGCCCGCCAGCGCAATGGGTGCGGCCAGCGCCAGACCCAGCACGCTTGCCTTGATGCGGCTTGCGATCTGATCGGTGTGAAGTGTCATGTTGTCCTCCCTAGGGTTTCGCTTCTTGGTCTGCAGGCGTTGCCCTTTCGGGCAGGCCTGCATGGATGACTGGACAGCCAGCCAGATGTCGCAAGTTCAAAGCATGTCCAGCAATCGTGCCTTGCCGTTTTCGTGGTGCCACGCGCCCGCCTTGCGCGCGGCCTCGATATCGCCCGCCTCGATGGCGGCCACGATCCGGTCGTGTTCTTCGTTTGATTGGCTCAATGCGGCCGCCCCGTTCAGCACCCGCCGACGCAACAGCCGCACCTCTTTTCCAAAGGCCGCGTACAGCCGGGCCGCGCGCACGGCACTTGGCCCCGCGGCCTCCGCGATGCGGTCGTGAAAGGCCAGGTTCTGCTCGAAATAACCCGCCTCGTCACCGGCGCGGATCAGCCGCTCCATCTGCGCGACACAGGCGCGCAATTCGGATTTGATCGCGGCATCGGCGTGGCTGGCCAGAACCGCGCACAAATGGCCCGCCATCATCGCGCGCAGATCATAAAGCTGCAGCGCATCCTCCACCGACAGCTTGCGCACATAGACGCCTTCGTTGGCGACCGCCGTCACCAGGCCTTCGCGTTCCAGCGACCGGGCGGCATCACGCACCGGGGCGCGGCTGACACCCAGCTGTTCGGCCAGGGCGTATTCGTTCAGCCGTTCACCCGGCGCGATGTCGCCTTGCAAGATCATGCGTTCCAGCTCATCGCGCACCTCAAGAACCAGCGGGCGCTGGCGGCGCAAGGCCAAGGGGCTGCGGGTGTCCTGGTCGATCTCCATAGTGGCAATTCAGGGCGCGCGGCACGGATTGTCAACAATATTCTGTTGATTGCCCGACAAACCCCGGCTACCGAAGAACCGCGGGATGGACCGCGGCGATGCATCGGGGGGGGGCCACAAGATGGAAGCGGTTTTGGCGGGAAAAACGGCCCTTGTCACGGGGTCGGGGCAGAATATCGGGCGTGCCATCGCGGTGCGGCTGGCACAGATGGGCTGCCAGGTGGTGGTCAATGGCGCCCGCGACCGTGCGGGATGCGACGACACCGCCGCGCACGTGGTCGCTGCGGGCGGGCAGGCGCTGGTGGCCATGGGCGATGTGTCGCGCGCCGAGGATGTGGCGCGCATGGTTGACGCGGCCCGTGATCGGTTCGGGGGCATCGATATCCTTGTCAACAACGCGGCCCAAAGACCGCACAAGCCGTTTCTGGAAACCACCGATGCCGACTGGGACGCGGTCGTCGATACGGCCTTGACGGCCGCCTTTCGCCTCAGCCGCGCGGTTCTGCCCCACATGGTGGCGCACAAATGGGGGCGCATCGTCAATTTCACCGGCATGAAGTCCATCCGCGGCTATCACGAAGGCGCGCCGATCTCGGCGGCCAAGCACGGGGTCTGGGGCCTGACCAAGTCATTGTCGCAGGAATTCGCCGCGCATGGCATCACCGCCAATGTCGTGTCCCCCGGTCAGATCCGCAAAGACAGCGACACCGCCGATGATCCGGCCCGCGTCCGCTCGATCCCGGCCGGGGTCATGGGCCGCCCCGCAGATGTCGCGGCCACGGTGGCCTTTTTGTGTTCGCCCGAGGCGGGCTTTGTGTCGGGGCAGATGATCGCGGTCAACGGCGGCGAAGAAACCTGATCGCGCGCGCCTGATCGCGCACGAAGGAGGCTCTTTTCATCCGCCGCCGGCTGCGAAACTATGGCACCGGTCGGGGCCGTCGGCGCTGCAGGCCCCGCCCGCCACATAGCCCTTCGACCGATGGATCCATCGCCCATGACACATTCGACCCCATCCCCTTCGCGCTATGCCGGTCCCTTGGGGGGCCACCCGCCGCAGACGCAGGTGATGACCGACCGCGCGGTGTTCACGGAAAGCTATGCCGTGATCCCGCGCGGCGTGATGCGC
>JBEAQJ010000165.1:0-8362 GCA_041163945.1 Pseudomonadota bacterium
GCCGCATCGGCCAGGGCCAGCGGCAAGGCCGCCCCAAAGGCTGCCAGATCGGCCGCTGTGCCGGCCGAAACGCGGATGCACCGGTCGTGCGGCGGGGTAAAGGGCATGCGCACGAAGATGCCACGCGCCACCAGACCCGCCACCACCGCCCGCGCAAAGGCCCCGTCGCGGCCACAATCGATGGTGACGAAATTGGTGGCCGATGGCAACGGCGTCAGCGCGTTGTCACGCGCAATGGCGCCAATGGCATCGCGCGCGGCCGCGATGCGCGCCACCGTGGCGCGCAGATGATCTTGATCGGCCAATGCGGCCAAAGCACCCGCCTGCGCCACCCGACCGATCCCGAAATGATGCCGGATCTTGTTGAAAGCATGGGCAAAATCGGCCTGTGCCAAGGCGTAGCCGACGCGCAGACCGGCCAGCCCATAGGCCTTGGAAAAGGTTCTGAGCCGGATCACGCGCGGATGGGTCATATCCAGGCGCGGGATCGCATCTGCGGGCGCGGTGTCGGAATAGGCTTCGTCCAGTGCCAGCACGCACCCATCGGGCAGGGCATCGATCATCGCTTGCACGCGCGCGGCGTCGTGCCAGCTTCCCATCGGATTGTCGGGGTTGGCGAAATAGATCAGCTTGGCGCCCACGGCACGGGCCTGCGCGATCAGCGCTTCGGGGTCTTCGCAGTCGCCGGCGTAAGGAACCTTGTGCAGCACGCCCCCAAAGCCCGTCACATGGTAGTTGAAGGTCGGATAAGCCCCGTCCGAGGTCACGACCGCATCGCCCGGATCGATCAACAGCCGCACGAGATACCCCAAAAGACCATCGATCCCTTCGCCCACCACGACATTGGCGGGATCGACCCCGTGATGGCGCGCGATCGCGTCGCGCAGGTCATGGATCTCGGGGTCGCCATACATCCAAACCTCGGCGGCGGCGGCCTGCATCGCGGCGATGGCCCGCGGGCTGGGACCAAAGACGCTTTCATTGGCGCCGATGCGGGCGGCAAAGCGCGCACCGCGGGCGCGTTCCTGTGCTTCGGGCCCGACGAAGGGCACCGATGCGGGAAGGCTGTCAACAAGGGCGGTGTAGCGTGGCTGGGTCATGGTTGATCTGAAAGCCGAAATCGCGCCGTGGCGCAAGGGCCCGCGGGGACACCCCGACCCCACCACCCCCCGCCGCGCGCCGAAACTGACGCATTGCCCCATCGCGCCGGGATTGCTAGCCAATGCGCACCATCCGCGTGGGAGGGAGCCAAGACCATGCCCGTGATCACCGAGATCGAAGACCTCAAGCGTCTGTACAAGCGGCGTGTGCCCAAGATGTTCTACGACTACGCCGAAACCGGAAGCTGGACGCAGCAGACCTTTGCCGACAACTGTTCCGATTTCGACGAAATTCGGCTGCGTCAGCGGGTGGCGGTCGACATGGCGGGCCGCTCGACGGCCGCGCGGATGGTGGGCCAGGATGTGACCATGCCGGTGGCCCTGGCGCCGGTGGGGCTGTGCGGCATGCAATCGGCCGATGGTGAAATCAAGGCCGCGCGCGCGGCGGAAAAATTCGGCGTGCCCTTCACGCTGTCGACCATGTCGATCTGTTCGATCGAAGATGTGGCCAGCCACACCAACGCCCCGTTCTGGTTTCAGGTCTACACCCTGAAAGACGATGATTTCATGAAGCGGCTGTTTGCCCGGGCCAAGGATGCGAAATGTTCCGCGCTGGTCATCACGGTCGATCTGCAGATCATGGGTCAACGGCACAAAGACCTGAAAAACGGCTTGTCGGCCCCGCCCAAGCTGACGCCGGCCTCGATCCTGAACCTGGCCACCAAGGTGCCATGGGGTCTTGAGATGTTGCAGACCAAACGCCGTTTCTTCGGCAACATCGTGGGCCACGCCAAGGGCGTGACCGATCCCACATCGCTGGGCAGCTGGACCGCCGAAGCCTTTGATCCATCGCTCGACTGGGAACGGATCCGGCAATTCCGCAGCTGGTGGGATGGGCCGGTGATCCTGAAGGGCATTCTTGATGCCGAAGACGCGCAGAAAGCCTTGGCCGTCGGGGCCGATGCCATCGTGGTGTCCAACCATGGCGGGCGCCAGCTTGATGGGGCGCTGTCCTCGATCCGGATGCTGCCGCGGATCATGGATGCGGTGGGCGACAAGATCGAAGTGCATCTCGACAGCGGCATCCGGTCGGGCCAGGATGTGCTCAAGGCCCTGGCGCTGGGCGCCAAGGGCACGATGATCGGGCGGGCCTTTGTCTATGGCTTGGGCGCGATGGGCGAAGCGGGGGTCACCCGCGCGCTTGAGGTGATCCACAAGGAACTGGACACCACCATGGCGCTCTGCGGCGAACGCAACGTGGCCGATCTGGGCCGCCACAACCTGCTGCTGCCACAGGATTTCACCACGCGCTGGAGCTAAGCGGCCGGCAAGGTTAACCATTTTCATAAAATTGAATGGTTTTGGCCATCAGCTACCTCTATTCTGGTGCGGTCTAATCCGGCGGCCCAGAAGGGCCCTTGGCGGGATCATCCCGGTCCAGACCCCAAGGAAACGGGATGACGTATGACGATGACACGAACACGCTGTTGCAGCGTGTGCTCGAAGCGCTGAGCCGGGCGGCCGGCCATGAAACCAAGCTTTTGGCGCTGTTGGCAGAATTGCCGAAAGACACGCGCGCCATGGCGCTGATCCGCGCCTTGTTGATTGCCGACGCCAGCTTGCGGGCGACCTTCGTGGCCAGCGCCGCGGCGCAACGCGATATTGCCGCGATCGGGCGTGCCGCCCTGATCGTGGCAGAATGCGCCGATCGGATCGAAGCGGAAAGATCGCGACCGGGCCCGCCCGTGTGCCTGGGCGAATTGATCCTGGCCCGCGGCCCCAATTGAACGCAGGCGGCCCCGCCGTCGGCGTTTGCCCCTCGCACCTCGGGCGGGGGCGCGCTAGGGTCATGGGCATGACCGCCGCGACCCGCGCCATCGCCTTTTCCGACGATCAGGCCCAAGCCCATGACCGCATCGCCGCCGCGCTGCGCGGCATCGGTGTGGACCTGGACCAGGACATGATCACACCCGCCGCCGCGCACGACGGCCGCGTGTTGGCCGTGGTGGGCAAGGCCGGTTCCGGCAAGACGCTGCTGTTGGCCGAACTGGTGCGCGCGCTGCAATCGGCGGGTATCGATGTTGTGTCGGGCGACTGGGATGGGCGCCGGCGCAAGGATCGCCGCAGCCTTGCGGTTCTGGCCCCCACCAACAAGGCCGCCAGCGTGCTGCGCGGCCGCGGCGTTCCGGCCACCACCATCCACCGCATCCTGTACACCCCGGTCTATGATCCCGAGTACGAAAAAGTGGCCGAATGGCTGGCCGGCCAAGGCGAAAGGCCCGTGATCGCAGCCTTGGGCGATGCCGCGATGGACCGCGCCAAACAGGTCTATGACGCCACCACATCCGTGCCGGCGGCGCTGGCGTCGGCCGGGCTCCGCGGCTCTGATTTCATCACCGGCTGGAAACGGCGCGAAGACCCGCTGGACATCGGGCTGATCGATGAATCCTCGATGCTTGATGACCGCCAGTTCGATGACCTGCGCGAAATCTTTCCCTTCCTTGTGTTGTTCGGCGATCCGGCCCAGCTGGCCCCGGTCAACCAGTCGGGCCAGATGGTGTTTGACAAGATCACGGGTGAAAACCGGCTTGAGCTGGCCCGCATTCACCGCCAGCAAGCCGACAACCCGATCCTGGATCTGGCGCATGCGTTGTCGGACCCGGATCTGAGCTTTGATGCGTTCGAACGCATGGTCGAAGACGCCGCGGCCCAGGATCCGCGCATCGAGATCGCGGGTCGCGTCGATGCCGATTTGATGGCGCGCAGCCCCGTTCTGGTCTGGCGCAACACCACCCGTATCCGGCTGATCAGCGCGTTCCGCGCGGCCCATGGCGCACCCGACGACGCGCTGATCCCGGGCGAGCCGCTGATTTGCGACGGCATCGAATTGCCGCTCAAGCATCGCAAACGGCGCATCGATCTGGAAGCGCGCGGCCTGATCAAGGGCGCGCCTGTCATCTATCTGGGCCCCGGCTCGCGGCCCGGCTTTTCACGGCTGCATGTGGTGGGGGCCGAAATGCCCCGCTTTTCGGCGGCCTCGATCATCAAGATCGAAAAGCCCGACGCCGAAGAACCGTTCCTGCCCTATGCCGCCCGCATGGGCGCCGCGTTTTTGCATGGCGCTGCGGTGACGATCCACAAGGCGCAGGGCAGCCAATGGAATGCGGTGCAGGTCTTTGCCCCCGATCTTTATGCCGCTGCGCGCACCGGCCGGATGGAGGCCGGACAGGCGCTGTGGAAACGTTTGGCCTATGTCGCGATCACCCGCGCCGAGGACAAGCTGATCTGGGTCACGCGCTACGCCTTGGCCCGCCCCAAGGAACCGCTTGGCATCGCGGATTTGCCGGCGCCCACAAACCCCCTGAGCCTGGAGGCAGAAGCATGACCCGAACCATGATCGTGACAGGCGCCAGTTCCGGGATCGGTCAAGCCGTGGCCGAACGGATGCTGAGCGCCGGCTGGACGGTTGGCCTGGCCGCGCGCCGCCGCGATCGGCTGCATGATATCGCGGCACGACACGGCGCGCGCGCGGTTGCCCTGCCGCTCGATGTGACCGACGCGGACGCCGTCGCGGCCTGTTTTTCGCGCTTTGCCCGCGATCACGGCCGCCTGGATGTGCTGTTCAACAACGCCGGCATCTTTACCCCGACCGCCCCGCTCGATGAAATCGACCCGGCCGATTGGCGCCGTGCGGTGGATGTGAACCTGACCGGCATGTTCTTGTGCGCGCGCGCGGCGTTTGGACTGATGCGCCGCCAAAACCCGCAAGGTGGGCGCATCATCAACAATGGATCGGTCTCGGCGCATGTGCCACGTGCGGGTGCTGCCCCTTACACGGCGACCAAGCACGCCATCAGCGGCCTGACCAAGCAGATCGCGCTTGATGGTCGCCCCTTCGACATCGCGGGCAGCCAGATCGACGTCGGCAACGCCGAAACGGACCTGTTGCGCGATGCGGCGCATCAGGCCATGGCGCGTGGCGACGCGCCACCGCATGTGATGGATGTGGCCGATGTGGCCGACAGCGTGCATCACATGGCCAGCCTGCCCCTGACAGCCAACATCTTGTTCCAGACGATCATGGCGACGAAAATGCCCTATGTGGGCCGGGGCTAGGGCATTCGGGCTAGCGGCGGATCGCGCGGAACACCGCCGAGGCCATCCAACCGGCCGCGATGGCGATGCACAGCGACAAGAGCCCGTAGATCAGGGGCCGGTCCTGGGCCAGCGTGTAAATCATCCGTTCCACCCCCACCTTGCGCACGGGGATCGTCTGTTCATACAGATCCACCACCGCGCCATCGCGCATCAGGAAGATGCGGGTGACATATTCGCCTTCGGTCAGGTTGGCCGGCAGTCGCACGGCGGTGTCAAACAGCGTCTGTTCGCGCAGCCGCACCCCCCCTTCGATCAGCTGGTAGGCGCCATCGGCGCTGCGGATGCGGATCAGGGCGGCGTTGAACAGGTCTTGGTCGGCGCGCCCGGTTCCCACGGCCCGGATCACCCGATCCAGCGTCACGCGGTGGCGCATGTCTTCGGTCTGTGACAACACCACCGACAAGGGCGCGGTGGTCTTAACGGCATAGAACGTGGGGGCCGCGTCGATTTCGCTGGCATCGGTGTTGACCCAGATCCCGAACCGGCGATCCTTGCGCCGCACCGTGACGGGTCGGGGCGGGCCTTGCACGGTGATGATCACCTCGAGCGGGGCTGTGCCGGGCGGCGGTGCTTCGCGGCGCACCGCCCCAAAGATCAAGATCTCGGAGCCTTCGAAATTCGTCGTGATGGCGATGGCGTCCTGGCTCAGCCCGGCCACGACCGCCTCGGCATGCGCGGCGACACCGGCCAGCCAGATGGTCACGGCCATGCATGCCGCCCGCGCGATCATGGCGCCACCCGCATGTCGGCCAGCGAATAAAGCTCACTCGGCGCCAGCAACAGTTCCAGCGCAAGCTGCACACCGACCGCAAGCACCAGGGCTGCCAACAAGATGCGCAGCTGCTCGGCTTTCATCCGTGTGCCGATGCTCGTGCCGATCTGCGCGCCCACGACGCCGCCCAGCAGCAGCAACATCGCCAGCACCAGATCCACCGAATAATTGGTGGTGGCATGCATCAAGGTGGCAAATCCCGCGACAAAGATGATCTGGAACAATGATGTGCCGATCACGACCTTCGTGGGCATGCCCAACAGGTAGATCATGGCCGGCACCATGATGAAGCCGCCGCCCACCCCCATGATTGCGGCCAGCAGGCCCACAAAAAGACCCACCACCACAGGCGGGATGACCGAGATATACAGGCCCGAGGTGCGAAACCGCATCTTGAAGGGCAAGGCGTCGATCCAGCCACGCTGTTTGCGCATCGGCGGCAGGTTTCCCCCCGCCGCGCGCGCGCGCCGCAGCGCCCGCAGGCTTTCGATCAACATCAAGGTGCCGATGATGCCCAGAAAGACGACGTAACACAGCCGGACCATCAGATCGACCTGGCCCAGCCGCGTCAGCGCGGCAAAGACCTGCACCCCGGCCGCGGCCCCGACCAGGCCGCCCGCCAAAAGCACGCCGCCCATCTTGATGTCCACGGTCTTGCGCTTGAGATGGGCCAACAACGCCGAAAACGACGCCGCGACAATCTGATTGGTCGATGTCGCCACCGCGACGGCCGGCGGTATTCCGATGAAAAACAACAATGGCGTGATCAGGAAACCGCCGCCGACCCCGAACATGCCCGACAAGATGCCGACCAGCCCACCCAGCCCAAGGATCAGAAGCGCGTTAACGCTGACCTCGGCGATGGGCAGATAGATTTGCATGACAGTGCGGCCGGTTGCCCTGTGTTCGCGCCAGCCTTAGCGCGCGTTGGACGCCAAGGCCAGCCATGACATGCCCCGCCCACCTGCGACGGATCGGAACAGGCGGGCGGAACAAGACAGGCGTCAGATCACCATGACATCCAGCGGCGGGAAGCCGTTGAACCCGACCGAGGAATAAGACGAGGTATAGGCCCCGCAGTTGCGGATGATCACCTTGTCACCCGCCTTCAGCGCCTGCGGCAGCGCCACCGGGCGCTTTTCGTAAAGCACATCGGCGCTGTCACAAGACGGGCCGGCCAGAATGCAAGGGCCGGTGGCTTCGCCGTCATGGGGGGTGACGAACTGGTAGCGGATCGCCTCGTCCATGGTTTCGGCCAGGCCCGAGAACTTGCCGATATCCAGATAGACCCAACGGTGCAGATCATCTTCGGATTTGCGCGCCACCAGCAGCACCTCGGCCGCGATCATGCCCGCTTCGGCCACCATGCCACGGCCCGGTTCGGCCATGATGCGGATGCCCGCCGGGAAGCGGGCGTTGACCTGTGCCATCACCGCGGCGGCATAGGCCGTGGGATGGGGGATCGCGTCGCCATAAAACGCCGGGAAGCCACCGCCGATGTTCAGCAGGTCCAGCTCGAAGCCCGCATCCACCGCGGCCTGCCAGACGGCCGCCACCTGGTCGAGCGTTTCGCCCCACATGGCCGGGTCACGGGTTTGCGAACCGACATGGAAACTGACACCGGCCGGACGCAAGCCCAGATCGCGCGCCTGCGCCATCAGCTTCAGCGCGGTGTCGCGCGTCGTGCCGAATTTGCGCGTCAGCGGCCAATCGGCACCCGAGGCTTCGACCAGCAGGCGGATATAGACCGACGCGCCCGGCGCATGGGCTGCGATCTTGGCGATTTCTTCGGCGGCATCGGCGGCAAACAGGGTGATCCCTGCGCGGTGCGCAAAGGCGATATCGGCCCCACGTTTGATGGTGTTGCCATAGGAAATCGCATCGGGATGGGCGCCGTGTCGCAGGCAAAGCTCGATCTCGCCGCGCGAGGCGGCATCGAATTTGGACCCCAGCGCCACCAGGCGTTCAATGATCGCAGGCGCAGGGTTGGCCTTGACGGCATAATGGATGTCGGCCGATCCCAAACCTTCGGCCAGGGCGCGATACTGGGTTTCGACGCGGTCGATCTCGATCACCAGCGTCGGGCGGTCGAACTGCGTGCTGGCAATGAAGCCTTCCAGGCGGGCAGAGGGAACGGGAAAAGAGGCCGAAAAATCGGCGTACGTAGCGGTCATGGTCATCTCCGACAGACAGGGGGCCAAACAGGGCCCGCAAAGTTCCAAGGGAGACGTTACCGTCGCTACGTAACTGCGATGGTTATGCCGGCAGGCCGGAGTACCACCCGTGACAGAGGCGCGTGCGTTGGCGTCTTGCGGCGGGCATATGAGGCCGT
>JBEAQJ010000166.1:0-2570 GCA_041163945.1 Pseudomonadota bacterium
GGCGCGGTGATGCCATGGTTGCGCGGGCGCAGGCCCGATTGGCTGATCCGGTTGGGCCTGTTTCTCTACGACCACCTGGGCGGGCGCAGAATCCTGCCGGGCACCCGCACCCTGCACTTGACCGGCACGCCGGAAGGGGCGGCGCTGCATCCGCGGTTCACAAAGGCTTATGAATATTCCGACTGCTGGGTCGAAGATTCCCGCCTGGTCGTCCTGAATGCCCGCGATGCGGCAGCGCATGGTGCGCGCATTTTGACCCGCACCCGGGTGATCGCGGCACAGCGGGTCGGTGCGCAGTGGCAGATCACCCTTGATCATGGCGGCCACCCAGAGGTGGTGACCGCCCGTGCGCTGGTCAATGCCGGCGGGCCCTGGGTCGCCGATGTGGTTCAGGGTGTGATCCGCCAAAACAGCCGCGAAGGCGTGCGCCTGGTGCGCGGCTCGCACATCGTCGTCCCGCGACTGGCCGATCACGACAAGGCCTATTTCCTGCAAGGGTCCGATGGGCGCATCATCTTTGCCATCCCCTACGAGACCGATTTCACCTTGATCGGAACCACCGATGCCGATCACCAGGGCGATCCGGGCCAAGCCCGCTGCACCGATGCCGAACGCGATTACCTGATCGCTTTTGCCAACCAGTATCTCAAGGCGCCGATCACGGCCGCCGATGTGGTCTGGACCTATTCTGGTGTGCGTCCGCTCTATGACGATGGGGCCCGCTCGGCCACGGCGGCCACACGGGATTATGTCTTGTCGCTGGACGAAAACGGGCCGGTCTTGCTCAATATCTTCGGGGGCAAGATCACCACCTATCGCAAGCTGGCCGAAGATGCCTGGGACAGGCTGGAACCGCATTTTCCGGGTCGGCGCGGGCATTGGACAGCGGGTGCGCCCCTGCCCGGCGGGGATTTCCCGGTGGATGGTGTGGACGGGCTGATCGCCGATCTGCGCGCGGCCCATCCGTTTCTGGATCAGCGCTGGGCCACCCGGCTTGTGCGCGCCTACGGAACCGAGGCGCGCGCGGTCTTGGCCGGCGCGCAATCGGCCGCCGATCTGGGGCGTGATTTCGGGGCCACCCTGACCGAGGCGGAGGTGCGCTGGATGCAAGCCCGGGAATTTGCGCAAAGCTGCGATGACATCATCTGGCGACGCAGCAAGTTGGGCCTGCGGCTTGGCCCCGATCAGGTGGCCGCGCTGGAAAGCTATCTGGCGGCGGCGTGACTTGCGGTTGCCGTGCCAGCCGCTAGGCTGAAAAGACACCAAGACACCAAGATGCAATAAGGGGGGATGGCGCCGATGACACATGTTCTGGCCATCGATCAGGGCACCACATCGACGCGTGCGATCTTGTTCGACGCGGGCCTGACACCCACCGCCACGGCGCAACAGGAATTCCCTCAGATCTATCCCGCATCGGGCTGGGTGGAACATGACCCGCGTGTGATCTGGCAGAGCGTTGTGTCGACCTGCCGCGATGCGCTGTCCAAGGCCGGGCTTTCGGCGCGCGATGTCGCGGCCATCGGCATCACGAACCAGCGCGAAACGGTGGTGCTGTGGGACCGCGCCACCGGCGCACCGCTGCACAACGCCATCGTCTGGCAGGATCGGCGCACCGCCGATCTGTGCGCCCGGCTTCGGGCCGCGGGCCATGAACCGATGGTGCAAGACAAGACGGGGCTTTTGCTCGATCCCTATTTCTCGGGCACCAAGCTGGCTTGGCTGTTGGACCAGTTGGACGGGGCGCGCGCCCGCGCAGTGGCCGGGGAACTGGCCTTTGGCACCATCGACAGCTGGTTGATCTGGAACCTGACGGGCGGCTCTGTGCATGCGACCGATGCCACCAATGCGTCCCGCACGCTGCTCTACAACATTCGCGACGGGCGCTGGGATGAGGATATCTGCGAGCTGCTCGACATTCCGATGGCGCTGTTGCCGCAGGTGCGCGATTGCGCCGCCGATTACGGCACCACCGACCCCACGATCCTTGGCGCCGCGATCCCGATCCGCGGCGTGGCGGGCGACCAACAGGCCGCCACCATCGGCCAGGCTTGTTTCCAGCCCGGCATGATGAAATCCACCTATGGCACCGGCTGCTTTGCGTTGCTCAACACCGGCGACACGCTGGTGCGGTCGCAAAACCGGATGCTGGGCACCATCGCCTATCAGCTGGGCGGCACGCCCACCTACGCGCTGGAGGGATCGATCTTCATCGCCGGGGCGGTGGTGCAATGGCTGCGCGACGGGCTCAGGATCATCGACAGCGCGCCGCAGACCCAAGGACTGGCCGAAGCGGCAGACCCGATGCAGCGGCTCTATCTCGTGCCCGCCTTTACCGGGCTTGGCGCGCCCTACTGGGACCCGGATTGCCGCGGTGCCATCTTTGGGCTGGCGCGCAATTCCGGCCCGGCCGAGTTCGCCCGCGCCGCGCTGGAAAGCGTGGGCTACCAGACCCGCGATCTGTGGGAGGCGATGGCGGCCGACTGGCAAGGCGCGCAAGGCGGCAATGTTCGGGTCGATGGCGGCATGTGTGCATCGGATTGGACGATGCAGTTTCTGGCCGATATTCT
>JBEAQJ010000167.1:0-59087 GCA_041163945.1 Pseudomonadota bacterium
CATGTTCTTTGATCCCGCGCGCCTGACCGTGATGCGCGAGATGATCTTTGCCGAAAACCCGGCCGATCGCGCCGCCGCGTTGGACCGGTTGTTGCCGATGCAGCGCGCCGATTTCATCGAATTGTTCCAGATGATGCAGGGTCAGCCGGTGACCATCCGGCTGTTTGATCCGCCCTTGCATGAATTCCTGCCCGGCGACCGCGATGGCATCCGTGCCTTGGCCGAGGCGTTGGATCTGCCGGTCAGCCGGGTGCAATCGCGCATCGAAAGCTTGCAGGAATTCAACCCGATGCTGGGGTTGCGCGGTGTGCGCCTGGGCGTGACCGTGCCCGAAATCTACGACATGCAGGCGCGTGCGATTTTCGAGGCGACGATCAAGGCGTCCAGCAAGGGCGCGCCGGTGGTGCCCGAAATCATGATCCCGCTGGTGTCCGCCCGCCGCGAGGTCGAACTGGTCAAGGCCCGGATCGACGTGATCGCCGCCGAAGTCAAATCGCGCAGCGGCACGGAATTCACCTATCGATTGGGCGTGATGGTCGAAACCCCGCGCGCGGCATTGCGGGCGGGCGAAATTGCCGAACATTCGGCCTTTTTGTCATTTGGGACCAACGACCTGACACAGATGACCTATGGGCTGTCGCGCGATGACGCGGGGCGGTTCATGTCATCCTATGTGCAGCTGGGCGTCTTTCCCGAAGATCCGTTTCAGCAGCTCGACAGCGATGGGGTGGGCGAGCTGATGTTGCTGGGGGCCGAACGCGGGCGGCGGTCGCGGCCGGATCTGATGCTGTCGATCTGTGGGGAACATGCCGGGCATCCGGCCACGATCGCCTTCAGCCGGCGGGCGGGGTTCGATTACGTCTCGTGTTCCCCGTTCCGGGTGCCGGTGGCGAAACTGGCGGCAGCCCAGCTGTCGATCGAGGCCCGCAACGCGGCGCGCGCCCCTGTGCCTGCATCGGATGATATCGGCTGACGCGCGGGGCCGTCTGACTAGGTTTTGCGGCGACGTCTACGTAATCCCCAAGATTGGCTTTCGGTTTGGCGCTTTTGGCCCCCACGGGTAAGAAACCGAATCACCGGGGGACACCATGAAGATGCCGAAACGGGGCCAAAGCCCCCGACATGGGGGTTTGGACATGACGTCGCGACGCCTGATCGCCTGCTTGGGCGTGGCCCTTGTGCTGGGCACGCGCCCGCTGGCCGCCGACGTGGCGATGAGCAGCGCCAACGCGCCGGTCACGGTGGATCTCGGGGTGCGGCTGGGGGCGTTGATGGGGGTGGAAACCGCGTCGCTTCAGGCATTGTCGGCGGATCGCCTGCGCCGGATCGGGGCGCCCTTCGTGGGGCGCCGCGGGGCGCAGACGGCCCATATCCTGTCGGCCGACGAACTGGACGCGCTGCCGCCCGCGCAGGGCGATCGCCAATGGCACTGCCTGGCCGAGGCGGTGTATTTCGAAGCCCGCGGCGAAACCATCGAAGGCCAATATGCCGTGGCCGAGGTGATCTTGAACCGTGTCGAAAACGCGGCCTATCCGCAAACCATCTGCGGCGTGGTCGAACAAGGCACGGGGCGGCGTCACGCGTGCCAGTTCTCGTATAACTGTGACGGGCGGCCCGAAGTGATCGGCGACCAACAGGCTTGGCACCGTGCCGGGCAGATTGCGCGCATCATGATCGACGATGCGCCGCGAACGCTGACCGAAGGGGCCACGCATTATCATGCCCAGCGCGTCAATCCCCGCTGGGCGCGGATCTATCCGCGCACCGCACAGGTTGGCGCACATATTTTCTACCGTCAGCAATACTGACGCGTCGCAGACGGCGCCCGCCCTGCCGCCTGCGGGCATGGCTGGGCGCGGGCCCGCGTGCTAGGTCGCCGCCATGAGCCAAGAGATCACCCTTGCCTTCGGGCATCCCTCTGAACGGGCCAAGGCGCTGGCCGGGGATCCGCCACGCGATCGCATCTTGATGACCGATCACCGCCGCGAGGTCGAGATCGGGGCCTTTCAGGCCGAACGCGGCGTGACGCAAACCGTACAATTCGACGTCGTGGTCGAGGTGGCCACCCGCGCCGAACAAGCCGTTGATGATGTCGATCGCATCTTGAGCTATGACACCATCGTCGAAGCCATCGATGCCGCCTTGGCGGCCGAGCGGGTGAACCTGCTGGAAACGCTGGCCGCACGCATCGCCGACCGCATCTTGGCCCACCCCTTGGCCGCGCGGTGCATCGTGCGCATCGGCAAGCTGGATCGCGGCCCCTATGTTCTGGGCGTGGAAATCCTGCGCAATGCGCCCGAGGGGCGGCGGCTGCGGTTGTTGCCCTCGGATGCGCCCCACCCCCGGATCGTCTACCTGTCGGCTGCCGCCATCGCGCGCCCGGATCTGTCCGCGCTTCTGGACGGGTTGGAACAGGGCGGTGTGCCCTTGATTTTGTGTGTTGGCCGCCCCGAAACGTCGGCCCCGCGCGCGATGCACACCATGCCGCAGCGCCGGATCGATCTTTTGGCCATCGAACAATCGGCCTGGGTTCTGGCATCGCGCGATGCGCGCTGCGTGGTGGTCGACAGCCGGACCGAGCTGGATTGGGCCATGCGGCAGGGTCAGATCAGCGTCTGGGCCCCCTCGAAACTGGTGCTGGATGCCCATGATGGGCCGGCCGCATCGGTGACCGAACCGCTGGCGCTGGCGCTGTGGCTGGCGCAGGCCTTCGAGGCGCTCGAGGTGTTGGCCTTCGGCGCGGCCGGCGATGTGGTGCTGCCCGCGGGCTTGCGCGTGACCCGCCTGGGCCCGCTCGACACCCCGCCGATCACCGCGTAGCGCCACGGGCCATGCGCCATCCGTCGCTGCCCCCTTGCCAAGGGTCGGGCTGGGGCGCTAGGCGCGGGTCATGACCGATGCCTATCTGCGCCCGATCCCCCTGACCGATCCCGCCCAGCCGCGGGACGGTGCCTTGCGACTGGCCGGGGGCTGGGTGCAGTTCACGCATCTGGAACGGTTGCGGCGGGGGCATGCGCCGGACATCGTGGCGGCCCGCGACCTGCCAGAGGCGGTTCTGGCCCCGTTCCTTGCGCCCCGTCCGGATGTCGCGGGGCTGACGCTGGATCAGCCACGGCTGATGGGCATCTTGAACGTGACACCCGACAGCTTTTCCGATGGCGGCGTCGATGACAGCCCGCAGGCGGCCGTTCTGCGCGCCCAGGCGATGCTGGCTGACGGTGCCGATTTGATCGATGTCGGGGGCGAATCAACCCGCCCGGGGGCGCAACCGCTGGACGCCGCGCAGGAAATCGCCCGCGTCGTGCCGGTGATCGCGGGATTGCGCGCGGCAGGCATCCGCGCACCCATCAGCCTGGATACCCGCAAATCCGACGTGGCGCGCGCGGGTCTGGCCGCGGGTGCAGATCTTTTGAACGATGTGTCGGGCTTGCGCCACGATCCGGCGCTGGCCCGCGTGGCCGCACAGGCCGGGGCGCCGCTGTTCGTGATGCATTCGATCGGCACCCCGGAAACCATGCAGGCCTTGGCGCCCGATGCCTATGGCGATGTGCTGCTGGATGTCTACGATGCCTTGGCGGCCACCATCGCGGCGGCCGAGGCGGCCGGCGTGGTGCGCGCGCGCATCTTGATCGACCCCGGGATCGGCTTTGGCAAGACGTTGGATCAGAACCTTGCCTTGCTGGCGCGCATAAGCCTGTTTCACGGTCTGGGCTGCGGCATTCTTCTGGGGGTGTCGCGCAAGGGCATGATCGGCACCCTTTCGGGGCAAAGCGTGGCCGCCCGCCGCGGGCCCGGATCGGCGGCAATCGGCCTATGGGCGGTGCAGCAGGGCATACAGATGTTGCGGGTTCATGATACAGACACCCACAAACAGGCGCTGGCCGTGTGGCAGGCGCTGGCCGTGGGCAGGCAGAAAGAGCGGGGCAGATGACACGAAAGCTGTTCGGAACCGATGGCGTGCGGGGGCGCGCCAACAGCCATCCGATGACCGCCGAAATGGCGCTGCGATTGGGGGCGGCGGCCGGGCGCCATTTCCGCCGCGATGGCAGCCGTGCGCACAGGGTCGTGATCGGCAAGGACACGCGGCTTTCGGGCTATATGCTGGAAAATGCGCTGACGGCGGGGTTTGCCTCGACCGGCATGAATGTGCTGCTGCTCGGGCCGGTGCCGACGCCGGCCGTGGGGCTGTTGACCACCTCGATGCGCGCGGATGTGGGGGTGATGATTTCGGCCAGCCACAACCCCGCCGAAGACAATGGGATCAAGTTTTTCGGCCCCGATGGCTACAAGCTGTCGGACGAGGCCGAGGCCCAGATCGAAGCCCTGGTCATGGGCGATATCCAGCCCGCGCAGGCGGCCAATATCGGCCGGGCCAAGCGCATCGATGATGGCCGGTTTCGCTATGTCGAACGGGTCAAAAGCAGCTTTCCGCCGGGCCGCACGCTCGACGGGCTGAAAGTGGTCATCGATTGTGCCAATGGGGCGGCTTACCGCGCCGCGCCCGAGGTGCTGTGGGAATTGGGCGCCGAGGTGGTGGCCATCGGGGTCACCCCGGATGGGTCCAACATCAACGCCGGTGTCGGCTCGACCGCGCCCCAGGCCGCGGTGGCGCGGCTGCGCGAGACCGGGGCCGACGTGGGCATTTGCCTGGACGGGGATGCCGACCGGGTCTTGTTGATCGATGAAACCGGCGCGGTGGCCGATGGCGACCAGATCATGGCCCTGTTCGCTGCGCGCTGGGCGGCCGAGGGGCGGCTGAAGGGCGGCAAGCTGGCCGCCACCGTCATGTCCAACCTGGGTCTTGAACGTTATCTGGCGGGCTGCGGCGTGGGTCTGCACCGCACCCCGGTGGGCGACCGCTACGTGGTCGAGGCGATGCGCGCGCAGGGGCTGAACCTGGGCGGTGAACAATCGGGCCATATCGTGATGACCGATTACGCCACCACCGGGGACGGTCTGATCGCCGGGTTGCAGTTTCTGGCCGAAATGGTGCGCACCGGGCAACCGGCCAGCCGCCTGGCCCATAGCTTCGAAACCGTGCCGCAGCTGCTGCGCAACGTGCGCTACGCCGCCGAGCAGGCCCCGCTGGAACGGCCCAGCGTGCAGGCGGCCATCGCCGCGGGCGAGGCGAAGCTGTCGGGGCAGGGGCGGCTGCTGATCCGCAAATCGGGAACCGAGCCGCTGATCCGCGTCATGGCCGAAGCCGAGGATGAAACCCTGATGCGCGCCGTCGTCGACGACATCGTGGGCGCCGTGCAGGCCGCCGTCTGAGCCTGATCGCGCGCACGTGGGGCAAGGCCGGGGTGCGTCGGTCCTTGGCGTTGCCCGGCTTGGGTGCAGGCCACGGGCAGGCGGCGGTGATCAGGCCTTGACGGGGCGGCCCGCGACATAAACCTGTGCAACGGCGCGGTCATCGCCCATCATCAGGGTGGGAAAGACCGCTTGCCAGATGTCGTCGGCGCGCGCTGTCGCTTGCGCGATGGCGGGGGTAGAGGCCAGATCAAGCACCACCAGATCGGCCTCGTGGCCGGGGGTAAGCCGGCCGATCCGCGCGCCCAGCCCCAACGCATCGGCCGACCCGCCGGTGGCGCGCCACAACAACGCGGCCGGATGCAGCGCTTGCCCGCGCAGCTGGCCGATTTCATAGGCCGCCGCCATGGTGCGCAGCATCGAAAAAGATGAGCCGCCGCCGGTGTCGGTGGCCAGCCCGACACGCAGCCGCGCCGCCAGACCCATGTCGAACAGGCCCGATCCGATGAAGCTGTTGGAGGTGGGGCAATGCACCAGCGCCGCGCCGACCTCGGCCAGGCGGTCGATTTCGCGCGCTTCAAGATGGATGGCATGACCAAACAGCGCATTCGGCCCCAAAAGCCCATGCATCTCGTAGGTGTCGAGATAATCGCGCGCCGCAGGATAGAGCGATTTCACCCAAGCGATTTCATCGGTCTGTTCGCTCAGGTGGGTCTGCATCAGGCAATCGGGGTGTTCGGCCCAAAGCGCGCCCAGCGCCTGCAGCTGGTCGGGGGTCGAGGTCGGCGAAAAGCGCGGCGTGATGACATAGGACAGCCGGTCGATGCCGTGCCAGCGGGCAATCAGCGCCTTGCTGTCGTCATAGGCCGATTGGGCCGTGTCACGCAGGTAAGCCGGGGCCGTGTCGCGGTCCATGCAGGTTTTGCCCGCAAGCGCCCGCAGGCCGCGCGCCCGAGCCTCGGCAAAAAATGCGTCGACGCTGGCGGGGTGGATGGTGGCGTAGCTGGCCACGGTCGTCGTGCCGTGGGCCAGCAACAGGTCGAAATAGCGCGACGCAACCGCCGCGGCATAGGCGGGATCGGCAAAGCGCGCCTCTTCGGGGAAGGTGTAGGTGTTCAGCCAATCGATCAACCGCTTGCCCCATGACGCGATGATGGCGGTTTGCGGATAATGGGCATGCGCGTCGATGAAACCGGGCAAGATCAGCCCCGCCCCATGATCGGTGATGGGCGCCTGGGGGTGGCGGGCGCGCAGATCATCGGCCGGCCCGATGGCCGCGATCTTTCCGTCGCGGATCAGCACAGCGCCGCGGGGGTCATGGCGGGCCACGTCCAGCCCATCGCGCAACGGGTCGCCCCGCAGGGCCAGCGTTTGACCAAGGATCAGCCGTTCGGTCATCGTGGGTCTTTTCCTGTGACACCTCGTGATGGGTGCGTGATAGCCCGGTCGGGCGCGCTATGTTAGGGGCAAATCCGCGGCGATCGCCGCCTCGGTGCGGCGATGACAGGCAAGAAAGGGGGCGCAGATGGCAAGCCAGGACAGTGACGCAGCCCCCCGCGATGCCGGTTCCTACCATGATGTCTATGCCCTGACCGGCGGATTGCGCGGTCAGCTCAAGGCGCTGGTGGCCTTGGGCGATGTGGCGGGGATCGACGCCCTGATGGCGCCGCTTCACCCCGCCGATATCGCCGATCTTCTGGAACAGGTCTCGGATGCCGAGCGGGCGGCCTGGCTGGCGCTCTGGTCGCGGGGGATCGACGGCGATGTGCTGTCCGATCTTGATTGGGGTTTGCGCGAAGAGGTGATCGCGCTGTTGCCCGACGACGTGCTGGCCGATGCGGTGCGCGATCTGGACAGCGACGATGTGGTCGATCTGGTCGAAGACCTGGAAGATGCCCAGATCGAGGCGATTCTCGATGTGCTCGACCCGTCCGACCGTGTCGCCGTCGAGCAGGCGCTGGCCTATCCGGAGGAATCGGCCGGCCGCCTGATGCAGCGCGAGGTGGTCCATGCGCCCGAACACTGGACCGTGGGCGACATGATCGACCACTTGCGCCGCGACAAGGCCAATCTGCCCGAGCAGTTTTACCACGTGGTTCTGACCGACCCGCGCTTGAAGCCCGTGGGTTATGTCACGCTGGGCCGGCTTTTGTCCGCGCCGCGCAACACGGCGCTGAAAACCATCACCGAAGACAGTTTTCGCACCATTCCCGCGACCCAGCACGAAGATGACGTGGCCTATGCGTTCAACCAGTATCACCTGATCTCGGCCCCGGTCGTGGATGGGGATGGCCGATTGGTGGGGGTGATCACCATTGATGATGCGATGACCGTGCTGGATCAGGCCGCGGGCGAAGACCTGCTGAAACTGGCCGGTGTGGGCGAGGAATCGAGCCTGTCGGACCGGGTGCTGGAAACCACGCGGCAACGCTTTCCCTGGCTGATGGTCAACCTGATCACGGCCATCGTCGCCTCGGGGGTGATTGCGCAATTCGAACAGGCGCTGGCCCAGATCGTCGCCTTGGCGGTGCTGATGCCCATCGTGGCGTCGATGGGCGGCAATGCGGGCACGCAATCCCTGACGGTGGCGGTGCGTGCGCTGGCCACGCGCGACCTGACGCGCTCGAACCTGCTGCGGGTGGTGTGGCGCGAGGGCGTCGTGGGTCTGATCAACGGCGTCGCCTTTGCCGTGGTGATGGGCCTTGTCGGCTTTTTGTGGTTTTCCAGCCCGGCGCTCGGCGCGGTGATCGCCGCAGCGATGGTGATCAACCTGCTGGTCGCGGGTTTGGCCGGCATCGTGATCCCGGTGTTGCTCGACCGGCTCAAGATCGATCCGGCCCTGGCATCGGGGGCCTTCGTGACCACGGTGACCGATGTGGTGGGGTTTCTGGCCTTTCTGGGTCTGGCCACGTTGGTCTTGCTGTAACCAGCCGGTCAGCCCGGTATGTCCAGGGTCACGTTTTGACCATTGACCACATATTGCAGCGAGCTTTCACCGATGGCGGCCACGCGCCCGCCATCCAGCGTGTCACCCACGCTGACGCGCACGAAGCGCCCTGACGGCAGACGCACCAGCGCGCTGCGATTGGATGGCGTGCCCGTCACCCCGATCAGGTTGATGTCGCGCAGGCGGATTTCGTTGCGCGCCGTGGCCACGCGCGCCACATCGGCGTTGGTGGGGATCGAGGGCGGCGGCGCGATGGTGGTGGCCGCCGCTGCGGTGATCTGGGCCCCGCCGCGCGTTGCCTCGGCCACCATATCGGCGATGGTGGCCGGTCGCAGGCGCGGCACACGTGAACTGGCAACGGCGCGCTCGGATACGGCGACCGCCGCCCCCGCGGGGGCCGCGTTGCCGGCGTCGCCTGCGCCGGGAAAGAGCGAGGCGCGCGCCGCGGCATCTTGCGCCGATAGCGGGCGCGGTTCGGGGCGGCGGCCCGACAATTCCTGCACGGTCAGCCCGCCCAGCAGCTGGCGTTCGCGGGTTTCGACCAGATCGCCGGGGCGGGGGCGGGGGACAAAGCTGGCAAGCGCGGCATCGACCACCGGCACGGCGGGCGTCTCGGGCGCGGCCAAGGCCAGGTCTGCGGTCGCGACCTCGCGCGGGCGGGGCGGGGCCACCACGCTTGGGCGGCCCAAAACGACAAACGCGCCTTCGGGTGTCAAAACCCCCTCGGGCGTGGCTGCGATCAGGCCGCGGGCGTCCCGTTCAAGCTGCGCGCCGAACGGCGGGGGCGGCGGCACGCGGCGCAGGATTTCCGCGATGTTGATGCGGGGATCGGCCAGCGCCACGGCATCAAGGGCGGTGATGTCGGGATCGATCGAGGCGATGTAGATATCGTCGCTCAGCGCGAACGGGCTGAAAGACGGGGGATCGGGCGGACGCGGCCAGATGCCATCCTGGGCATAGATGCGCTCGGTATCTTCCAGCGAGGGCAAGACCACCTCGGGTGGCTGAGGCAGCGGCGGCAGATCCAGATCGGCGTCGATATCGGGCAGCGCCCCCTCCGCCGCCGCCAGAGCGGGCAGGGGGGGCGATGCGGGCGATGTGTCCGCAAGATCCGCCTCACCGGCATCTGCCAGCGCTTCGGGGTCGGGTTCTGGTGCCTTGTCGCCCATCAGGCCCGCAACCGCCGCGGGGGGCATGGGCGTGGCCTCGGCCACATCCGCGGGGCTTGAGCCCCCGCCACTGCCAAACAGGCGCGCCATCGGGCTTTGCGGCAGGAAAAACACCGACCACAGCGCGATCAGGATCAACAGCACCAGCAAGGCCAGCGTCAGGATCATTCCGGTGCGCATCGATGGGCCGGGCGCGGCCGTGGGTTTGCGCGCCAGAAGCCCGGCGGTAAAGACGGCATCGGCCGCACTGGGCCGGGTTGTGGGCGGAACCGGGCGCGGGGCGGGGGCCGTCAGGGTGGCATCGACCGATGCGCGCGGGCCCGGCTCTGCCGGGGCTGGTCCGCCGTGATCTGCGCCCCCGATCACGCCATCGCCGGGCTTGGTGAGTGCCGCAGCAGCAGGCAGACCGGACGGGCCGTCCGTGGCCGGATCGGCCTTGGGGCGGCGCTTGCTGACCTCGCGCAGACGGGCCAGTTGCGCGGCCAGTTTGCTGGCCTGATTGGGTGCGGCGGGTGTGTCCGGCGGCAGCGTCGCGGCGGCGTCTGATGCCGGGTCGCGGGCCGGGTCGCGGATCGGGTCGGCATCGGCAAAGGTGCCGAACCCCAAACGACCCCGGCGGCGCGACACCAGCGCGCCGGTTTCGCCGTCCGGTTTTGGTGCGCGCCCGCGCCGGGCGCCAAAGCCAAGCAGCGGCGGGTCTTCGGCAGGGCGGCGGCTGGGGTCCGCGGGGGGGGCGGCGGGCGCGGCAACACCCGTTTTCGGCCCGCGCGCCGGCCGCACGCCCGGTTTTTCCGCCGTCAGGTTGCGCCCATCCGGGCCGGGGCGGTCGATCTTGCCGCGCGCCGCGATGGGGCTGGATGCCGGTTCCGTCGCAGGCGGGGCTGCCGTTTCCGGTGTCGCGCCTGGCTCGGTTCCGGTTTCGGGGTCCGTTCCCGTTTCGATTTCGCCCTTCGGGTCCGCATCCTCGGTGGCGTCAACGGGGCGTATGGGCTGCGTCAGCGTCAGATCGAGGATCGCGGCAAGGCTTGTCTGCGGCGCGTCGTCGGCATCAGCTTCAGCTTCAGCCTCAACTTCAGTGTCGACAGCGGGGTGTTCCGCCGCCGATTCCCCGGGCGTCGGATCCGCCGCTGATTCCTCGCGTGTCGGATCCGCCGCCGGCCCGGCCAAGCCCGAAGCGGCGCCCGCGGCAGCGTCGGCCGCCCCGGTGGTGTCTGGGGCTGTCTTGTCTGTGTCTGTGCCTGTGTCTGTGTCCGTTGCGGTGGTCGGCGCGGGCGCGGTCAGCGGCCCATCTGGGGCCGTGTCCGGCACGGTGGGTTCGGCCATCTCGGCCATGCCTTCCATGCCCTTCGCGTCTTCGGCTTCGGCCGGTTCTGCCGATGGCGCGTCATCTGCGGGCGCAACCCAAGCATCGGGCCCAAAGGCCAGTCCGGCGGCATGTTCGGCAAAGCCCTGCGGCGCCGGGCCAAAGATGGGCACGCCGGGAAAACGTTCCGCCGGGGGCATCGCGATGAAGCCGGCGCTGACAAACCCGTGGGCGGCGACAAAGCCCGCCGCCTCGTCCAGCGTTTCCTTGGCGATCACCGCCACCTTCACGCGGTCGGCTTCGATCGGGCGCCAGTCATGGACCAGATCGGCCACGGCATAGGGCGTCAGCCCATCCAGCCCCTCGGCGATGCGCGCCGCGACCAGATCGGGGTCGTGCACCGGGGCCATGAACGATGTGTAGAGGATCTGGTCATCGGGCAAAACCAGGATCACGCCCGAAGCGGCACCGCCGCGCGCATCCACCATCTGTTTCAACCCGGCCATTTCCGCGGCCAGATCCGGGCTGTCGGGCTGCGCTTCGCCGATCAGCGCCCAATGGCCTGCAAGCTGGCGATGGGCCAGCGCAATGCCTTGCGGTGACAAGAACAGCGCGAAATCGACGCTCACATCCGACCCCAGTCGTCTTCCAGATGGATCCGGGCCCCATCCGGCCCCGGCATGATCCGATCTACAACACAAACGCCCCGGGGAAAACACTTCCCCGAGGCGTTGGTGGCCCTTCGGCGGATTTTGGGTCATGGCCGGCTGTCGCCAAACGGCAGGGCCGGCCGTGGCCCATGCCCGATGGCTCAGCCCGCCGCGCGCGCGAGCGCCTGATCAAGATCGGCAATCAGGTCATCGGCATCCTCGATCCCGATGGACACGCGCACGACATCCGGCGCGGCCCCGGCCGCCTTTTGCTGTTCCGGCGTCAACTGGCGATGGGTGGTCGACGCCGAATGGATGATCAGGCTGCGCGTATCGCCCAGATTGGCGACATGGCTGAAGATTTCCAGGGAATCGACCAGCCGCACGCAGGCCTCGTAGCCCCCCTTGACGGCAAAGGTGAACAAGGCCCCCGCCCCCTTGGGGCAGACGGCTTTCGCGCGCTCGAAATAGGGCGAAGATGCCAGCCCGGCATAGGTCACATAGGAAATGCGCGGATCCGCTTCGAGCCACTGGGCGATCTTGACCGCATTTTCAACGTGCCGCTCCATGCGCAACGACAGGGTTTCGATCCCCATCAGCGTGTAATGGGCGGCTTGCGGGTTCATCGTCATGCCCAAGTCGCGCAAGCCGATGGCGATGCCGTGAAAGGTATAGGCCAAGGGGCCAAAGGTTTCGTGGAACCGCAGCCCGTGATAGGCCGGTTCCGGCGCCGAAAGCGATGGGAACTTGTCGCTGGCCGACCAGTCGAAGCGCCCCGAATCGACCACGCAGCCGCCCGTGACCGTGCCATTGCCGGTCAGGTACTTGGTCGTCGAATGCACCACCAGCGTGGCGCCATGTTCGATCGGCCGGCACAGATAGGGCGTGGCGGTCGTGTTGTCGACGATCAGCGGCACACCGGCGGCATCGGCCACATCGGCCACGGCCCGCAGATCGGTGATATACCCCCCCGGATTGGCGATCGCTTCGCAGAACACGGCGCGGGTGTCGTCGTCGATCGCCGCGGCCACAGCGCCGAGATCATCGAAATCGACGAATTTCGCCGACCAGCCAAAGCGTTTGATCGTCTGCGAAAACTGGGTGACGGTGCCGCCGTAAAGCCGCGTCGAGACCACGATGTTGCGCCCCGGCGCCATCAGCGGAAACAGCGCCATGATCTGCGCCGCATGTCCCGACGAACAGCACACCGCCCCCACGCCGCCCTCCAGCGTGGCGATGCGTTCCTGCAGCACGGCCACGGTCGGGTTGGTCAGGCGCGAATAGATGTATCCGACCTCCTGCAGGTTGAACAACGCCGCCGCATGTTCGGCATCGCGAAACACATAGGCGGTTGTCTGGTAGATCGGCGTTTGCCGGGCCCCGGTGGCGGGGTCGGGCCGGGCGCCTGCATGGATTTGCAGCGTGTCGAAACCGTAGCTTGGGCCGTCGGTCATGGGTCTGTCCCCTTGTGGTGGTGGTGTTGCGCCTAGGCTTAGGCCAATGCCCGGGGCGCGGCAATCGCTGCCCACAGAGAAAAGACCGCGCGGTTCAAAGCCCCGCGCCTTGTCCGACGCCCGTCCGCTGCGCGGGCCGGCCGGTGGAACAACCGCCCCGACCCCAGGCGGCGGCGCAAGGGATCGCGCGGCGTTCCGGTGCCGCCCCGCCCGGCGGCGCGCGGCCCGCAGACGCGACCGCATGGCACTGGACGGCCCGCGCCACATCGGGCAGAACCCGTGACATCCGATCCGCAACCCCGAAAGGGCCTGCATATGCTCAGCTTTCTTACGCGCCTTGTCACTTGGTGGAACGGCCAGACCATCGGCACCCAGCTGTTCACCGCGCGCCATGGGGTCAAGGTGGGCACGGACGCGCAGGGCAATGTCTTTTACCGGTCCAAGGATGGTGCGCGGCGCTGGGTGATCTACAATGGCGAAGCCGAGGCCAGCCGCGTGGATGCCGATTGGCACGGTTGGCTGCACCACACATGGGATGCAGCGCCCAGCGAAACCCCGGTTGCCCACAAGGCATGGGAAAAGCCGCACCTGCCGAACCTGACCGGAACCGCGGCCGCCCATCTGCCGGCCGGCTCGATCCGCCGGGCCGCCCCCAGCGATCGCCGCGACTACGAGGCCTGGACGCCTGATTGACCGCCGCCCGTCGGCAGGAAAACGGCCCAAGGGCAAAGCGCCCCCTTGGATCGCGGCCGTCTTCGGGCCATAAGCGGGCAATGACCAGAGGCATTGGGCATGTCCACGCAGAATAACACCATCACCGAGGTTCTTGTCGGCGCCGCCGTTCTGGCTGTGGCGACCGGCTTTTTCTTTTACGCCGCGGGCAGCTCCGACAGCGGCCCGGCCGGGGGCAGCTATGCCATGGCCGCGTCGTTTCGCAGCGCCGAGGGCATTGCGGTCGGCACCGAGGTGCGCATGGCCGGGGTCCGGGTGGGCACGGTGACGGGTATGGTCCTGAACCCCGAAACCTTCCGCGCCGAGATGACCTTTAGCCTGCGCGACGATATCTTGCTGCCCGACGATAGCGCCGTCACCATCGCCTCCGAGGGTTTGCTGGGGGGCAGCTTTGTCGAGATCATTCCCGGCGGATCACCGTTCAACTACGCCCCTGGCGACCGGATCACCGACACGCAAAGCTCGGTCAGCCTTGTGACGTTGTTGATGCGCTTCGTGGCGGGGGATGGCGCAGAGTGATGCGCACCACCACAGCGGCTGTGGCGGCGGCTCTGGTGCTTTGGGCTGCCCCCGCGCCGGGCCAGCAATTCGATTCCTACGGCGACCGACCGATCGAGGGGTTCCAGCTGCCGCTGGGTGGCTTGGGCCTGCCGGCGCCGGCGCTGGATCCCGATGGCGGCCTGGCGCCGGACGGCAGCGCGGCGGTGCCCCTGTCGCTGCCCGCCCCAGCTGAGGCTGGCATGCCCGCCTTTCCCGACACCGCCACCCCCATCACATCGATCAGCCAACCCCAGACGGCGCAGGCCAATCGCATCGTGTTGCGCGCGCTTGACCGGATGCTGGGCCAGCCCACGGATGTGGAGCTGCGCGTGGGCGAAACGGCGATTTACGGACGCATCGAGGTTCACGTTCGCGAATGTCGCTATCCCAGCGACGATCCGGCGTCGGATGCCTATGCCTATCTTGACATCACCGATCAGCAAGGCGTGCCGCTGTTCGAAGGCTGGATGATCGCGTCATCGCCGGTGCTGAACGCGCTGGAACATCCGCGCTATGATGTCTGGGTGTTGCGCTGTTGGGCCGAGTGATCGCGCCTAGCGATCTGTGGTCGCGGCCCGATCGATCGCGAAGAAATCGGCGGGCGAGGTGATGGCCAGCTGCAATTGCCGCCGGTAATCCGCGCGCGAGATTTCCATCGCGCCAAGGCTCATCAGATGCTCGGTCGTGAACTGGGTGTCGAACAGTTGAAACCCGCCCATGCGCAGCCGGTCGATCAGATGGGCCAGCGCGATCTTGGATCCATCGGTGCGGTGCGAAAACATCGATTCCCCGAAATACGCGGCCCCCAGCACCACGCCGAACACGCCGCCGGCCAATGCGCCATCGATCCAGACCTCGACCGAATGGGCATGCCCCTGTGCATGCAACGACAGGTAGGTGCCGAAGATTTCGGTATTGATCCAGGTTTCGGGGCGGTCGGCACAGGCCGCGATCACGCCGGGGAAATCGCGGTTGACGGTGATCTCGTAGCCGCCGCGGGCCAACCTGCGCCGCAGCGAGCGCGAGACATGGAACCCGTTCAGCGGAAAGACACCGCGCCGCTGCGGGTCGACCCAGAAAATACCCGGCTGGTCCGCGCCGTCCGACATTGGAAAAATGCCGGCCGCGTAGGCCCGTATCATCAGTTCCGGCGACAGCACCGGGCGCACCGGGCTGAGCATGTCATGTGCCATACCGGGCCAGATAGACCGGGGGCCGGGAAAGTCTTGTGGAAAGCGCAAAAGTCTTGCGGGCGGCAATTCCCCGCCCATGTCCACCACGACACCGCCGATGGGCAGGGTCGGAATGGCGGCCGGGTCGATCGGTGCGCCCGGCCGGGGAAGATCAGCCGAAATTCTCGGCAAGCCAGCCCTCGAGCCAATGGATGGTGTAATCACCCGACAGCACGGCCGGTTCGGCCAACAGCGCGTCAAACAGCGGAATGGTGGTGTCGATCCCGTCGATGATCAGCTCGCCCAGCGCGCGGTGCAGCCGCGCCAAGGCCTCGGGTCGATCGCGGCCATGCACGATCAGCTTGCCGATCAGGCTGTCGTAGTAGGGTGGAATGCGGTAGCCGTCGTAAATCGCGCTGTCCATCCGCACGCCCAAACCCCCCGGCGCATGGTATTGGCTGATCCGGCCGGGCGAGGGCGAAAAATTCGGCAGCTTCTCGGCGTTGATCCGCACTTCGATGGCGTGCCCGTTGACGGCCAGCTTGTCTTGTTCGAACGACATCGGCAGGCCCGCGGCCACGCGGATCTGTTCGCGCACCAGATCCACGCCGAAAATCGCCTCGGTCACGGGGTGTTCGACCTGCAGGCGGGTGTTCATCTCGATGAAGAAGAATTCCCCGTCTTCGTACAGGAATTCGATGGTGCCCGCGCCCTCGTAGCCCAGATCGCCCACCGCCTTGGCACAGGTCGCGCCGATCCGGGCGCGGGTTTCGGCATCGATTGCCGGGCCGGGGGCCTCTTCGAAGACCTTTTGGTGGCGCCGCTGCAGCGAACAATCGCGTTCGCCCAGATGCACCGCCCGCCCACGGCCGTCGCCGAAAACCTGCACCTCGATATGGCGGGGGCGGCCCAGATATTTCTCGATATACACCTCGTCATTGCCAAAGGCGGCCTTGGCTTCGGTGCGGGCGGTGCGAAAGGCGGTCTCCATCTCGGCCTCGGACCGGGCCAGTTTCATGCCGCGCCCGCCGCCACCGGCGGTGGCCTTGACGATCACCGGATAGCCCGCGCTGCGCCCGACCTCAAAGGCGGCATCCAGCGTGGCCACCCCCCCCTCGGAGCCCGGCACGCAGGGCACACCCAGCTTTTTCATCGTGTCCTTGGCGGTGATCTTGTCGCCCATCAGGCGGATATGCTGCGCCGAGGGGCCGATGAACTTGATCCCGTGATCTTCGACCGCCTGCACGAAGCTGGCATTTTCGCTCAAGAAGCCATAGCCGGGGTGGATCGCCTCGGCGCCCGTGATCTCGCAGGCCGAAATGATGGCGGGCATCGACAGGTAGGATTGCGGGCTGGGCGGCGGGCCGATGCAGATCGCCTCGTCGGCCATGCGCACGTGCATCGCGTCGCTGTCGGCGGTGGAATGGACCGCGACGGTGGCCACCCCCATCTCGCGCGCCGCCCGGATGACGCGCAACGCGATCTCGCCACGGTTGGCGATGAGGATCTTCTTGAACATGGGGCGCCCCGCCTACTCGATGATCATCAGCGGCGCGCCGTATTCGACCGGCGCCCCATCTTCGACAAGGATGCGTTTGACGACGCCCGCCCGCGGGGCGGGGATCTGGTTCATGGTTTTCATCGCCTCGACGATCAACAGGGTCTGCCCCTCGCTCACCCGGTCGCCGACCGACACGAAGGCCTTGGTGCCGGGTTCGGCCTGAAGATAGACGGTGCCCACCATCGGCGAGGTCACCGCGCCAGGCGCCTGGGCGGGGTCTTCGATCGCGGCGGGCGCGGCGGCAGCGGGCAGGGCGGCGGCGGCGGGTGCGGCCAGGGCGGCTGCGGCAGGGGCCATCATCTGCACCGGGGCGGGCATCATCGCGGTGTGACGGGCCACGCGCACGTTCAGCCAGTCATGTTCGCCATATTCCCGTTTGACATGCAGTTCGCTGAGTTCGTTCTTGCGCAAAAGCTCGGCCAACGCCTCGATAAAGGCCACGTCATTGGCGCGCGTTGCATCCGTCTTGTCGCTCATCTTTGTCCTCGCATGTGGGGGCCGCGATGGCGCGGGCCCATGCCCCTTGCCCGGCAATGTCTGAACCGCCGGCTGTCGCATGGCTATAGCGCAGGGTTTGGCCGGGGAAAACCCGATCCTTCATCCTTTGGCACGGCTTTTGCGGCCCGATCCCGTGCCGGCCTGCGGCGGGCGTGCCTGATTTTTCGGCACAGTGCGGACAGCCGGCCCGAAAACTGCGGTTTGCCGTGGGTCGAAATAAATTTACCGTTTGATAAAAAAATGCACCCGTGACAGCGTGGCAACGACAGCCAGCCTTGCGCGCGCACGGAGATCTGCCGATGACCAACAGCCCCTTTACCCCCGGTATCGTGCCCGCCCGGCTTGGGCCGGATGCGCTTGCGACCAATTTCGCCGATTTGCACGCGCCGTTCGATCCGCACGAAGCGCTTGTGGCGGCGGATCGCTGCTATTTCTGCCATGACGCGCCGTGCATCACGGCCTGCCCCACCACGATCGACATTCCGCTGTTCATCCGCCAGATCGCCACCGGCACGCCCGAAGCCGCGGCAAAAACGATCCTGGATCAAAACATCCTGGGCGGCATGTGCGCCCGCGTCTGCCCCACAGAAACGCTGTGCGAACAGGCCTGCGTGCGCGAAGCGGCCGAGGGCAAGCCGGTCGAAATCGGCCGGTTGCAGCGCTATGCCACGGATCGGTTGATGGCGACGGGCCAGCATCCCTTTGCCCGCGCGCCATCCACGGGCAAGCGAGTGGCCGTCGTGGGGGCGGGCCCCGCGGGGCTGGCTTGCGCCCATCGTCTGGCGATGCACGGGCATGGCGTGGATCTGTTCGATGCGCGCCCCAAGGGTGGCGGGCTGAACGAATACGGGATCGCGCACTACAAGGCGACCGATGGGTTCGCGGCGGCCGAATTGGATTGGCTGATGCAGATCGGTGGCATCCGCTTGCACACCGATCGGGCGCTGGGGCCGGATCTGACGCTTGCGGCGCTGCAGTCCGATTATGATGCGGTGTTTCTCGGGGTGGGGCTTGCCGGCGTGAACGCGTTGGGCGCCGAAGGCGCGACGCGGGCCGGCGTGCGCGACGCGGTCGATTTCATTGCGGATCTGCGGCAGGCGGGCGATCTGTCTCAACTGCCCGTCGGGCGCCGCGTGGTGGTGATCGGCGGCGGCATGACGGCCATCGACGCCGCGGTCCAGGCCAAGCTTCTGGGGGCCGAAAGCGTGACGATCCTTTATCGCCGCGACCGCGCCGCCATGCCCGCCAGCCCCTACGAACAGGATCTGGCCGCCGCCAAGGGCGTGCAGATCCTGTGCAATGCCCTGCCGGTGGCGATCTTGGGCAATGGGGCGGTGACAGGGGTCCGGGTCGAATACACGCGCAGCGCGGGCCGGGATCTGATCGGCACGGGCGAAACCTTTGACATGCCGGCCGACCAGGTGCTCAAGGCCATTGGCCAAACGCTGTCAGGGGCCCCGGATGGGCTGGCCATCGACGGCGGCAAGATCAAGATCACGGGTGCCGGGCGCACGAACCAACCGCGCGTCTGGGCGGGCGGGGATTGCGCGGCAGGTGGCGCCGATCTGACCGTGACGGCTGTTGCCCAAGGCCGCGACGCGGCCGAAGACATCCACGCATGCCTGACGGGCCAAAGCGATTATTCGTACGAATAAACGGAGGACGCGAATTTTCGGACGGAAATTCGCACAAGCGCAAAAGGGGAGACCGGAACCATGGCAGACCTTTCCAGCGATTTTCTGGGCATCAAATCGCCCAATCCGTTCTGGCTGGCCTCTGCGCCGCCGACGGACAAGGCCTATAATGTCGTGCGCGCCTTTCGTGCGGGTTGGGGCGGGGTGGTTTGGAAAACCCTTGGCGAAGCCGGCCCGCCGATCGTCAATGTCAGCGGCCCGCGCTATGGCGCTGTTTGGGGGGCCGATCGCCGCTTGCTGGGTCTGAACAACATCGAGCTGATCACCGACCGCCCGCTCGAGGTGAACCTGCGCGAAATCAAGCAGGTCAAGCGCGATTGGCCCGACCGCGCGATGATCGTGAGCCTGATGGTGCCGTGCGAAGAACAGGCCTGGAAGGCGATCCTGCCGCTGGTCGAAGACACCGGGGCCGACGGGATTGAGCTGAATTTCGGCTGCCCGCACGGCATGTCCGAACGCGGCATGGGCGCAGCGGTGGGGCAGGTGCCCGAATACATCGAAATGGTCACGCGCTGGTGCAAGCAAAACACCCGCATGCCCGTGATCGTGAAGCTCACGCCCAACATCACCGACATCCGCTATCCCGCGCGCGCCGCGAAACAGGGGGGCGCCGATGCCGTCAGCCTGATCAACACGGTGTCGTCGATCACCTCGGTCAATCTCGACAGTTTCAGCCCCGAACCCTCGATCGACGGGCGCGGCAGCCACGGCGGCTATTGCGGGCCGGCGGTCAAGCCCATCGCCTTGAACATGGTGGCCGAGATTGCCCGCGATCCGCAGACGCGCGGATTGCCGATTTCGGGCATCGGTGGGGTGACCACCTGGCGAGATGCGGCCGAATTCCTGGCGCTTGGGGCGGGCAATGTGCAGGTCTGCACCGCGGCCATGACCTATGGTTTCAAGATCGTGCAGGAAATGATTTCGGGCCTGTCGCAGTATCTGGATGAAAAGGATCTGGCGCTGTCCGAATTGATCGGGCGTGCCACCCCCAATGTGACCGACTGGCAGTATCTGAACCTCAACTTCGTCACCAAGGCGCGCATCGATCAGGACGCCTGCATCAAATGCGGCCGCTGCTACGCGGCCTGCGAAGACACCAGCCATCAGGCCATTTCGATGTCGCCGGACCGCGTGTTCGAGGTGATGGATGACGAATGCGTGGCCTGCAACCTGTGCGTCAATGTCTGCCCGGTCGAGAACTGCATCACCATGGAGCGCATGCCCGCAGGCAGCATCGATCCGCGCACGGGTGCGACCGTTTCGGATGAATATGCCAATTGGACGACCCATCCCAACAACCCCGCCACGCGCACGGCCGCCGAATGACCCGGCCGCCAGCGGCGCGCAGCCCGGCGCGCCCTTGGCGGGCCCCTAAGATCAGGGCGCAAGAAGCCGGGTGAACAGCCGGTCCAGAAAGCCCTCGGCCTCGGTCAGGGGATCGCGGTTCGCGCCCAGCACGGCGCGGATCTGAACATCGAAATCGGCATAGTGCTGGGTCAGCGCCCAGATCGAGAAGATCAGGTGATGCGGGTCGACATCGGCGATGCGCCCGGCCGCGGACCAGCCCCGGATCACGGCCGACTTTTCATCGACCAGCGCCTTCAGGTCGGTGGCCAGCGCATGTTCGATACGCGGGGCGCCCTGGATGATTTCATTGGCGAAAAGCCGCGATTCGCGCGGATAATCGCGGCTGAGTTCCAGTTTGCGCCGCATGTAGGCGCGCAATTCGGCAATCGGGTCGCCATCGGGGTTCAACGCCCGCAGCGGCGCCAGCCAGGTATCCATCAACTGGCTGAGCAAGCTGACATGGATCGCTTCCTTGGAGGGGAAATAATAAAGCAGGTTCGGCTTTGACAGGCCCGCCTGCGCCGCGATCATGTCAAGGGTCGCCCCCCGAAAGCCATGTTGGGAAAACACCGCAAGCGCTGCTTCAAGGATGGTTTCGCGATTTTGCCGCTGGATGCGGCTGCGTGGTTTGTGCTGTCCCATGCGCGTATCTGAGCGCGTGGCCCCGCCCGGCACAAGCCCCGTTTCGCCCACTGCCCAGCCATCGGGCAGCCCGGCCCATGCGGGCATCATTTGCCTTGTCTTTGTGCGCGCACTGACCGAGAATTTCGGCGCGGGCCGTTGACTGGCACAGCGCCTCTTCTAGCGTCCGATTGACCATTTGGTCAAAAACAATTCAACGATCCGCTGGCGCATGCACGGATCGGCAACACAGGGAATGCCGCCATGGCGCTTGACCGTTCCAACCCCGTGCCCAACGATCTGTCGGCATTCTGGATGCCCTTTACCGCGAACCGCCAGTTCAAGAAGGCGCCGCGGATGCTGGTCTCGGCCGATCGCATGCATTACCGCACCGCCGATGGCCGGCAGGTTCTGGATGGTGTTGCGGGGCTTTGGTGCTGCAACGCCGGCCACAACCGCCCCAAGATCGTCGAAGCGATCCGCCAGCAAGCGGGCGAGCTGGATTACGCCCCTGCCTTTCAGATGGGCCATCCCAAGGCATTCGAGCTGGCCAATCGCCTGCGCGACATGGCGCCCCAGCCGATGGAGCATGTGTTTTTCACCAATTCCGGGTCCGAGGCGGTGGAAACCGCGCTCAAGATCGCCATCGCCTATCAGCGTTCGATCGGGCAGGGCACGCGCACGCGGTTGATCGGGCGCGAACGCGGCTATCACGGGGTGAATTTCGGCGGCATCTCGGTGGGGGGGATCGTCAACAACCGCAAGTTTTTCGGCACGCTGTTGAACGGGGTCGACCATCTGCCCCACACCCATCTGCCCGGCAAAAATGCCTTTAGCCGCGGCCAGCCTGAACACGGCGCCGATCTGGCCGATGAACTGGAACGGATCGTGGCGCTGCATGGCCCCGAAACCGTCGCTGCCGTGATTGTCGAGCCCGTGGCGGGCTCGACCGGTGTTCTGATCCCGCCCCAGGGCTATTTGCAGCGGTTGCGCGAACTGACCCGCAAGCATGGTATCTTGCTGATCTTCGACGAGGTCATCACCGGTTTTGGTCGGTTGGGTGCGCCGTTCGCGGCCGATTACTTCGGCGTCATGCCCGACATGATCACCTGCGCCAAGGGGCTGACCAACGGCGTGATCCCGATGGGGGCGGTGTTGGCCACGAAGGAAATCCACGACGCCTTCATGCATGGTCCCGAGCATGTGATCGAGCTGTTCCACGGCTACACCTATTCGGGCAACCCCATCGCCTCGGCAGCGGGGCTGGCCACGCTCGAGACCTACCGCGAAGAGGGGCTGTTCGAACGCGCCGCCGAGATCGCCCCCTATTGGGAGGACGCGGTGCACAGTCTCAAAGGGCTGCCGCATGTCATCGACATCCGCAACCTGGGCCTGATCGCCGGCGTCGAGCTGGAGCCCATTGCCGGCGAACCGACCAAGCGGGCGTTCAGCGCCTTCCTTGATGCCTATGAGCACAACGTGATGATCCGCACCACGGGCGACATCATCGCCATGTCGCCCCCCCTGATCATCGAGAAGTCGCATATCGACACGTTGATTGGCACGCTGTCGGACGTTCTGAAACGTTTGCATTAAAAGAGCGCGCTAAAATATTGACTTGAAAGGCAGATGTAATGTCGGCCCCCGGCAAGAACATGATCATCGACGGCGAACGCCTGTGGCAATCGCTGATGGAAATGGCCCAGATCGGGCCGGGTGTGGCGGGCGGCAACAACCGCCAGACCCTGACCGACGAGGATGCCGAGGGCCGCGCGCTGTTCCAAAGCTGGTGCACCGCGGCGGGGCTGCGCATGGGCGTGGACCAGATGGGCAACATGTTTGCCCGGCGCGAGGGCACCGACCCAGATGCCTTGCCCGTCTACATGGGCAGCCATCTGGATACCCAGCCGACGGGCGGCAAATACGACGGCGTGCTGGGGGTTCTGGGCGGGCTTGAGGTGATCCGCACGCTCAATGACCTGAACATCAAGACACGCCATCCCATCGTCGTGGTCAACTGGACCAACGAGGAAGGCACCCGCTTCGCCCCGGCCATGTTGGCGTCGGGCGTTTTTGCGGGGCGCCATACGCAAGATTGGGCCTATGACCGGGTCGATGCACAGGGCAAGCGCTTTGGCGATGAACTGGAACGGATCGGCTGGAAAGGCAGCGAACCGGTGGGCAACCGGCCGATGAAGGCGTTTTTCGAGCTGCATATCGAACAGGGCCCGATCCTTGAGGCCGAGGGCAAGCAGATCGGCGTCGTCACCCATGGGCAGGGGCTGCGCTGGATCGAATGCACCATCACCGGCACGGAAAGCCACACGGGATCGACGCCGATGGCCATGCGGCGCAATGCCGGGCGGGGTCTGGCGCGGGTGACCGAGCTGGTCCACGAAATCGCGATGGCCCATCAGCCCGGGGCGGTGGGCGCGATCGGGCATGTCGATGTCTATCCCAATTCGCGCAACATCATTCCGGGCAAGGTGGTCTGCACGGTCGATTTCCGCAGCCATATCCTTGAGACCCTGAACGCCATGGTGGCCGAGCTGATGGATCGCGCGCCCGGCATATGCGCCGATATCGGGGTGAGCTTCGAGGCGCAGATCGTCGGGCAGTTCGACCCGCCCGCGTTCGATGCGGGCTGTGTGGCGGCGATCCGTGGGGCGGCCGAACGGTTGGGCTATTCCCACATGGATATCGTGTCGGGCGCCGGCCATGACGCGTGCTGGATCAACGACGTGGCGCCGACGGCGATGGTGATGTGCCCCTGCGTGGGCGGGCTCAGCCATAACGAGGCCGAAGACATCAGCCCGGAATGGGCGGCGGCGGGAACCAATGTCTTGTTTCACGCCGTTCTCGAGACCGCGGAGATCGTCACATGATGCGCGGGGGCGCTGCGGCGGGCTTGGCCACGGTCATGATCATGGGTCTGTCGGCCTGTGTCGGCACGCCCGACGGTGAGGCCCAGCCCATCAGCGAAACCGTTCGCGCGCTGGCGGCGCCGGGTCAGGATCTGACGCAGGCCCGTCTCGAAAGCGACGGCTGCTATTGGTATCGGTACGAAGGGCCGGTTGAAACCACCTTTCTGCCGCTGTTGACGCGCGACGACCGCATGATCTGTGTGCGCGCGCCGGCAAGCTGACCAACATCGAACCGGGGGGTGATGCGATGAGCACGGTAATCAAAGGCGGCACGATCGTGACAGCCGATCTGAGCTATGTGGCCGATCTGAAGATCGAAGGCGGGCAGATTGCCGAAATCGGGCCGAACCTGACAGGTGCGACCGTTCTGGATGCGGCGGGCTGCTATGTCATGCCGGGGGGCATCGACCCGCACACCCATCTGGAAATGCCGTTCATGGGCACCTATTCGGCCGATGATTTCGAAAGCGGCACCCGCGCGGCGCTTTCGGGCGGCACCACGATGGTGGTCGATTTCGCCCTGCCCAGCCCCGGCCAGGGTCTGCTCGACGCGCTGAAGATGTGGGACAACAAGGCAGGCCGCGCCAATTGCGATTATTCCTATCACATGGCGGTCACCTGGTGGGGGGAACAGGTCTTTGACGAGATGAAGACCGTGATCGCCGATCGGGGCATCAACAGCTTCAAGCATTTCATGGCCTACAAGGGCGCGCTCATGGTCAATGATGATGAGCTGTTCGCGTCGTTCAGCCGCTTGGCCGAGCTGGGCGGGATCGCGATGGTCCATGCCGAGAACGGCGATGTGGTTGCCGAATTGACCGCCAAGCTTTTGGCGGCGGGCAACACCGGCCCCGAAGCGCATGCCTATTCCCGCCCCGCCCAGGTCGAGGGCGAAGCCACCAACCGCGCGATCATGATCGCCGATATGACCGGCGTGCCGCTTTATGTCGTGCATGTCTCGTCCGAAGACGCGCATGAGGCGATCCGGCGCGCGCGCAGCCTTGGCAAGCGGGTCTGGGGCGAGCCCCTGATCCAGCATCTGACGCTGGATGAAAGCGAATATTTCCACCCCGATTGGGACCATGCCGCGCGCCGCGTCATGAGCCCGCCGTTTCGCGACAAAAAGCACCAAGACAGCCTTTGGGCGGGGCTGATGTCGGGCTCGCTGTCGGTGGTCGCGACCGATCACTGTGCCTTTACCACCGAACAGAAACGCTTTGGCATCGGCGATTTTTCCAAGATCCCCAACGGCACCGGCGGGCTTGAGGACCGTATGCCGATGCTGTGGACGCATGGTGTGGCCACGGGCCGCCTGACGCCCAACGAATTCGTGGCGATCACATCCACGAACATCGCCAAAATCTTGAATTGCTATCCGAAAAAAGGCGCGATCCTGGTGGGCGCGGATGCCGATATCGTGGTCTGGGACCCGACGAAGGAAAAGACCATTGCCGCCAAGACCCAGCAATCGGCGATCGATTACAACGTCTTCGAAGGGCACAAGGTCAAGGGCCTGCCGCGCTTTACGCTGACGCGTGGGCATGTCGCTGTGCACGATGGCGAGATGCGCACCCGCGAAGGCCATGGCCAGTTCGTCAAGCGCCCCGGCAACGGCACGGTCAATCGCGCGCTCAGCACCTGGAAAGAGCTGACAGCACCCCGTCCGGTGGAACGCTCCGGCATTCCGGCAACGGGCGTATAATGGCCCAGACAGCCCGGCGACCTGACATGAATAAAGATGCGCAAGCGCCTGTGATCGAGGCGAAAAACCTTGATCTGACGTTTCAGACCAATGATGGTCCGGTGCATGCGCTCAAGGATGTATCCCTGTCGATCGGCAAGGGCGAATTCGTCAGTTTCATCGGGCCGTCCGGCTGTGGCAAGACCACGTTCCTGCGCGTGATCGCGGCGCTGGAACAGCCCACGGGCGGAAGCATCACCATCAATGGCATGACCCCCGATCAGGCCCGCCAGAACCGCGCCTATGGCTATGTGTTTCAGGCGGCGGGGCTGTACCCGTGGCGGACCATCGAAAAGAACATCGCGCTGCCGCTTGAAATCATGGGTTTTGACCGGGCAGAACAGGAACGTCGCGTGAAAAACGTTCTGCAACTCGTTGATCTGGAAGGGTTCGGCAAGAAATTTCCCTGGCAGCTGTCGGGCGGCATGCAGCAGCGGGCAAGCATTGCGCGCGCGCTGGCCTTCGATGCCGATATCCTGTTGATGGATGAACCGTTTGGCGCGCTGGATGAAATCGTGCGCGATCACCTGAACGAACAGCTGCTGCAGCTGTGGGCGCGCACGGAAAAGACCATCGGCTTTGTCACCCATTCGATCCCCGAGGCGGTGTATCTGTCGACCAAGATCGTCGTCATGTCGCCCCGGCCCGGCCGGATCAGCGACGTGATCGAAAGCGATCTGCCGCGCGAGCGCCCGCTTGATATCCGCGACACGCCGGAATTCCTGGCCATCGCGCATCGCGTCCGCGAAGGGCTGCGTGCGGGGCATGCCTATGACGACTGAGGGCACGCCATGAGCGCGGGTCTTACCCTCTGGCTTGGGGGCGCGATGCTGGTGTTCCTGACCGCCAGCGCGACGCTGCGCCATTATGTCGACAATTCCAAACCCTGGGTGCTGCTGATCGCGCTGTGTCTTTACACGCTGGGCAACCTGATGATGGTCAGGCTGATGCGCGAGACGGGCATGGCGGTGGCCATCTCGGTGTCGGCCGTGTTGCAGCTTGTGCTGGCCAGCGCCGTGGGTCTGACCCTATTCGGCGAACGCCCGACGGCGTTGCAGGCGGCCGGTCTGGCGCTGGGGGTCGTGGCGGTTGCGCTGATCGTCTGGCCCGAGCGGGGGCAGGGATGAGCATGGCGGCCGCACAATCGCCCACGCGCGGGGGTGGGGCGCTGGGCGGGGTTTTGCGCAGCGTGCTGCCGGTGCTGACGGTCATTCTGGCCATCGTTGCGATCTGGTATGCCGCCAGCGTGATGATGAACCGCGCCTGGACCCTGGACCAGGCGCAGCGCCAGAGCGTGGCGCTGACGCCGATGCAGATCCTGGCCGACACGCTGCGCCAGGAACGCCCGGTGTTGCCCGCACCCCATCAGGTCGCGGCGGAAATCTGGGCGACCACGGTGGGCGAACCCGTGATGCGCGAGCGGCGCGGGCAGCTGCAGGGCAACCCGCGCAACTTGATCTTTCACGCCTACCACACGCTTTGGCCAACGATCCTGGGCTTTGTCATCGGCGGGTTTCTGGGTATCTTGCTGGCCATCGGCATTGTGCACAGCCGGGCCATGGATCTGAGCGTCATGCCCTGGGCCATTGCCAGTCAGACCATTCCGATCCTGGCGATTGCGCCCATCATCGTGGTGGTGGTGTCGAACCTGCCGGCGTTGAACACGGCCGTCGACCAAGGCTGGATCAGCGAAGACACCAAGCTTTTGGTGCCCAAGGCGTTGATTTCGGCCTATCTCAGCTTTTTCCCGGTCGTGGTTGGCATGGTGGCGGGGCTGCGCAGCCCGCTTGCGATGGATCTGGACCTGATGCGCACCTATTCGGCCAGCCGGCCCCAGACCTTCTGGAAGCTGCGGTTGCCCGCATCCGTTCCGTTCCTGTTCACCTCGTTCAAGGTGTCGATCGCGGCGGCGCTTGTGGGCACGATCGTGGCCGAACTGCCCACGGGGGCGCGCTTTGGGCTTGGGGCGCGGCTTTTGACGGGCAGCTATTACGGCCAGACGATCCAGATCTGGTCGGCGCTGTTCATGGCCGCGATCTGTGCGGCGGGCCTTGTGATGCTGCTGGGGGGGCTGGAAAAGATCGTTTTGCGGCGGATGGGGGCGCGGGCATGAGGGCGCTGTACATCCCTTCATGGGGCTTGCCGGTGCTGGGCGCGGTGCTGATCGCGCTGGCCTGGGCGGGCGATCCGCGGCTGGCGCTGATCCTGGCGGTGTGGTTTGGCGCCTGGGCGGTGAACGCGGGCCTGGCTGGCCGGGCCATCGGGCGCGGGCTGCGCGTCGCGGTGCCCATGATCTTTGGCGTGACCCTGTTGGTCCTGTGGGAAATGGCGGTGCGTCTTTACGATATTTCCTTTGTCATTCTGCCCGCACCCTCTGCGATCTGGGCGCGGATGATGGCCGAAACCGCGACGCTTTGGGCCGACTTCCAGCAAACGATCCTGAAAGGCGCGTTGGCGGGCTACGCCATGGGCTGCGGCGGGGCGCTGGTGATGGCGCTGGCGGTGGACCGGTCGCCGTTCTTGCAGCGGGGGCTTTTGCCGGTCGGCAATTTCATCGCGGCCCTGCCCATCGTGGGCACGGCACCGATTTTCGTCATGTGGTTCGGCTTTGGCTGGCAGTCGAAGGCGGCGGTGGTGGTGGCGATGGTGTTTTTCCCGATGCTGGTCAATTGCGTGCAGGGTCTGAAGGCATCGGATGCCATGCAGCGCGACCTGATGCGCACCTATGCCGCCAGCTATGCCCAGACACTGCTCAAGCTGCGGCTGCCGACCGCGCTGCCGTTCATTTTCAACGGGTTGAAAATCTGCACGACGCTTGCGCTGATCGGGGCGATTGTTGCTGAATTTTTCGGCTCTCCCACGGTCGGGATGGGCTTCCGCATCAAGATCGAGATGGGGCGGCTGGCCATGGATATGGTCTGGGCCGAAATTGCGGTGGCCGCCGTGGCGGGATCGCTGTTTTTTGGAATTGTGGCGCTGATCGAGCGGCAATTGACCTTCTGGCACCCGGCGCAACGACGGGGCTGAAGCACTGAAATCATGGTTCAACCTGGAGGGAAGACAATGAAAAGAACACTGATCCCGGCGCTGGCGCTGGGCATGGTCGCGGGGGCGGCCCAAGCGCAAGACGAGGTGAAGCTGCAATTGCAGTGGGTCACCCAATCCCAGTTCGCGGGCTATTACGTCGCGCTGGAAAACGGCTATTACGAGGAAGAAGGTCTGGATGTGACCATTCTGCCGGGTGGTCCCGACATCGCACCGCCGCAGGTTTTGGCCGGTGGCGGCGCGGATGCGATGCTGAACTGGATGCCATCGGCCCTGGCCGCACGCGAGCGCGGATTGCCGGTCGTCAACATCGCCCAGCCCTTTGTGCGTTCGGGGTTGCAGCTGACCTGCTGGAAGGACAGCGGCATCACCGAACCCGCCGATCTGGCCGGTCACACGGTGGCGCATTGGTTCTTTGGCAATGAATACCCCTTCATGGGCTGGATGAGCCAGCTGGGTATTCCCGTCGACGGGTCGGCAAACGGGGTCACGCTGCTGCAGGCGGGCTTTAACGTCGATCCGCTGCTGCAGCGTCAGGCCGATTGCATTTCGACCATGACCTACAATGAATACTGGCAGATCATCGATGCCGGCGTCAGCCCGGAGGAATTGGTGACCTTCCGCTATTCGGATTACGGCATGGACACGCTGGAAGACGGCATTTACGTGCTGGAAGACAATCTGAACGATCCGGCCTTTTTCGACAAGATGACGCGCTTTGTGCGCGCCTCGATGAAGGGTTGGGCTTGGGCTGCGGAAAACCCCGATGATGCGGCGATGATCGTGCTGGATTACGATGAAACCGGCGCGCAGACCGAAACCCATCAAAAGCGGATGATGGGCGAGATCGCGCTGTTGGTGGAAGGCGGCGATGGGCGGCTGGACGAGGCATCTTATGCCCGCACGGTGCGCACGCTGCTGGAAGGCGGCGACGCGGTCATCACCGCCGAACCCGCGGGCGCATGGACCCATGCCGTCACGGATGCGGCGCTGGCCAACTGAGCCGCAATTTTTGTCGTAAAACACACAGCCCCGGGGCGCGCGCGATCCCCGGGGCTGTTGCCATTCTAGCGCCGGTGATCGAACTGCGCGGGGCCCGTCGTGTCGGGCGGCGCGCCATAGCGGGCGATGGCCGGCACCGGATCGTCCAGTCGGTCGAAATCACCCACCTGTCGGGTGTTCAGTGGCGGAATGCCCAAGCCTTTCAGCGGGGCGGGGTCGCGCGGCGGCGCCGGCCAGGGATCGGCGCGCATCTTGGGGCTGGCGTCCAGCGCCGTGACCGCCGCAAGGCCCAGATCGGGCTGTGCCACACCCCCTGCCGCGCTTGGGGCGTGTGCCCAAGCCGACAGGCCGACGCCCGGCCCGGCAGACGGCGAAACTACAGGCAAGACCATGTCGCGGCCTCCGGTCTACGAAAGCCCCCATCCCGGATCGCGTTATACCAGATCGCATCGCGCCGACCAGCCGACGCCTAAAATCGATGGTATTTTTCCATCCGGCCGGGGGCTTTCGGCGGCGCAGGGCCGTTTTGTAAAGCACCACATAAGCCATTCATCTGGCGCAGATTTCCTGTTAAGATGATGCCGATCATGGCAGGGCAATATGATGGCTTCGATATCTTCGGCCCCGCGCCGCGCACAGCTGACCGGCAACCGTATCCGCGAACGGCGGCTGGTTTTGGGCATGAAGCAGGCCGTTCTGGCCGAGGCGGTGGGAATTTCGGCCTCGTATCTCAACCTGATCGAACACAATCGCCGCCGGATCGGGGGCAAGCTGTTGGTTGCACTGGCCCGCGCGCTGTCGGTCGAACCTGCACAGTTGAGCGAAGGGGCCGATGCCACGCTTTACGATGCGTTGCAAAGCGTGGCGCGCGAGCAGCCCGATGCACGGGCCACAGCCCCCGAAATTGACCGCATCGATGAAATGGCCGGTCGCTTTCCCGGCTGGGCCGCCCTGATCGCGGCGCAGCAAAAGCGCATCGCCGCGCTCGAAGCCGTGGTCGAAGGGTTGCGTGACCGCATCGGCCATGACCCGATCCTGGCCGAATCGATGCACGAGGTTCTTTCGACCGTGGCCGCCATCCGTTCCACGGCCGATATCTTGGTGCGCGAACCCGATCTGGATGCCGTCTGGCGGGGGCGGTTCCACCGCAACCTGCACGAAGAGGCCGAACGCCTGTCCACGCGTGCCACCGCGCTGATCCGCCATTTCGAACCCGAAGCCGCCGATGCCGACCCGCGCGCGGCGTCGACCCCGATCGAAACGGTCGAGGCCATGTTCGAAGCGGCCGATCATCATGTCCCCGAGATCGAGGCGCATGGCCCCGCGGCCATTGCCGGCATCTTGGCGCGCGCTGCCGGCATGCAAGACCCCGCCACCCATGCCCTGGGCGCCCGTTGGCTGTCGGCCTATGCCAGCGACGCCGCGCGGTTGCCCTTGCCGGTGATGCGGCCCGCGGCCGAGGCGGCGGGATATGATCCGGCCATCTTGTTGGGTTTGGGGCAGGGCGATGTTGGCTTGGTGTTGCGCCGTCTGGCCACCTTGCCGCGCCAGACCGATCCGGGCGCCGGCCCGCCGCCCTTTGGTTTGGCGGTCTGCGACGGGGCGGGGGCCTTGATTTTCCGTCGCCGTTTGACCGCCTTTTCCATTCCCCGCTTCGGGGCGGGCTGCCCGCTGTGGCCGCTGTATCGTGCCCTGGGCCGACCCGGTCAGCCCGAAGCCGCGCTGATCGAAATGCCGCAAGGCGCACGTTTCCGCGCCTGGGCGGTCAGCCAGCCCGCCGCGCAGACGGGCTTTGGCGAGGCGCCGCTGATGCAGGCGGTGATGCTGGTCACCCCGGTCGCTGCAACGCCGGCCCATGTCGCCGGCCCGCCCGCGATTGCGGCGGGGCCCGGTTGCCATCTGTGCCCGCGGATGGGCTGCCCGGCCCGTCGCTGACCGGGCGAGCCGGTCGGGGCGACCGGATGCTTGACCGTCGCGTATCCGGGTGTATACCGCTGGATATATCCCAGCGATCGCGCCGGGCCGCGCCCTGTGGCGGCATGGCCTTGGCGCCCGATGCCGCCCACCCAACCGCCAGGACCGGACGCCATGACCCAAGACACAGATCCGGCCACCGCCCGACTGCGCGTCGATGTTCTGGTGATCGGCGGGGGCAATGCCGCGCTGTGCGCCGCCATCGAGGCGCGCCGCCAAGGCGCCACGGTTCTGGTGGTCGAAGCCGCGCCCAAGGTCTATCGCGGGGGCAACACGCGCCATACCCGCAACCTGCGCTGTGCCCATGACGCGGGCAATGAGATCCTGACCGGGCCCTATCCCGAGGATGAATTCTGGGATGATCTGATGCGCGTGACGGGCGGTGAAACCGATCCCGAACTGGCCCGCCTGACCATCGCCGAATCCAAGACGCTGTGGGATTGGATGAACGGGGTGGGCGTGCGCTTTCAGCAGCCCTTGGGCGGCACGCTGAACCTTGGGCGGACCAATGCGTTTTTCCTCGGCGGCGGGCGGGCGATGCTGAACGCGCTTTACGACGCCGCCGAACAGATGGGCGTGGCCATTCGCTACGACACCACGGCAACCGCGCTCGACATCGAAGACGGGTTTTTCAAGACCGCCGTGATCGAGGGCCCCGAGGGGCGCCAGGTCGTGCAGGCCCGCGCGTTGGTGACCGCCGCGGGCGGGTTCGAGGCCAATATCGAATGGCTCAAGCAGTATTGGGGCGAGCGGGCCGAGAATTTCCTGATCCGCGGCACGCCCAACAATCGTGGCACGATCTTGCGGATGTTGCTCGATGCGGGGGTAGAGCCGGTGGGCGATCCGACGCAATGCCATGCTGTGGCCATCGATGCACGCTCGCCGCAATTCGACGGCGGCATCGTCACGCGGCTTGATTGCATCATCTTCGGGGTGGTGCTGAACAATCGCTGCGAACGGTTCTATGACGAAGGCGAAGATTTCTGGCCCAAGCGTTACGCCATCTGGGGTCGCTTGGTGGCCGACCAGCCCGATCAGATCGCCTGGATCGTTTTCGACGAAAAGGCGGTGGGCCGTTTCATGCCCTCGGTCTATCCGGCGATTTCGGCCCCCACGCTGGACGGGCTGGCCGAACAGCTGGGGCTTGATCCGGCGGCCTTCACGGCCGAGATCGCGCGGTTCAACGCCGCCGTGATCGATGGGGATTTCAACACCGAAATCCATGATGATTGCCGCACCGAAGGGATCACCCCGCCGAAATCGCATTGGGCGCGGCGCATCGATACCGCGCCGTTTCACGCCTATCCGGTGCGTCCGGGCATCACCTTTACCTATCTGGGCACGCGGGTGAACCGCGAGGCGCGGGTGTTGATGCAGGGCGGGCAGCCCAGCGCCAACATCTATGCGGCCGGCGAAATCATGGCCGGCAACGTCTTGGGGCGCGGCTATCTGGCCGGGATCGGCATGACAATCGGCGCCGTCTTCGGTCGCCTGGCAGGACAGGGGGCGGCACGCCATGTTGGGAACTGAGCTGCAGCAAGACGCCGAGCGGCAGATCACGATCTGCAACGCCTGCCGCTATTGCGAAGGCATTTGCGCGGTGTTCCCCGCGCTTCAGATGCAGCGCAGCTTCGTGGCGGGCGACATCGATTATTTCGCCAATCTTTGCCATGATTGCGGTGCTTGCTACCATGATTGCCAATTTTCGCCCCCCCATGAATTCGCCATCAACCTGCCCAAGACCTTGGCCGGGGTGCGGCAGGAAAGCTATGGCCGCTACGCCTGGCCGCGCGCCCTGGCGCCGGTGTTTGACAGGAACGGGCTGGTCATCGCGGTGATCGCGGCGCTGTCGGTGACGGGGTTTCTGGCCGGCATGATCGCATGGAATGCGCCCGGCGCGCTGTTTTCGGCGCATCAATCGCCACAAGGTTTCTATGCGCTGATGTCGCATGACGCGATGGTGGCGCTGTTCGGCCCGGTCTTTGTCTTTGCGCTATTTGCCATGGCCATGGGGCTGCGCAATTTCTGGCGCGATGCCAATGCTGTGCGCAACGTGGCCGGCGCGGCGCCGGCATCGCTGTGGCAGGCGGTCAAGGACGCGGGCACGTTGCGCTATCTCGACGGGGGTGGGGCGGGGTGTTTCAACGCCGATGACAAGCCCGAAGATCGGCGCCGGCGCTATCACCATCTGACCTTTTACGGGTTCTTGTTGTGTTTTGCGGCCACGTCGGTCGGCACGATCTATCATTACGGGTTTGGGCGCATGGCCCCTTACGCCTGGTGGGATCTGCCGCAAGTTCTGGGAACTTTGGGCGGGTTCATGCTGGCGATGGGCACGGGCGGGTTGATGGCGGCCAAAAAGCGCCGTCTGCCCGATCTGGTCGATGCGGGCACGCGGGGCATGGCGATGGCCTTTCTTCTGATGTTGCATTTGACGGCGGTGACGGGGCTGGCGCTGCACATTCTGGGGGGCACGGCGGCGATGGGGCTGTTGCTGGCGCTGCATCTTGGGGTCGTGTTTGCGCTGTTTCTGACCATGCCCTATGGCAAGTTCGTGCACGGTCTTTATCGCTTTGCCGCCCTTGTGCGGCTGGCGATGGCCAAGCGGACGGGGCTGAAAACACGGGTGACGGCATGAAGATCGCGGTTCTGGACGATTACTTGGGCTACAGTGAACGCTTTGCCGATTGGGGCGATCTGGGCGGGGATGTGACGGTGTTTCGTGAGCCCATCCCCGCGCATCTGCTGGCGGCGACCCTGGCCCCGTTCGACGTGGTGTGCGTGATGCGTGAACGCACGCCCTTGCCGGCGGATCTGATCGGGGCCTTGCCCAATTTGCGCCTGATCGTGACCACGGGCATGCGCAACCTGTCCATCGACACCGATGCGGCCCGCGCCCGGGGCATCATGGTGTGCGGCACGGCCAGCCGGGCGGCCGCAACGGCGCAGCTGGCGATGACCCTGATCTTGCTGGCGTGCCGCAATCTTGTGCCCAACATGGGGGCGCTGGCGCGCGGTGGCTGGCAGGCCGAGGCGGGCCGCGATCTGGAAGGTCTGACGCTGGGCTTGATCGGGCTGGGGCGGCTTGGGGCCGATGTGGCCGCGCTGGCGCGTCCCTTTGGGGTCAAGTTGCTGGCCTGGAGCCAGAACCTGACCGATGCGCGCTGTGCCGAGGCGGGGGTTGCGCGGGCACACAGCCTGGGGGCGCTGCTGGAACAGGCCGATGTCCTGTCGATCCATCTGGTGCTGTCCGAGCGCACCCGTGGCCTGATCGGGGCGGCGGAGCTGGCGCAGATGAAACCGGATGCGTGCCTGGTCAACACGTCGCGCGGGCCGATCATCGACCGCGACGCGCTGCTGGCCGCGCTGCGCGCCGATCGCCTGGGCTGCGCGGCGATCGATGTGTTCGACGAAGAACCCTTGCCCGCCGACAGCGCCTGGCGGGATGCCGAACTGATCGCTTCGGGGCGGCTGATCCTGACGCCGCATGTGGGCTATGGCGCGCTGGCGACCTATGAGCGGATGTATCGTGAAACCGGGGAAAACGTGCGTGCCTTTGCTGCGGGCGCGCCGCAACGGGTGATCGTCTGAGGGGCGGGTGCGCAAAGGGTTTCAAATGTTGACAGCGGACGATGTGGCGGATGCCATTTCCCACATAGCCATGGACCGGTGATGGCCAAAGCGACCGGCATCTTGAAACAGGCCCTGCACGCCCGCCGCGCCATGATCGTGCCGGGGGCGCCCAATGCGCTGTTCGCCCGCATCATCGCCGATCTGGGGTTCGAGGCGGTCTATGTGACCGGGGCGGGGCTGGCGAATATGCGGTTCGGCTTGCCCGATATCGGGCTGACCACCCTGACCGAGCTGGTCCAGACCACCGCCGAAATCGCCGACAGCACGGATCTGCCGCTGATCGTCGACATGGACACGGGCTTTGGCAATCCGCTGAACGTGGTGCGCGCCCTGCGGATGCTGGAACGGGCGGGCGCCGCCGCGGTGCAGATCGAAGACCAGGTTTTTCCCAAGAAATGCGGCCATTTCCAGGGCAAGGCCGTGATCCCCGCCGCCGAAATGATCGACAAGATCAAGGCTGCCGTCGACACCCGCCGCGACCATGACCTGCAGATCATCGCGCGCAGCGACGCGCGCGCCTGCGAAGGGCTGCCGGCCGCCATCGACCGCGCCGCCGCCTATCTGGAAGCCGGGGCCGATGCCAGCTTCGTCGAGGCCCCGGCCAGCGCCGAGGAACTGGCCCAGATTGCCCGGTCGCTGCCCGCCCCGCAGATCGCCAACATCGTCCACGGGGGGCGCACGCCGGATCCGGGGCAGGCCGCGCTGGCGCAGATGGGGTTTGGCGCGGTGCTTTATGCCAATGCCGCGCTTCAGGCCGCGATGCACGGCGCGCAACAGGTTTTGGGCCTTTTGAAGACGCAAGGCAGTCTTGCGGGCGGTGCGGCGCTGTTGGCGGGTTTTGACGATCGCCAGCGCATGGTCGGCAAGCCGCATTGGGATGCGCTTGAGGCCCGGTTTGCCGCCAAGGGAGCCCCGGATTGATCAAGGTGACGACATGCGATGGGGCAGGGACCCGATGACCGATTTGCTCGCCCGCACAGTCTGGATGCGCCGTGTGCAAACCGCGCTGATCGGTGCGGTCGGCACGCTGGTGTTCTGGTGGCTGTCGATGCCGCTGCCGTTCTTGCTGGGGCCACTGGCCGCGTGTCTGATCACCGCGCTGATGGGGGCCCAGCTTAAGGGCGTGCCGAACCATTGGTTGAACGCGGTGCGCACGATCCTTGGGGTGGCGGCGGGATCGTCGGTGTCGCCTTCGCTGCTGCAACACTTTCCCCAGACCTTGGCCAGTGCCAGCCTTGTGCCGGTGTTCCTGGCCATCTCGCTTTTGGTGGGCTACCCGTTCTTCCGCCGCGTTGCGGGGTTTGATCGCGCCACGGCTTATTTCGCGACGGTTCCCGGCGGCTTTGCCGAGATGATCCTTTTGGGCTCGGAACGGGGGGGCGATATTCGGGCGCTGTCGCTGGTGCATGCGACCCGTATCCTGACGCTTGTTTCGCTTCTGCCGTTCCTGATCAGCTTTTACGTCGATGCGGATCTGAGTGCTGCACCCGGCGTGCCGGTCAAGGACATCCCGGTGAAAGATATCGTGATCCTGGCTGCTTGCGCCTATTTCGGCTATGTCGGGGCCAAGCGCGTCGGTCTGTTCGGGGCCACGATCCTGGGGCCGATGATCCTGTCGGCGGCCGCCAGCTTGCTGGGGCTGATCGAAAACCGCCCCCCGACCGAGGCGTTGATCTTGGCGCAATTCGTGATCGGGACCAGCGTGGGCGCCCATTACATCGGTGTGACGCGCGATGAATTGCGCCGCGTGGTTTCGGCCAGCGTGGCCTATGCATTGATGCTGGCCGTGCTGACGGTGCTGTTTGGCGAATTGATCTATCTGTTGGGCATCAACGACCTGTTGCACGGGATCTTGGCCTTTGCCCCCGGTGGCCAGCCCGAGATGGTGATGCTGGCGATCGTCACCGGTGCCGACATCACCTTTGTGATTTTTCACCATGTGCTGCGCTTGGTGCTGGTGATGAGCCTGACGCCGCTGTTGTCGCGATGGCTGGCCTGAGCCCGCCCTAGCCGGGGATCAACACCCGGCCTTCGAACAGGCGGCGGGCGCTGCGATAGACCGCCCCGTGCACCGCGTGGGGCGCTTGGCCTTGCGCCACGCGCACCGCCGCATCCACCGTCAGCACGCCCGAGGGATGACCGACCCGGATCGGCCCCGTGCCCGCGCGCGCCAGCTGTTGCGGCAGGCTGCCCGGGATGCGCACCGCCACCCCCAGACAAATGCCACCCGTCAACGGCACCGCCCGGTGCGGTTGCCCGACCGAGATCATGCGGATGGCGATGTCGTGATCCGTGGGGTCCAGCCGGCGGCCCGACAGGGTGGGGGCGGCTTGGGGCGGGCAGATCATCGCCACCTTGGGGATCGACGGGATCTGGCCCGCATGGTCGATGTCGCGCGCCAACCCCATCGCGACCGACGCTGCACGGCGGATCGATTCGAGCTTGTGCAGACAGGCGGGGTCGGCCTCCAGCGCGTCGGGCAGCGCCGCGCCGTCCTGCCCGATGCTGGCGGCCGCGACAAAGACACATGGGTTGGCGGCATCGACCATCGATACCGCCACCTGGCCCAAACCCGGCACGTTCAGATGATCGACCGACCGGCCGGTGGGCAACAGCCGCCCCGTGCCCGCCCCGCCGGGGTCCAGGAATTCCAGCCGGATCGGGGCGCCATGCCCGGCCACGCCATCCAGCGCGAAATCGCCCATCACCCGTGCGCGACCGTTTTCGGTGGCAAAGCGGGCGACGATGATCTTGGCTGTGTTGGTGTTGTGGATGCGCACCACCGCGTCGGCCCCGTCGGGGGGTGGTGTCACCAGACCTTCGTCCAGCGCAAAGGGCCCCATGGCCGACGACATGTTGCCGCAATTGCCGCTGGTGTCGACGCTGTCGTCGCGCACGCCGATCTGGAAAAAGCTGTAGTCGATGTCGGCATCGTCACGGCTGGGCGGACCCACCACGCAGACCTTGGACAGCGAAGATACCCCACCCCCCATGCCGTTCAGTTGCCGCCCATTGGGATCGGGCGATCCCATCGCGCCCCGAAACAGCGCCGGCCACAGCGCCGGGTCGGATGGCAGATCGCGGCGATGGAACACCAGCGCGTTCGACGTGCCACCGCGCATGAAGACGGCGGGAATGGCGGTCTGGGGCATCGAATGGGCATCCTTTTTTCCGCGCAGCCTGTGCGCGGGCAAAACCCCGTGTCAACAGGTGTCACGATGTGGGGCCATTGCCCGCCTTTTCGGTCAATGGGCCGGGCTCGCCGACAGCGAAAGGCCGGTCCTGTGGATTTCGGATGGCTCACGGCCCGCGCGCCGGTCGATGCGGTGCGCAAACGCCATGCGGCTGCCGCCAAGGTGCGGATGCCCGCTCGAACCGCCAACGGACGGCCGCTCGTCTTGATGGCGCTGAAACAGATGCTGACCGCCGCGGTGTCCCGGCGACTGTGCCCTAATCGCAGCGCCCCAGCGTCGCCAGAAGCGGTGCCAACCGGGGCGCGGTGTCGAAATCGGCCAGCCCCGCAAACAGCCCCGCCGCCCAATCGGATGGGCCGGCGGCTTCGGCGCAATCCATGAATTTTGCGCGCATGTCCCCGGTGGCGGTCGGAATGGCGCCCCCCGCGGCCATCAGGTCATCGATGCGCTGCGACAAGATCACCCCGCTGCGGCTATGCACGATCACCTCGGCGGCCCATTGGCTTTTGCTGTGATCGCCCATGTCGGGATGCGGGCGGGCCTGCAGCCGGGCCATCAGCGCCATGATCTTGGGGTCGGCGATGGCCGCGTCTTCGAAATGGGCAAGCTTGACCGCCCCATCGTGCAAGGCGCGCGCGACCAGATACTGCACGCTGAATTTCGCCGCGAGCGGCGTGCGCGGCGCGGGATTGTCGGTATGGGGCAGGCGGCGGGGGTGGGGCAGCACCTCGATCCGGTCGATGTCCGATGGATCGAACCGCCGATCCGCGTGCAACCGGAGCGCGGCGGCAATCGCGGCATGGGCGCTGCCACAGCAGGGGTAGGGTTTGATCGCGATCCCGTCGTCTTCCAGTTCCAGGGGCTTTGCCCAATCGGCAAAGATGCGGTCGGGGTCATAGGTGCCCGGCCCGTTGAACACCTCGAAAAAGCCGGCCGGATGTTCAAAGGCGGCCGGGTTGGCGGTGAAACCCTGTCGGGCCAGAAGCGCCGACAAAAGCCCCGCGCGCGCGCACATGCCGACATGGAACGGCTTGGTCATGGTGCCGAAATTGGCCTTGACGCCCGCCGCCTGCGACACGGCCAGCGCCAGGGCCGTGGCGATCTGGTCCGCGTTCAGGCCCATCAGATGCGCCGAAGCCGCCGCCGCCCCGAACACGCCCAGCGTGGCCGTGGGGTGCCACCCCTTGTCATAGTGGTGGAAATGCACCGCGCGCGCGATGCGGATTTCGGTTTCGACGCCCACGGCATAGGCGGTCAACACGGCCGCGCCGCCATGCCCTTCGGCTTCGGCCAGTGCGAAGAGCGCGGGCAGGATCGGCGCCGATTGGTGCCCGCCGAAGGCGCTGGAAAAATCATCGTAATCCAGCGCATGGGCCGCGGTGCCGTTGATCAGCGCCGCATCCAGCATCGACCGGCGGCCCGCCCGACCGATCAGCGTGCAGGGGCCGGGCGCATCCGCGATGCCCGGCACGGCGCACAGCGTTTCCACGCAATCCATGCGCGCCCCCGCCAAGGCCACGCCGACCGTGTCGATCACCGCGATCTGCGCGCGCACCCGCGCCTTGGGCGTGACGTCTGCCGCGCCAAAGGCGTGGATGCGTGCGGCCAGCCGTTCGGCGATGGTCGGTTGGGCTGTCATGGGGTGGCATCCTTCCCGTTTGGTCCGGGCGCAAACTGGGTTGGCGGGGCGCGGGCTGTCAACGGGTCTTTGGTGCCGCCGGGCGCCGATACGCGCCCTGTCGGTGGGGCAAGCTTGGCCCATTTCCCAAGACCCAAGCCTGTGTCACAATCCCGTGCAGGAGGACACATCATGACCGACCGCCATGCCAAGGGCCGCAAGATCCGCCGCGCCGTTTTGGGCGATGCCCATGTCGACCGGGCCGAAGCCGCCACGACGCCGCTCGATCAGGGGTTTCAGACGCTGATCACCGAAGCCGCCTGGGGCACGGTCTGGGCCTCGGAGGCGCTGACGCGGCGCGAACGGTCCATGGTGACGCTGGCGCTTTTGGCGGGGCTTGGCAACCATGAGGAACTGGCGCTGCACCTGCGCGCGACGGTCCGCACCGGGGCCAGCCCAAGCGATGTGATGGAGGTGTTCCAGCATGTCGCCATCTATGCCGGCGTGCCGCGCGCCAACAGCGCCATCCGCATCGCCAAGGAAATCTTTGCCGAGATCGACGCCCGCGGCTAGCCGCGTCGTCATCGGCCTGTCGCGGCAGGTCTTGGCCGGTGCCACCGGTCAGGGGTGGTGGGTTTCGCCCTCGGCCGGGCCCAAGGTCAGCGCCACCCGGTCGCCGGCAAACCAGGTGCGGCCGAATTCCACCGGCTGACCCTGCCCATCGACGTTCACGGCCACCGTGCGCAACAGCGCCGCCCCGTTTGGCAGCTGCAGCTGCGCGGCCAAGGTCGGGGTGGCGATCTTGGCGGTGATTTCGGTGCTGGCACGGGTGTAATCGCGCACCCCATGCGCGGCGAAGGCAGCGGTTACCGACGGGTTGGCGCGCAGCTGTGCCAGCAGGCCGGGAAAGCGCGCGGCCGGAAAGATCGAATGAAAGAGCGTGATGGGCACGCCATCGGCTAGGCTGAGCCCCTCGTAGACATGCACTGACGCGCCCGGCGCAAGGGCCAGTGCGCGGGCCTCGACCGCATCGGCGGCGCGGGTGTCAAGCAGCAGCATCCGCCGTTCCGGCACCCGGCCCGCGGCCATCAGGTTTTGATGGAACCGCACCCTTTGGCCCAGCGGATAGGCCGTGGGTCGATGTGTGACGAACACCCCCGCCCCGCGCCGTGCGTGAACCATGCCGGCCTGTGACAGGTCGGCCAGCGCCCGGCGCAGCGTGTGGCGGTTCACGCCGAAACGGTCGGCCAGCTGCGTCTCGGTCGGCAGACGGCCGCCCGCGGCATAGTGGCCGCGCGCGATGTCTTGCGCGATCTGGTCGCGGATCGCCGTCCAAAGCGGGGATCGTCCCATGCCTGTCACCAAAGCTTCACACAGTGCCCCCTTGCGATGTGGCCGGGCATGTGAGATTGAATTTGTATAGTTGTATAAATAAATGGACAACTTGCCAAGATGTCTGTGATCGATCCTGCACCCGAACCGGCCGCCGATGCCGCAATCGCGCGGCGCCGGGCGCGGCTGTCCACCCTGGCCAAGGCGCCGGCCGATCGGCTTTGTGCGCTGTTTGCCGCCTATGCGCCGCATTTGCCCGCCCATGATCTGCTGCGGGCCCCCGAAATCGGCACCGTGATGCTGCAGGGCCGCGCCGGGGCCACGGGGGCCGCGTTTCACCTGGGCGAAATGACGGTGACGCGCTGTTCGGTGCGGTTGCACACGGGGGCCGTGGGTCACGGCCATGTGCAGGGGCGCGATCGTGCGGCGGCTCGTGCCGCGGCGCTGATCGACGCGCTGTGCGAAGACGGGCAGGAGGGAGCGATCGAGGGCGCAATCCTGGCGCCCTTGCGCGCCGAGGCAGACGCCGCGCGCGCCGCGCGCGTCGCGCGGGCCGCGGCCACCAAGGTCGAATTCTTCACCATGGTGCGGGGGGATAACGCATGACCCAGACCCATCTGGATGGCGGCTTTGTCGATCCGGCCCGCGATGGGGCGCGCGCCTTTCGCGCCGCATTGCAGGCGATGGCGCGCCCCGGCCGGATCGAACGGATCGGGCGATTGGCCCCGCCCGCGCCCTGTTCGCCCGCGGCAGCGGCGCTGATCCTGACCCTGTGCGATGCAACCACGCCGCTGTTTCTGGCGCCATCCCACGACAATGACGCCCTGCGCGGCTGGATCCGGTTTCACACCGGCGCGCCCATGGCGACCGCCGAGGCGGCGATGTTCGCGCTGGGCACATGGGCGGCGCTGGCGCCGCTGTCGCGCTTTGCGATCGGTACACCCGCCTATCCCGACCGCGCCGCGACCTTGATTGTCGAGATGGACCAGCTTGCGCCCGAGGGTGCGGTGTTGCAGGGGCCGGGCATCGCCACGCGCGCCCATCTGTCGCTGCCCGATGTGGCGGCGTTCCAGGAAAACCGCCGGCGCTTTCCGTTGGGTTTCGACTGTTTTTTCACCTGTGGCGATCGGCTGGCGGGCTTGCCGCGCAGCACCCGCGTGGAGGGCTGAGCCATGTATGTCGCGGTCAAGGGCGGTGAACGGGCCATCGACAATGCCCATGCCTGGCTTGCCGAGGAACGGCGCGGCGACCCGGCGGTGGCCGAGCTGGGCATCGCGCAGATCCGCGGCCAGCTGAGCCTGGCCGTGGCCCGCGTGATGGCCGAAGGATCGCTTTATGATCCCGATCTGGCCGCGCTGGCGATCAAGCAGGCGCGCGGTGATCTGATCGAGGCGGTGTTTTTGATCCGCGCCTATCGCACGACGCTGCCCCGGTTCGGCACCACCCGGCCGGTCGACACCAGCGCCATGGCCTGCGATCGGCGCATCAGCGCGACCTTCAAGGATTTGCCGGGCGGGCAGGTGTTGGGCCCGACCTTTGACTACACGCACCGGCTGCTGGATTTTGCCTTGGCCGCCGACGGTCTGCCGCCACCGCCCGCGCCACAGGCCGACCCCGGCAGCGCCGCTGACCAGATGCCCCATGTCACCGGGTTTCTGGCGCGCGAAGGGCTGATCCAGCCCGAGGCCCAAGCCACGACCGAACCCCGTGACTTGACGCGCGAGCCGCTGGATTTTCCCGCCGATCGGCCCTTGCGCCTGCAAGCCTTGGCGCGCGGCGACGAGGGGTTCATCCTGTCGATGGCCTATTCCACGCAGCGCGGCTATGGGCGCACCCATCCCTTCGTGGGCGAGTTGCGCATCGGGGCCGTGACCGTCGAGATGGAGATCGCTGAACTGGGTTTCGCGATCGATCTGGGCGAGGTGGTTCTAACCGAATGCGAGACGGTCAACCAGTTTGCGGGGTCCAAGACCGAACCGCCGCAATTCACCCGCGGCTATGGGCTGGTGTTCGGCCAATCCGAGCGCAAGGCGATTTCGATGGCGCTGGTCGATCGCGCCCTGCGCTGGGAGGAGCTGGGCGAAGACAAAGTGGGCGCGCCGGCGCAGGACACCGAATTCGTGCTCTATCACGCCGACAATGTGCAGGCGACGGGCTTTCTGGAGCACATCAAGCTGCCCCATTACGTCGATTTCCAATCCGAACTGGAACTGATCCGACGGCTGCGCGCCGAGGCATCGGCCGCGCAACCGTTGCAGGAGACCGCGCCGTGAACGACTACAATTTTGCCTATCTGGACGAACAGACCAAGCGGATGATCCGCCGCGCGATCCTGAAAGGGGTGGCGGTGCCCGGCTACCAGGTGCCCTTTGCCTCGCGCGAGATGCCGATGCCCTATGGCTGGGGCACGGGGGGCGTGCAGGTCACGGCCGCCTGCCTGGTGCCCGAGGATGTGCTGAAAGTGATCGACCAAGGCGCCGATGACACCACCAACGCCGTGTCCATCCGCAAATTCTTTGAAAAGACGGCACAGGTCGCGGTCACGGAAAAGACCACCGCGGCGACGATCATCCAGACCCGCCACCGCATCCCCGAGACGCCCCTGAACGAGGACCAGATCCTTGTCTACCAGGTGCCGATCCCCGAACCCTTGCGGTTTCTGGAACCCTCGGAGGTGGAAACCCGCAAGATGCACGCGCTCGAGGATTATGGGCTGATGCATGTGAAGCTTTACGAAGATATCGCGCGCCATGGCGAAATCGCCACCGCCTATGCCTACCCGGTGCGCGTCGAAGGGCGCTATGTGATGGATCCATCGCCCATTCCCAAATTCGACAATCCCAAGCTCGAAAGCCCGGCCTTGCAACTGTTTGGCGCCGGGCGCGAGCAACGCATCTATGCCTTGCCGCCCTACAGCAAGGTCGTCAGCCTGGATTTCGAGGACCACCCGTTTGATCCGTCGAAAGCCCCGCATGCTTGTGCATTGTGCGGGGCCGCGGACAGCTCTCTGGACGAGGTGATCACCGATGATGCGGGCGGGCGGATGTTTGTCTGCTCGGACACGGATTATTGCGCCACCTTGCGCGCGGCCGCATCATGATGGGCACGAAAACACAGGTTTTCGGGGAACCCTCGGGTTTTCCCAACGGCGTTTTGCCGGGCAAAACGCGCCCGCCCTGCCGGCAGCGGGCGTGGCATGTTGCGGCACGCGGCTTGCGGATTTCGCGAAAGATGAAGGGGAACAGCAGATGACGCCGCTACTTGATGTGCGGGGGCTGACCAAGCGGTACGGGGCACGGTTGGGCTGTGGGGATGTGTCCTTTCGGCTTTATCCCGGCGAGGTGTTGGGCATCGTCGGGGAAAGCGGTTCGGGCAAATCGACCTTGCTGAGTTGCCTGGCGGGACATCTTGTGCCGGATGCGGGGCAGGTGGTGTTTGACACCCGCAACGATGGGCCGCGCGACGTGCTTAGCCTGTCCGAGCCCGAGCGCCGGATGTTGGGGCGCACGGACTGGGCCTTTGTGCATCAAAACCCCCGCGACGGGCTTCGGATGCGCATTTCGGCCGGCGGCAACGTGGGGGAACGGCTGATGGCGGTGGGCGCGCGCCATTACGGGGACATCCGCGCCGAGGCCGCCGATTGGCTGGGCCGGGTCGAGATCAACGCCAACCGGATCGACGATCGGCCATCGGGGTTTTCGGGGGGCATGCAACAACGCTTGCAGATCGCACGCAATCTGGTGACAGGCCCGCGCCTGGTGTTCATGGACGAGCCCACGGGGGGGCTCGATGTCAGCGTGCAGGCCCGCTTGCTGGACTTGATCCGGGGTCTGGTGCGGCGGATGGGGCTGTCGGCCATCGTGGTGACCCATGATCTGGCGGTGGTCCGGCTTTTGGCGGATCGGTTGATGGTGATGAAAGACGGGCATGTGATCGAAACCGGGTTGACCGATCAGGTTCTCGATGATCCGCAAGCCCCCTATACGCAATTGCTCGTCAGCTCCGTGTTGCAGGTTTAGGGGGGTGGCTCCGATGATCCATGTCGAAAATCTGGTCAAGACCTTCACCTTGCACAACCAGGGGGGCGCGGTGATCCCGGTGATCGCGGGGGCGTCGTTTTCGGTCACGCCGGGGGAATGCGTGGCGCTGACCGGCGAAAGCGGCGCCGGCAAATCCAGCATCATGCGCATTCTCTATGGCAATTATCTGGCGCAGGCCGGGGTGGTGCGGATCGGTGGGCTGGACATCACGCGCGCCGAACCGCGCGCGGTTCTGGCGTTGCGCCGTGCGCAGCTGGGCTATGTCAGCCAGTTCCTGCGCGTGGTGCCCCGGGTGCCGACGCTGGAGGTCGTCGCCGAGCCGCTGTTGGCCTTGGGCCGGCCCGAGCCCGAGGCCTTTGCCCGCGCGCGGGATTTGCTGCAGCGCCTGCGCATCCCCGAGCGGCTTTGGTCGTTGTCGCCCACCACCTTTTCCGGCGGCGAACAGCAGCGCGTGAACATTGCGCGCGGCTTTGCCCATGCCTATCCGGCGTTGCTGCTCGATGAACCCACCGCAAGCCTGGATGCCACCAACCGCGAAACCGTGTTGCGCCTGATCGAAGAGGCCAAGACGGCGGGGGCGGCCATCGTCGGCATCTTCCACGACCGCGAGGCGCGCGCCCGCGTCGCCGACCGCGAGATCGACGTGTCGGCCTTTGCCCCGAGGCCGTCATGACACCGGGCCGGTTCATCGCCGTGGTCGGGCCGTCGGGCGTGGGCAAGGACAGCGTGATCGACGGCGTGTGCGCCGCGCGCCCCGATCTGGTGCGGCTGCGCCGGGTGATCACACGGGGCCCTGACGCGGGCGGCGAGGATCATGAGGCCATCACGCCGGCCTTGTTTGCCGCCCGTGCCGCGGGCGGTGATTTTGCGCTGCATTGGCAGGCACATGGCCTGCGTTATGCCATCGGCCGGGATGTGCATGCGGTGCTTGGCCGGGGTCAGGATGTGCTGGCCAACCTGTCGCGGTCCGTGCTTGCGGATGCGGCTGCGGTGTTCGAGCGATTGATCGTGCTGCATGTCACCGCCACGCCCGATGTTCTGGCCAAGCGGTTGGCGGTGCGGGGGCGGGAAACCCGGCCCGAAATCGCCCGCCGCCTGGCCCGGCCAGCGCCGGCGCTGCCCGATGGGCTTTCGGTGATCGAGATCGACAATTCCGGCGCGCTTGCGCACAGCGTGGCCTTGGCGCTCGCCGCGCTTTACCCGGACAGGGCGTAGCGGTGGATCAGGTGGAACGCCCCGGCATCGTCTTCGCCCATCAGGCACAGGCTGTCGATCACGCAAGGCTGCGGCAAGACGGGTGCGAAATGGGTGCCCAGGATCGCGCACAGCCGGTCGGCATCGTGGACGGGCAAGGATCCGCTCAGCGTGATGTGAAAGCGGAATGCCTCCATCACGTATGGGTAGCCCCATTGCTGCAACAAGGCCTCATGCCGCGGGCTGAGCGGCGCGGCGCGGCGGCGGGCCAGTTCGGATGCACTTGGCGGCGCGCGGAAGCGGTCAAGCTCGGCGACCACGGTCGCGGCCAGGGTTTGCAGCGCATCGCTGGGGGCGGCGGGCACGGCCGCCACGAACCCCCCGAGGCGGCGGATCGCAAGCCCCGGAAGCGTCACGGGTGCAAGCCCGCGGCACAGGCTTTGCGTGGCGTGGGCCAAGGCCGCGGCGGTCGTGCCATGGGCCAACCGGAAAGGTGGCTTGATCGTGGCGTGCAGCCCGTATTTCCGGGGGGTCGCGGTCAGGGTCTGGACCGGATGGGGCAGATCGGCCAGCGCCGGATGTGGGCAGGGGCAACCGCCCACGCTGTCCCAGCCCAACCATGCCGCACCGGCGCGGTAGAATTCCCCTTCGGGAACCATGTAAACGGCGTAGCGAGTGAACCCCGTCATCGTTTTCTATTCCTTGCGAGGCCATGATGCCCAAAGATGCCGCCCTGATGCCGCAGACGCTGACCCTTGCCAATGCCCGGCTGATCTTGCCTGCGGGCGAAATGCGCGGGCGGATCACCCTGGCCGGCGGCGAGATCGTGGAATTGGCCCCCGGTGGCGGGGTGCCGGTGGGGGCTGTCGATTGCGACGGCGATGTCGTGGCGCCCGGCCTTGTGGAATTGCACACCGACAATCTGGAACGCCATCTGCGCCCGCGGCCCTCGGCCGAGTGGCCGCTGACACCCGCGATCGTGGCCCATGACGCCGAACTTGCCGCCTGCGGCATCACCACGGTCTATGACGCGCTGCGGGTGGGCTCGATCGAAGGCAAAGGGGGCGTGGGCTGGTCGCGCTATGCGCGCGCGCTGGCCGATGCGCTGCTGGCGCTGCGCGCCGCCGGGGCGCTGAAGATCAGCCATCACATCCATTTGCGCGCCGAGATGTGTTCGCAAACGCTGATGGCCGAACTGGCCGAATTCGGACCCGATGACCGGGTGGGGCTTTTGAGCCTGATGGATCACACCCCCGGCCAGCGGCAATTTGCCGACATCGGGCAATACCGGACCTACATGATGGGCAAGCATGGCCTGTCGGAGGCCCAGTTCGCCGAACATGTGACGACGCGCCAGGCGCTGGGCGCGGCGGTGCGCGACACCCACGAGACGGCGGCCGTGGCGGCGGCGCAGCGGCTGGGGGCCGTTCTGGCCAGCCATGACGACACGCTGGTCGAACATGTCGTGCGCTCGGCGCAGTTCGGCGTGGCGCTGGCCGAATTCCCCACCACCCAAGAGGCCGCGCGCGCCTGTCGCCAACAGGGCATCGCGGTGATGATGGGGGCCCCCAACCTGGTGCGGGGTGGGTCGCATTCGGGAAATGTTTCGGCGGCCGCACTGGGGCAGGCGGGGCTTTTGGACATCCTGTCGTCCGATTACGTGCCTTCTGCCCTGCTCTATGGTGCGGTGATGCTGGGGGCGGTCTGGGGGGATCTGGCGCGGGCCATGGCCACGGTGACCGCGGCCCCCGCCCATGCGGCCGGTCTGCTTGATCGGGGCCGGCTTGCCGAGGGGATGCGCGCCGATGTGATCCGGTTCCGCCTGGTCGATGGGGTGCCGGCGCTGCGCGGCGTGTGGTCGGCGGGCCAGCGCGTGGCCTGAGCGCGCCCCGCCCCATCCGGCCCGCCGCGTACGCCGGCCGGCGGGGGCTTGCCCAGTTGAGAAAAGACGATGGGGCCGGGCGTTCCCGGATCGACGCGTCGGGCCGCGTCTGATGGCGATCGGTTGGCTGGGCCGCGGCTTGGGCTGGCACGGCCTGTCAGCAGGCAAGGCCTTCACGCTCCAGCCAGGCCATGGCGGCCGGAATGTCGGCGGGATCGCGCAATTCCAGCACCAGATGCGGGCGATGCGGCAGCGCCGCAAGCGCGCGAAAGACCGCGTGCCAGTTCACGCTGCCCCGCCCCGGCGGCCAGTGGCGGTCGGCGAAGCCGTCGGCGTCTTGCAGGTGGACATGCGCCAGCAGCGCCCCGGCATCGGTGACGAAATAATCGACCGGCGGTGCGCCGGTGGCGTGATGGGCGTAATGCGCATGGCCGGTGTCGAGCGACAGCCGCACCGCCGGTGTATCCAGGGCCTGGGCCAGCAGCCGGCGGTGGCCCGGGTCGATGTCTTCGATGTTTTCGATCACCAGCGTGACGCCCTCGGCCTCGGCGCGGGTGATGGCGGGGGCCAGCAGCGCCGCCGTGCGCGCAATCTTGGCCTCGAAATCCGACGGCGCCGTTCCGTTGCGGGGATTGTTTGGGAAATTGAACCAATCCCAGGTGGTGAAGGGGGAATGGATCACCACCTGGGTCGCGCCAAGGGCGGCGGCGGCCGCAACGCTTGTGTCGAACCGGCGCGCCGCGATCGGGGCGATGTCTGCATCCGACATGTCCAGTGTCATGTCGTAGAACGGCCCGTGGATGCCCAACCGCCCGGTAAAGCCATCGAGCAGCGCCCGCGCCTGGGCCACGCGGGCCTGCCAGTCGCCGGTCAGAACACCGGGCAGCAGGAAATCCTGGATTTCGAGATCGCGTTGGCCCGCGATCAGCCAGTCGCGGTATGTGTGCAGATCGGCGACCATCAGGGCCGCGCCGATGGGGATGGGTTGCATCAAAACACCTGCCTTCCGTTGCGCCAGACCGCCTGCACGACCGGCTGGCCATCGACCAGCCGAACCGCCACCAGGTCGGCACGCAAACCCTGCGCGATCCGACCGCGATCGGAAAGCCCCGCCATGCGGGCCGGCGCATCGCTGACCAGCGCCAGCGCTGCGGGCAGATCGTGGGGAAAGGCCGGGTCGGCAGCCAGGCGAAAGGCTGCATCGAGCAAGGCGCGCGGCACATAATCCGAGGCCAGCGCATCCACCAACCCGTGCGACAGCAGTTCGGCCACCGACACATTGCCCGATTGCGAGCCCCCGCGCAGGTAGTTGGGCGCGCCCATGACGATCGACAGCCCACGCGCACGGGCGGCCTGTGCGGCGGCAAGGGTGGTGGGGAATTCCGAGATCGCCACGCCTTCGCCGGCGGCTTGGTGGGCCTGTTCGGGGCTGCGGTCATCATGGGTCATGACCGGCAGCGCATGGGCGTGGGAGCGCGCGATCACATGGGCGCGCACCTCGGCGCCGCGGTTGCGCGACCGCGCCAAAAGGTCCTGCATCATCGCATGACCGGTGTCGGCATCCACCGCCATGTCCTGGATCATGTGCCGGAACCATTGATCCACATCGGGGCTTTGGCGGTCGCCGGGCGTGTGATCCATGACCGAGACCAGCCGCGTCAAAGGATGCGCGATGGTCGCATCCACCAGCGCCATCGTGTCGGGATCCGAAATTTCGCAGCGCAGATGCACCAAATGTTCGGCGCGAAACACGCCCGCGGCCTGTCCTTCGGCCAGGGCCGCGATCAGCGGCTCAAGGATTTCGCGCCGTTCGGGGTGCTTCATCGAAGCCCCGACCGACAGGCTGTCGAACACCGTCGTGGTGCCCCCCGACACGACCACCGCGTCATGCGCCATCAGCGCGGGCAACAAGGGCCAAAGAACCGTCAGCCGGGGATGGGTGTGCCGTTCGACGTGATCGGTGTGAAGATCGACGATGCCGGGGATCAGAAAGGCCCCGCCGAGCGCGATGCCGTCGCGCGCCTGACCAAAGCCCGCGATCTGGCCGTTTTCGATCCGCAGCGCACCCTCGCGCACGCCCTGCGGGGTGACGATGCGCGCATCGCTGAGGGTCAGATCGGGGGCGGGGGGCATATCCAGCATCTTCGGCTCCTGCGCGGTCGGCGCAGAGGAAGGGGAAGACTGTAACGAACAGATATCGGCCAGATCATGGTTTTGTGACATCCGCAGGTGCCCGGGGCACAATGGCCGGCGCTTTATGGCCGGCGCTTTGGTCCGGCGTGTTCGGGCGGGGCGTTGTCATCCATCCGTCATGTCCCCGTAACCGATCCATTACATCCGCGCGGTATCGCAAGCCTTGGCGCGGCCAGGGTGCGGCGCCGGGGTCGTCGGGCCGCTTGGGCCATCGGATAAGGGGCAATCCATGCTGAAACTGGACCGGTTGAGCCGCCGATACGGCAGCACCGTGGCGCTGGGCGCGGTCACGCTGGATGTGCCCGCGGGTCAGATGGTGGGGGTGATCGGGCCTGCGGGGGCGGGAAAATCGACGCTGCTGCGCCTGATGGCGCGCATGATCGACCCCTCCGACGGATGCCTGGGTTGGGGCGACACCATCCTGACCCCCCTGGCCGGGCGCGATCTGCGCGCCTGGCGGGCGGCCTGTGCCTGGGTTGGCCCGCAGCCAAAGCTGGCCGATCACCTGGATGTGGTGAGCAATGTCATGATGGGGCGGGGCGCGGACTGGCCGGCGTGGCGGGCCATGACCCAGATCTACACGCCGCGTGACCGGGCGCGCGCGCTTGCGGCACTGGACCGGGTCGGCTTGGCCCCGATCGCCGCCCAGCGCGCCGGGGGCGCATCGCTGGGCCAGCGCCGGCGCATCGCCATCGCACGCGCGCTGATGCACCGGCCCCGGGTTCTGGTCATCGACGATGCGGTGACCGATCTGGGCCGGTCCGATGGCTTGGCGGTGTTGGCGGCCTTGCGTGCCACCAACCGGCATGACGGCACGACCATCGTGTGCAGCCTGTCACAGCCGGATCTGGCACGCGATGCCTGCGACCGCATCTTGGGCCTGTCCGGGGGGCGCATCGTGTTTGACGGGGCCGCCCCGACGCTGAGCGCACCGATGGCACAGGCATTGTGTGAGACCGCGGTGCCCGCCCATCGCGACCCATGGGCCGAACGCGCCGCGCCCGCGTTGATGAGCGCCTGAACCCGCAGGCCCTGCGCGGCGGATGCCGCACAGGGCCGCCCGTTTTGTCACAAAAAATTAACCATTCCGTCGCCGGACCGTCACGCGCCGTTGTCACAAGCCGCGCAACAACACGCGGGGAACGCATGCTCGAAGTCAGGAATGTCACGCGGGATTTCGGCCAGAAACGGGCCGTCGATCATCTGACCTTTACGGTCAAGGCGCCGCAGTTCGTCGGTATCATCGGCCGTTCAGGTGCCGGCAAATCGACCTTTTTGCGCATGATGAACCGCCTGACCGATGCCAGTGCGGGCGAGATTCGGGTGGATGGCCAGGATATCCTGGCGCTGAAAGGTGCTGATGCGCGCGCCTGGCAAAGCCGCTGCGCGATGATCTTTCAGCAGTTCAACCTGGTGCCGCGCCTTGATGTGGTCTCGAACGTGCTGCACGGCATCTTGAACCGCCGCTCGACCGTGCAGACGGTGTTCAACCTGTGGCCCAAGGCCGATATCTTGCGTGCCATCGACATTCTGGATCGGCTGGGCATCGCCGAACAAGCCCCCAAGCGGGCCGAGGCGCTGTCGGGCGGCCAACAGCAGCGCGTGGCGATTGCACGCGCGCTGATGCAAGACCCCCAAATCATCCTGGCCGATGAACCCATCGCCAGCCTTGACCCGATGAATGCGCAGATCGTGATGGACACGCTCAAGCGGATCAATGTCGAAGACGGCCGGATGGTCATCGCCAATCTGCACACGCTCGATACCGCGCGCCAGTATTGCGACCGCGTGATCGGCATGCGCGACGGGCGCATGGTGTTTGACGGCACGCCCGCGCAGCTGACCACCGATGTGGCGCGCGACATCTACGGCGCAGACGACAGCTTCAACGAAGCGGCCACTTCGACCGCGCTCACCCGGCCCGAAAACACCACCGCACTGGCCGTGTTGCGCGAGGCGGCCAGCCTGGCCTGAGGCCCGAACCCGCCCCCCCAGTTCCCATCGCCCTGTCGGGCATCATCAAATGGAGAGATCCGATGAAGAAACTTGTCACCCTGCTGGCCTTGACCACGGCGCTCGCAAGCCCCGTGGCCGCCCAAGAAATCACCGCCTTCAACATCGGCCTTCTCGGCGGTGAGAATGTGCAAGATCGCCTGGCCTCGAACGAATGTTTCCGCGCCTATGCCGAGGAAGCGCTGGGCGTGCCCGTGCGCCTGTTCACCCCGGCCGATTACAACGGCGTGATCCAGGGCATGTTGGGCGGCACCATCGATATGGCATGGCTGGGGGCATCGTCCTATGCCGCGATCCACATCGCAGATCCCGATGCCGCATCGCCGGTGCTGGTCAAGACCAACCTGGATGGCACGTTCAACTATTTCTCGATCGGCTTTGCCCGTGCCGACAGCGGCATCACCGCGCTCGAGGACATGAAGGGCAAGACCTTTGCCTTTGCCGATGTGAATTCCACCTCGGGCTATCTGGTGCCGCTGGTCGAGCTGCCGCAGCAGGGTTACCCGATGGTCGAAGGCGAATATTTCGGCAAGATCGTGTTCTCGGGCGGCCATGAGCAATCGATCATCGGGGTGTCGAACGGCGATTTCGACGCGGCCGTGGCTTGGGCCGATGGTCAGGGCGAATGGGCCGATGGCTACAATTCGGGCGCCTTCCGCCGGGCCGCGGACAGCGGCATCGTCGACATGAACGATCTGGTCGAAATCTGGCGGTCGAGCCCGATCCCCGAAGGCCCGGTGACGCTGCGCAACGCCTTGCCGCAAGACGTCAAGGACACGGTGGTCGAACTGCTGGCGAACCTGCATGAAAACGACCCGGAATGCGCCTATGGCGTGGCGGCCGGTGAAACCGCGGGCTTCCGCCCGATCGGCCACGAGGCCTATGAGACGATCATCGCGGTGCGTCGTTCGCAGATGAACTGATCTGTCGCGCAAAACCCGTGCCGGGTGCCGCATGTGTCGGCGCCCGGCCTTTCGTTTAAGGAAAACCCGATGGCCACCGCAGCGTCCGCCCCCGATCGCCTGGGCGACATCCGCGACGATTATCTGGCGCTGACACGTCGCAAGCGCATGTATGGTGGCCTTGTGTTGCTGGCCTTCGTCGTCAGCTTCATGGCCGGGTTCCAGGTGGCCGAAGACCGCAATGCCGGCAGCTTTGCCGAAGGCTTGTCGCGGATCTTTGATTTTCCCCGCGATCTGGTGAGCGAAGCCTGGCGCAATGCCGCCAACATGCCCGGGCATGCCGCGCGCGCCGTCGCGCCGCTGGTCGAAACCATCAACATCGCGCTGGTCGCCACCATCCTGGGCTGCATCCTGGGCACGGGGCTGGCCTTGGCGGGCACGCGGGGGCTGGCCTATTGGCCGCGCTTCATCCCGGTGGCGCGCCGCCTGTCGGATGTGTGTCGCGCCGTGCCCGAGATCGTGATTGCGCTGGTGCTGATCTTTATCATGGGCGGCGGGCCGGTGCCGGCGGTGATCGCCATCGCCATTCACACGGCCGGCGCGCAGGGCAAGTTGTTTTCCGAGGTCAATGAAAACGTGGATCTCAAGCCGCTGGATGGCCTGGCCTCGGTCGGGGCGAACTGGTGGCAGCGCACATGGCTGGGCGTGTTCCCGCAGGTCTTGCCCAATTACCTGAGCTATTCGCTGTTGCGCCTTGAGGTGAACATCCGTGCTTCGGCCATTCTGGGTTTCGTCGGTGCGGGCGGCATCGGCTATGAGCTGCGCAACGCCATGACCTTTGGCCAGGGCAAGTTCGACCAGGCGGCCGCGATTTTCCTGATGCTGTTTGCCACCATCGTCGTTGTCGATCAGATCTCAAGCTGGATACGCAACGCCCTGACCCAAGGGAGGGCCGCGTGATGGCCGCCGAGCAGACCATCCCGGCGCAAGATCTGCGCACACAGCTGGTGCGCGGCTTTGCCCGCAAACGCGCCATCGCCTTTGGTATGCCCTTGGTGTTGCTGGCCTATCTGGGCTATATTTTCGTCGCGTTCGACGTGCCCGGTCTGGCGCAGCGCGCAAGCATGGACAATGCGGTGATCTTGCTGTCAGACGCGGTCAGTCACAAGATCCACGTCACCCAAGACAATCGGCGCGATCAGCTGTCTGTGTCGGTCGAGGGCAGCCGGCGGGCAAGTTATGCCCCCGAGCAGATGCCAGACTGGGTCCAGATCGGCGAAGATCGGGTGGTCATCACCCTGCGCGATGGCCATGTCGTGACCTATGACGGGCCATTGATCACCTATGATCTGCCGGGCTACGGGCCGATCCGGGTGGTGGTGGGCGACACGATGGCGCTGACGCTGCCCCAGCCCGGGCCTGTGCCCGACTTCATCAACGCCTCTGACAGCCGCGTGGCGGTGACAACCCCGGCTGGCCGGCTGACGGTCACACGTTCGCGCGCCGACACCTTTCGCTATTTCTGGGGGTGGGAGCTGTTCTTTTTCGATCTGGATAGCCGCTTCAGCGGCATGGGGCCGGGTGCGGTGATGGCTTCGATGGTGTCGGGGGATCGGCTTTATCCCGATCTGCCCAACTGGCAGGCGGTCGTGCGCGATGTCTGGACCAACGCGATCTGGCGGCATGGCGATGTGGTCTGGGCGATCGGGGAAACCGCGTTGATGGCCTTTCTGGGCACGTTTGGGGCCGCGGTCGTGGCCTTGCCGCTGGCGTTTTTCGCAGCACAGAATTTCGCGCCGTCGCGCGCGGTTCGGTTCGGCGTGCGGCGTGTGTTCGATTTCGTGCGCGGGGTGGATGCCTTGATCTTTACCATCATCCTCAGCCGCGCGTTTGGGCCGGGGCCGATGACGGGGGCGTTGGCGATCTTGATCACCGACAGCGGCGCCTTTGGAAAGCTGTTTTCCGAAGCGCTCGAAAATACCGACACGAAGCAAGTGGAGGGGGTGCGATCCACGGGCGCCAATGCCGTGCAGCGCTACCGCTTCGGCGTGATCCCGCAGGTGATGCCGGTGCTGCTGAGCCAGATCCTGTATTTCCTGGAATCCAACACGCGATCGGCCACCGTCATCGGGGCCATCGTGGGCGGCGGCATCGGCCTGATGCTGACCCAGGCCATCCAGACCACCAGCGATTGGGAAAAAGTCACCTATTACATGATCTTGATTGTGCTTTTGGTGATTGTCATGGATGCGTTTTCCGGCTGGCTTCGCCGCAAGCTGATCAAGGGGGATGCGTCCGGTCACTGACCGGGCCCGAAGGACATCGACATGACCAAGCGCCTATCGGCCGATACGCCCCTGATCCATCCCGATTGCGAGATCACCAACAGCCAGTTTGGCCGCTATTGCGAGGTCGGCCGCGGCAGCCGGGTGCACAACAGCCAGTTCGGTGATTACGCCTATTGCGATCGCTACGCCGATATCGCCAATGCCGATGTCGGGAAATTCGCCAATATCGCGGCCTTTACCCGCATCGGCCCGACCGACCATCCCTGGCAACAGCCTGCGCAGCATCATTTCTTGTATCGCTCGGCGCTGTATTTCGACGATGCGGCCGATGACGCGGCGTTCTTTGCGGCCCGCGCGGCACGGCGGCTGACGCTTGGGGTGGATTGCTGGATCGGTCATGGCGCGATCATCAAGCCCGAGGTGGTGGTGGGCATCGGGGCCGTGGTGGCCGCGGGTGCCGTCGTGACCAAGGATGTGGCGCCCTTTACCATCGTTGCGGGCGTGCCGGCCACGCCGATCCGGCGACGCATGAGCGCACAGCAAGAACAGGCATTGATGGACATCGCCTGGTGGGATTGGGACCATGCCCGGCTGGGCGGGGCGCTGGCCGATTTCCGGCACCTGCCGCTGGATGGCTTTCTTGAGAAATACCGCACCGCGTAACCGGCGCCGCCCAATCTATTCCGTCACGCGTTGGGCCGGGGTCGATCCGGGCATGCCCGCGCCCAGATGGTGCAGGACCGCGCGCGCATCGGCTGCCGTTCCGGTGGCCACCATCACCTCGACCAAGGCACGGCGGGGGGCCGCTTGATCGGGCGTGGCTTCGATGGCGCTGACCAGAATGGCCCGGGCCGCGGTCATGTCGCCCTGTGACTGGGCGATGCGTGCGCGGATCAGCGCCGCCTCGTGGGGGGCAAGATGGCCCTTGGTGTCGGCGTCCCACAACGCCATGCGGGCCATCTGGACCCGGCCCAGTTCCAGCGCCGTCTGAATCAAAACGGCCAGGCCGTTGGTTTGCCCGGCAAGGGCCGCCAACAGATCGGCGGCCGCACGCGCCTGTTCCAGCGCGCCGCGCATCAGATGGGCGCGCATCAGCACCTGCAACATCGCGGGGGTGGCGGGCTGTGCTTGGTCCAGCTTGGTGTCGTCACCGCGCTTTTCCGGATCACCGACTGGGGAATGCTGCGCCATTTTCGGTCCCGCCATGCCTGTATCACCCCGGGCCATTCCCGGCCGGTGCGCGGGCGTCATGACCCGGCGATTCTTTCGGCCCTGAAAGTTCCCACCACGTGCCAACAGTTGCTGGCAGGAATTAATACTTCGTTAATTCCGGCCGGTCCGAGGCCTTGATCGGGCCTATCGGTTCATCGCGTGGTATTGCGCGTTCGGCATCATGTCCGAAGCGATGGCAAACCGGTTTGTCATGTTGAAAAAGCCGATCACATCGGCCAGGTCGAAAATCTCGTCCGCGCTCAGCCCCGCCTCGTGCAAGGCGGCGCGGTGGGGGGCTTCGACCAGCCAGGGCGTCGTGGTCAGCGCCCAGGCGAAATCCAGCATCGCCCGTTGGCGGGCCGACAGCGGCGCCACGCGGTAGTTCATCACCAGCATTTCCCCCAGCTGCGGGTCGCCCGATAGCGCGCGCACCGCCTGACCATGCGCCACAAGGCAATAAAAACAGCGGTTGGCCGATGACACCACCACCGCCACCATTTCGCGTTCAAGCTTGCTCAACCCCGACGGGGCCAGCATCAAGGTGTTGTAATACTGAACAAAGGCCCGAAACTTTTCCGGGTGGCGCGAAAAGCTGCGCAGCACGTTTGGCACAAGCCCCAGCTTTTCCTGGCAGACCTCCAAATAACGGCGCATGTCTTCGTCCAGATCGGCCGGGTCGGGAAGGTCATAGATCGAAACGTGATCGGGCTGCGGCATGCGGTGTCTCTCCTGTGTCGGGATAGAGTGATGCGGCGCGGCTGTGGGCACAACCCTTTTGCATCGATCGCGTGGGCCGCCCGAACGCCCCGATCGGGGCAGGGGCATGCTGACCTTTGGTCATCGACGCCCGATCTGATCCGGTGGGGCCATGCGGGCGTATCTGTTTTTGACACAGAGGATTGGGAACCGCGCGCGCGTGCCCTATGTTGCACCGACGTGACCGGCCGTAAGGGGAACCAGCTTCATGAACATGCATGTCATCGACAGGCCCGAAGCCTTGACGCGCGACGAAGCCGCGGCGGCATTGGCCCGTCTGAAAGCCTGGGCGGAAACGGCCAGCCCAGAGGATATCGCGGCCCTTGATCCGGCCATGGCGCGCCTGCTGGGCGCGGCCTATCCGCAATTCGAACGCCGCTATCCCGAGGGGTTCGTCGTCGATGACGCCTACAAGGCCAGCCTGCCCGATCTGCAGAACGGGCCATCGTCCCTGATCAAGGGGGCCAATCGCCAGATCCAGCATGTGGGCATTTCCAACTTTCGGCTGCCGATCCGCTACCACACCCGCGACAATGGCGATCTGACCCTGGAAACCAGCGTCACCGGCACCGTCAGCCTGGATGCCGACAAAAAGGGCATCAACATGAGCCGCATCATGCGCTCGTTCTATGCCCATGCCGAAAAGACATTCTCGTTCGAAGTGATCGAAGCGGCGCTGGATGATTACAAGGCCGATCTCGACAGTTTCGATGCGCGCATCCAGATGCGCCTGTCGTTTCCGGCCAAGCTGACCAGCCTGCGCTCGGGGCTGACGGGGTATCAATACTACGACATCGCGCTGGAACTGGTGGAACGCGACGGGGTGCGCCAGAAGCTGGTGCATCTCGATTATGTCTATTCGTCGACCTGCCCCTGTTCGCTGGAGCTGTCCGAACATGCGCGCGCCACGCGCAACCAGCTGGCCACGCCGCATTCGCAACGCTCGGTCGCGCGCATTTCGGTGGCCTTGGCCGAAGACGCGGGCTGCCTGTGGTTCGAGGATCTGATCGAGATGGCGCGCGCCGCCGTGCCGACCGAGACGCAGGTGATGGTCAAGCGCGAGGATGAACAGGCGTTCGCCGAGCTGAACGCCGCCAACCCGATCTTCGTCGAAGACGCGGCCCGGCTGTTTGCCGAACGGCTGCACGCCGATCCGCGGTTGGGCGATTTCCGGGTGGTGGCCAGCCACCAAGAAAGCCTGCACAG
>JBEAQJ010000168.1:0-12710 GCA_041163945.1 Pseudomonadota bacterium
ACTTTTGGCGCATCGCCGCGCCGCGACGAAGGAGACAGGCCATGAAGGTCAAGAACTCGCTCCGCTCGCTCAAGCAGCGTCACCGCGATTGCCGCGTCGTGCGCCGCAAGGGCCGGGTCTACGTGATCAACAAGACCCAGCGCCGCTACAAGGCCCGTCAGGGCTGAGCCATAGCGACAGCAGATCAAAAAAAGCCGCCCTGGGGGCGGCTTTTTTCGTTTCTGTTCGCCATGTCCGAATTTGCAACAAGGCCCGTGCCGCCTATGCGATATGGCCCAACGCAACCGCCAGCACCTTCAGGCCGGTGACCAGATCCGGTTCGGCGGTGTCTTCGCCGAAATCGTGCGACAGCCCACCAATCGACGGCACGAACAACATGCCCACGGGCATCAGACCCGCAAGGTTTGATGCATCATGCAGGGCACCCGATGGCATCGCGCGCCAGCGCCCGGGCGCGACCGTTTCGGCCGCCTGGCACAGCGCGGCTTGAATGCCGGCATCCATCGGCATGGGTGCCAGATCGTGACGCAACCGTTCGCTGGTGATCTGACACCCGCTGTCGCGCGCGATGTCGGCCAGCACCTGGCCCATCGCCGCCTCCATGCGATCAAGCCGCGCGGGGTCGATATCGCGCCATTGCAGGCTGAATTCCGCCCGTCCCGGCACCACCGAGGACGCATTGGGGTGCAGCGCGATCTGCCCGATGGTCCAGACCGATTGCGGCGTCACGATACCGGCCAGCCGGTCCGGCAAGGCCATGGCAACCCGCGCGGCGGCCTGAAACGCATCGCGCCGCATCGCCATCGGGGTGGTGCCGGCATGGTTCTGCTGCCCCTGCACGGTGACCTGAAGTTGGCGCAAGCCCACGATGCCCGTGACCACCCCGATGGCCTCGGCCGCGGCATCCAGAACCGGCCCCTGTTCGATGTGCATTTCGACAAAGCCGGTAAAGCGCGCCGGGTCCACGAAACCGGCCGCCCGACTGCCCAGCGCGGCGCGGGCCTGGGCAAAGGTCGTGCCATCATCGGCCCGCAACCGGTCGGCGGCCTCAAGCGACAGCTTGCCCGACCAGACCGAACTGCCGGTCAATGCACCGAACCGCCCCTCTTCATCCTGAAAGCTGACCACCGACACAGCGGGGCCACCCGCCTCATGGCTGGCGCGGGCAATCTCGAGCGCGGCGATCACGCCTAGCGCGCCATCCAGCCATCCGCCTTCGGGTTGGGTGTCCGAATGCGAACCCAGCAAGACCGAAGACCCTTGCGCCAACCCGAACAGATTGCCGACCGGGTCGTAATGCGGGGTCAACCCGGCATCGGCCATGCGTTCGGCCAGCCAATCGCGCGCCGCCATGTCCTCGGGGCTGAAGGCGCGGCGGCGCACCCCCTTGCTGCCCGCATCCCCGCCAAAGCGGCGCAGCGTATGCAGATCGGCCAGGAAACGTTCGGGATCGATGGGCAGATTGGTCATGCGCCATTCCAACCATGCCGGTGCGACCCTGTCCAGCCATAGGCCTTGCGCTTGGCCATCCGATCACTCAAACCCGGCGCGACCGACAGGGGGATGGGACATGGGCGAACTGGTTCTCGTGCGACACGGGCAGGCAAACGCCGCCGCGCAAGATGAGGCAGGCTATGACCGCCTGTCGGATCTGGGCCACCAACAAGCGCGCTGGTTGGGTGAATGGATGCGCACCCACGACGCCCCCTTTGACCGGGTTCTGACCGGATCGTTGCGCCGGCATCGCGAAACCCTGGCGGCCATGGGCGATCTGGGGGCCACACCGGAAATTGACGCGCGGCTGAACGAACTGGATTATTTCAACCTGACCAAGGCACACGCCGAACGCAACGGCACGGTCCAGCCATCGCCCGAAAACTTCGTGCAGCACATCACCGATGTGATGCAGGCCTGGCAGCGCGCCGAAATCCAGGGAAATGAAAGCTACGCCAGCTTCGAAACCCGCGTGGCCGAGATGCTGACGCTGGCCGCACGACCCGGTCGGCGGGTGCTTTGCGTCACCTCCGGTGGGGTCATCGGGATGATGGCGCGCCATCTGCTCGATCTTGATATCGCGCGCATGGCGCATCTGCTGGTGCCGATCCGCAACTGTTCGATCCACCGGGTGATGGTGTTGCCCGACGCGCAGATCCTGTCAGGCTTCAACGCCACCCCGCATCTGGACGCGCCCGATCGCATCCATGCCCGGACCGAGTTCTAAGCCATGGTTCACCTTTGGGTCCGCGCCGAACAGCGCCCGCATGAAGACCGCGTTGGCCTGACCCCCGAGGGGGCCGCCCTGCTGATCGCGGCAGGTTTTCGGGTGACGGTCGAACACAGCCGCACCCGCGCCATCCCGATCGCGGGCTACCAGGCCGCCGGGGCCGAAACGGCCCCCGAAGGCAGCTGGCCGCAGGCACCGCGCGATGCAATCATTTTCGGGCTCAAGGAACTGCCCGAGGATGGCACGCCGCTTTGCCATCGCCACATTCTTTTCGGTCACGCCTACAAAGGCCAACCCGCCGGCCGCATCCTGTTGCAGCGGTTCCGGGCTGGCGGCGGGGTTTTGTACGATCTGGAATCGCTTGTCGATGACAGCGGCCGCCGCATCGCGGCCTTTGGCTACTGGGCGGGCTATGCCGGGGCGGCCGTGTCGGCCATGGCGCTGCTGGCGCAGGACCGGGGCACGATCTGTGGCCCGATCCGCGCCATGGCCGATGCGGGCAGCCTGAAGGCAGCCGTGCTGACCGATCTTGCCGCGCGCCGCCAAAAGCCGCGCGTTCTGATCATCGGCGCCAAGGGCCGCGTCGGTACGGGCGCACATGATTTCTGCCACGCCCTGGGGTTGCAGACCACGCTTTGGGACATGGCCGAAACCGCCCATGGCGGGCCCTTCCCCGAGATCCTCGACCATGACATCTTTCTCAATTGCATCCTGGCGATGCCGGGTGTGCCGGTATTCGTGCACGAAAGCGCCAAGACCGCGCCCCGGGCGCTGAGGGTGATTGGCGATATCGCGTGCGATCCCACGTCAGATTTTTCGCCCATCCGGCTTTATGATCGCGTCACCGATTGGGCCGCGCCTGCGCGCCGCGTGCATGACGAGCCGCCGCTGGACGTGATGGCGATCGACAATCTTCCCTCGCTGCTGCCGCTGGAAAGTTCGCAAGATTATGCGCGCCAGCTCCTGCCGGCCCTGCTGACGCTTGATCGGATCGACACCGGCGTCTGGGGGCGTGCCAAGGCCGCGTTCGCGACCCATATCGCCACCGCCTGAAGCGTCATCTTTCCAAAACGGCGCACGCCCAGCCCGCATGGCGCGTGCGGGCATCACGGCGATGTCCCCACCCCCGCCCGCATCGCCTGATAGATCGGCAGCGCTGCGGCCAACAGCGAACGGCATTCTGGCGGCACCTCGGGCAGCGCCCCTTCGGCCCCGGCAAAGCCGGTCGAGCGATGCACCGCATGATACCAGTGCGCCGCCCATATCCCGTCAAAAGGCTTGGGCCCGGCGCGCCAGCGCAACATCCGTTCGGAAAAGGGCAGGCCGATTTCGGCGCACAGCCGGCCCAGCGCGCGGGCCGGATCGGCGCGCACATCGCCGGCATCGATGACTGGCCCCGGCAGCGCCTGCCATAGCCGCGCCTGCTGTGGAAAGCCGATGTCTTCCAGCGTCATCCTGTCCCGTTTCGCGGCATAGCTGGCGATCACGCGGGCAGGGTGACGGATCAGGTGGATGTTCACGCAACCCGCCGCCCAATCCAGCGGGAAATCGGGCATCATGTGATGGGGCATATGTTTCATGTACCAGTGCTGGGCACCATCGGGCGTCGGCCCGGCGCAGGCCGTAGCAACACGCCTTGGGTCGGTGTCATGCGCCTGCAAGATCGCGGCCTGCATCGGGTGATCGGCATCGCTGCGCGCCAGGTAGGGGGCATAAAAGGGTTCGTCCCAGACGGCGCAATCGCCGCGCGCGGCAAAGGCATACATCATCGCCGTCGACAGGTTGCGTGGCCCCGACCACATCGCGATCTTCATGCCCGACCATCCCCCTTGCGCGCACCCCATCCGCCATGGCTTGGCGCAGGCTCACAAGGGGCCATCACAACAGGCAAGGTCAAGGCCCGATGCCTGAAAGCAGGGCGGCGCCGTCAGCTGGGCATCGACCGGTCGGCTTGGCTTCACGACCTCAGGCTGCAGGTGTTGATACCAAGCACGCGATACAACGGACAAAACCCAACCAATCCGGTGGCAAGCGGCACCAGACCGATCCAGCCCCAGGGCGTCTGCGGGCCGATGAAGACAAGCGACAACAAGACAAGACCGGCGATGATGCGCACAGCGCGGTCGATGGTGCCTTCGTTACGGGTCATGGAATGGCTCCTTTCGGTTACGGATGCACATGGCCTAAAGCCTATCCCTGATTCGCGACGGTGACACTGTCACCGCGCATCGCCGCGTGTTTTCGGAAAAGCGGCGCGCCCGTGGCCCGATCAAGCGGGATTGACGACGCCACGCATTCCATCGCAGAGCGGCGCCATGACAGAAGACGCGAAACCCCGTCGGCCCCAGAACGTCTATACCCTTGTGGTCGAGGTCGGCCGCAAGGCGGGTGATGGCCTGCCCGACAAGGCGACGGGCGCGGCCCTGTTGTGCTACGCGTCGGGCGTGGACGAAGCCGAAGCGGTCCGCGAAACGGTGGCCATTCTGAAGCAGGCCGATCTTGCCCCGCTGGACGTGACCGGGCACGGCACACGGGCCGAACGCGAGGCGGCGGGCGATGTCATCGCCGAGGATGAGGCCGCACTGATGCAGCGCGCCGCCGATGAAAATTCGGTGGTCGTGGCCCAGTTGACGCCATTTTACGATTGACCCGCCCGAAATGCCGGCGCGCACTGTTGTGCCTTTCGACCGGCAAGGCTAGGCAAGGACCATCGCGCAGCCGGATTGCACAACATGCCCATCGATCCCGTCCAATTGACCGCCGATCTGGTGCGCTGCCCTTCGGTCACACCCGAAGAAGGCGGCGCGTTGCAGCTGTTGCAGGGGCTGTTGGAAACGGCCGGGTTTTCCTGCTGGCGCGTCGATCGCAATTCCACCCCCAATCTTTTCGCCCGCTGGGGCGATAAAGGGGCCGCTTTCAGCTTTGGCTACAACGGGCACACCGATGTCGTGCCCGTGGGCGATGCCGCGGCATGGACACACCCGCCGTTTTCGGCCCATCAGCAAGACGGCTGGCTGTACGGGCGCGGCGCGACCGACATGAAATCAAGCGTCGCGGCCTTTGTCGCGGCCGCGATGGATTTCGTGGCCGAAACCCCGCCCCAAGGCGCGATCGTGATCGCCATCACCGGCGATGAGGAAGGCCCCGGCCACGACGGCACCCTGGCCTTGCTGGATTGGATGACGGCGCAGGGCGAAAGAATGGACCTGTGCATCGTGGGCGAACCGACCAGCGTCGCCACCATCGGCGACATGGTCAAAATCGGCCGGCGCGGTTCGATGACCGCCCATTTCGAGGTGATCGGCAAACAGGGCCATTCCGCCTATTTGCACAAGGCGTTGAACCCGATGCCCGCGGTGGCGCTGCTGGCGCATCGGCTGTCTTGCCACCAGCTGGACCAAGGCACCGATCATTTCGATCCCTCGACCTTGTCGGTCACCACGATCGACACCGGCAACACCGCATCGAACGTGATTCCGGCGCGCACGCGCATGACGGTGAACATTCGCTTCAACGACATCCACACCGGCGCCGGGCTGACCGCATGGCTGCGCGATCAGGCCGATGCCGTGCAAGACGAAACCGGCGTGCGGATCGAGATGCAGGCGCAGATCTCGGGCGAGGCGTTTTTGACCCCGCCCGGCCCCCTGCCGGCGCTTGTCGCGCGCGCCATCGGTCAGGAAACCAACCAAAACCCGGTGCTGTCGACGACAGGCGGCACATCAGATGCACGTTTCGTCAAGGATCACTGCGCGGTGGTGGAATTCGGTCTTGTCGGGCACCGCATGCACGAGGTCGACGAACGCGTCTGGGTCGAGGACATCCACGATCTCAAGCGGATCTACACGCGGATGCTGCGCAACTATTTCGACGGCGCACCGCTGTCATCCCGACCGTAGCGGCCCAGCACCGCGCGGATCGTGGCCCAAACCGCGACCAGCACCAGCATGTCCACAATCACAATGGGCGCCAACTGCCGAAAACCGGCCCGGTCCAGCGTCACGGTGTAAAGCGCCAGGCCCGCCAATGGGCCCTTGGCACCAACAAACAGGATCGCGCCGAGATTGTTGGCAAAATGAAAGCCCCAGGCGGCCCCGATGCTGCCTGTGTGGGCGGTCAGGTCTGCGGCCAGCAGCGCGAAAAGAAACACCGCGCCCACCACCATCCACGCGGCGGCACCTCCGTACAGTCCCGGCTCGAAATGCAGCAAGGCAAAGGCCGCCGACGGCAACACCATCCAGACGACGCGCGCAGAAAACCGCGCCGCCAGCTGGGTCATGATGTAGCCGCGAAACAAGATCTCTTCGGCACCGGTCTGGATCAGCACCCCCAGCACGGCCAACGGCAGCAGCGACAGCCAAAGCCCGATGGACAAGTTGCGGTCCGGCACGATCGCACTGGGGACAAGCGCGCTCAAGCCGTACAAGACGGCACAGACACCCAGCGCCACCGCGAAATCGCGCACCAGCCGCGCACGGGGCCCGAACAACGACGCCATCGCGCGGCGATGGACAAGCCGGGCCGCCAACAGCGGGCCGATGCCCATGCCAACAAAGCTTGCCAGGATCAACAGGGTCGTGATCGGGCCATCGCCTTCGACGATGCGGGCCGGCCATTCATGGCCCCCGTGGCCGCCGCTTACGGCCAGCAAGACCGCGAACACCGCCAGCAACCAGCCGATGTAGACAACCAGCACCAGCCCAAGCCCCAGCACCAAGCGCCACAGCGCGCAACGCGGTCTTGCCGGGGCGACCAGTTCCTCGAGGGCGGGGTAAGGCATCGGTCTTGCCATTGGCGACATTTGGGCTGCCAGACCCTAAGCTGTCTGAATGGATGCGGCAATCGCGCTTGTCTGCCCTGTGTGGCCCGTCTATCTCCTGCGCCAACGACAAGCGGCTGACAGATACCAAAGGGGAGGGCCAGCGCCATGCCGACTGCGAAATTCGACAAGTCCAAACTGCCGAGCCGGCATGTGACCGAAGGCGCGTCGCGCGCGCCACATCGGTCCTATTTCTATGCCATGGGCCTGAACGACGACGAAATCCATCAGCCGTTCGTGGGCGTGGCGACGTGCTGGAACGAAGCGGCGCCTTGCAACATCGCGCTCAACCGTCAGGCACAGGCCGTCAAGATCGGCGTCAAGAACGCCTTTGGCACGCCGCGCGAATTCACCACCATCACGGTGACCGATGGCATCGCCATGGGCCACGAAGGCATGCGTTCCAGCCTTGCTTCGCGCGACGCCATTACAGACACGGTTGAATTGACGATGCGCGGTCATTGCTATGACGCGCTGGTGGGTCTGGCCGGATGCGACAAGTCGCTGCCGGGCATGATGATGGCGATGGTGCGATTGAACGTGCCGTCGGTGTTCATCTACGGCGGTTCGATCCTGCCGGGCCGTCTGGATGGGCGCGACATCACCGTTCAGGATGTGTTCGAAGCCGTGGGGCAGCATCAAGCCGGCAACCTGTCGGACGAGGCGCTGGCGATCATCGAACGGGTGGCCTGCCCCAGTGCCGGTGCTTGCGGCGGCCAGTTCACCGCCAACACCATGGCCTGCGTATCCGAAGCAATCGGTCTGGCGCTGCCCAATTCGTCGGGCGCACCCGCCCCCTACGAGACCCGCGACCAATATGGCGTGGCCAGCGGCGAGGCGGTGATGAAGCTTTTGGAAATCGGGCTGCGCCCGCGCGACATCGTCACGCGCAAATCGCTGGAAAACGCGGCGCGCGTGGTGGCGTGCACCGGCGGTTCGACGAACGCAGGCCTGCACCTGCCCGCCATCGCCCATGAAGCCGGGATCGATTTCGACCTGTTCGATGTCTGCGACATCTTCAAGGATACGCCCTATTTCGTCGACATGAAGCCGGGCGGCCAATACGTGGCCAAGGATCTCTACGAGGTGGGCGGCGTGCCCGTGGTGATGAAAGAGCTGCGCAAGATCGGCCTGATCCACGAGGATTGCCTGACCGTGACCGGCCGCACCATGGGCGAAGAGCTGGACCTGATCACGCGCGAAGCCGACGGCAAGGTCATCCACCCCGCCGCCACGCCGATCACCGAAACCGGTGGCGTTGTCGGACTGAAAGGCAATCTTGCCCCCGAAGGCGCGATCGTGAAGGTCGCCGGCATGTCGGCCAAGGAACAGGTCTTTTCCGGCCCCGCCCGCGTGTTTGAATGCGAGGAAGACGCCTTCGCGGCGGTCAAGAACCGCGCCTACAAGGAAGGCGAGGTGATCGTGATCCGCAACGAAGGGCCGCGCGGTGGGCCCGGCATGCGCGAAATGCTGGCAACGACCAGCGCCATTTCGGGTCAGGGCATGGGCAAAAAGGTGGCCTTGATCACCGATGGCCGTTTCTCGGGGGCCACGCGTGGCTTCTGTGTGGGCCATGTCGGCCCCGAAGCGGCGGTGGGCGGACCCATCGGCCTGCTCAAGGATGGCGATATCATCACCATCAACGCCGTCACGGGCGAATTGTCGGTGGCGCTCAGCGATGCCGAGTTTGCCGAACGTCGCAAGCACTGGGCCGGCCCGCGCGAAACGATCTATGAAACCGGTGCGCTGTGGAAATATGCCCAATTGGTCGGGCCGGCGGTGAAGGGGGCTGTGACCCACCCCGGCGCGACCAAGGAAAAGCATGTCTACGCCGACCTCTGAGCTTTCGGGGCGGGCCGCGCTCGTCGCGGCCTGCCTGTGCCTTGCCGGCTGTGGCGAGGGCTGGTTGGCCGGGCTTCATGGCGGCGTGGCGCCCGCACCCACCGACATCACCGTGACAACGGACCAGATCGTGGTCACAGGACCCAAGGGGTTCTGCATCGACCCAACGGCCACGCGCGACAGGGCAGACAGCAGTTTCGTGCTGTTGGGAAACTGTGCCGCCATCGCCAACACGCGGCGCGCTGGGCAACCCGCCACACCGGCGGTGCTGACGGCCACCATTTCGGCCGAAACCAACGAAGGGCGCTTGGCCGACAGCCTTGACGAGCTCGACCGATTTTTTCGGTCTGACGCCGGCAAGACCCTGCTGAGCCGATCAGGCGACCCATCCAGCGTGACGATCCTGGAAACCCTGCGCACATCCGATGTGTTCTTGCTGCACGCCGAAGACAAAAGCGCAGCCACCATCGCCGATGTGCAGCCCGATTACTGGCGCGCCTACATGGATGTGGGCCCACGCCTTGCAACCCTGTCGGTGCTGGCCCTGAACGAGCGCAGCCTGAGCCGTGCCGAAAGCCTGTCGGTGCTGCAAAGCTTCATCGACGCCGTGCAAGGCGCCAATGTCCGCCCCGATGCCGCGCCGCTTGATGCCGCAGACACCGTTGCAGCCACGCCACCCGAACCGCAGGACAGCTGGTGGCCGCGCTCTGGGCTCTGGAATGTCGGTATCTTTCGGCGGATATTCGACGAAGGATAGCGATGGCGGGCGCTGTTTCTGCACCATCCGGCAGCGACACGACGGCAAATCGCCCGAAGGGATGGCGACACATGGGGAACGACCGGCCGAAGATCTTGGCCCTGTTTGCACGATCCGCGGCAAACAGCGCATCCAAGGCGCGGCCGCTGCCGGGCGATCTGGACGGGGCATGCGTGCCCGACCCCTGCGACTGGGCCGAACGGGCGTGGCCGTGGCGCCGCCCCTTGGCCCACGCCAACCACGGCGATGTTTCATCGCCACTTGCGATTGGCGCAGGCTTCCAGCTGTTTCACGACGCGAACGATCCCAAGATATCGCTGCGGCAAGAACCGGCACCGGAACCGGCATCGGGGCCCGCCTTTCAAATTGTGCTGGATCTGAACCGGTTCGACGGGTCCTTTTTGTCGCTGGTCCATGATCTGCCGCATGGCGGGCTTTCGCACCTGTCGCTGGGGCATTTCTTCGCCGTGCAGGTGGTGATGGATCATGACCACGATATTCCCGTCTATGGCCGGCTCAACATCCAGCATGGCCCGAACCAGGCGCAGATCGTGCGCCCGATGGTCTTTACCGGGCGCCGGGGGATCGCGGATTTCGACCTTGCCTTTAGCGAGATTCACATACCCCGGATCACAAAGGCCTGGGTCGAGCTGATCTTCGAAAGCCCATCGACCGGCCGCATCGTGATCGCAGACATGATCGTGCTGCGCGCCCTGCGGGCCGATGTCTGACGGCCATGCTGGGATTCGCCCCGCGCAAAACATCCAGAGCGCGGCCAATCATGACGCGGCGTTCGGCGTGACATCGACCGCACGGCGGGGTTAGCTGATGCGCAAGAACGGAGGCTGACATGACCGCCACGCGCTACAAGCATCTTTTGGCGCCGCTCGATCTGGGGTTCACCACGCTCAAGAACCGGGTGCTGATGGGGTCCATGCACACGGGGCTTGAAGAAACCCGCGATTGGCCCCGGGTCGCTGCCTTTTACGCCGAGCGCGCGCGGGGCCAGGTGGGCCTGATCGTGACGGGCGGCATGGCGCCCAACCGCGAGGGGGGCGTGTTTCCGGGGGCGGCGGGGCTTTTCGACGCGCAAGACATTGCCAATCACCGCATCGTCACGGATGCCGTGCATGCGGCGGGCGGCAAGATCGCGATGCAGATCTTGCATGCCGGACGCTACGCCTATTCCCCCGATTGCGTGGCGCCATCCGCCATCAAATCGCCCATCTCGCCTTTTCCGCCCCGCGAACTGGATGACGAGGGGATCGAGAAACAGATCGCCGATATCGTCACCGCCGCCACGCGTGCGCGGCAAGCGGGCTATGACGGGGTCGAAATCATGGGCTCCGAAGGGTATTTCCTGAACCAGTTCCTTGTCACCCACACCAACAAGCGAACGGATCGCTGGGGTGGATCTTACGAAAACCGGATGCGCCTACCCGTCGAGGTCGTGGCCCGCGCCCGCGCCGCGGTCGGCGCCGATTTCATCATCATCTACCGCCTGTCGATGATCGACCTGATCCCCAACGGATCGACCCATGAAGAAGTCGTGCAGCTTGCCCAAGCGATCGAGGCGGCAGGCGCCACGATCCTGAACACCGGAATCGGCTGGCACGAGGCGCGCATCCCCACCATCGCCACATCCGTCCCGCGCAAGGGTTTCGCTTGGGTCACGCAGAAGCTGATGGGCAAGGTGGGCATCCCCATCATCACCTCGAACCGCATCAACACACCCGAGGTCGCCGAAGAGGTTCTGGCGACAGGCTGCGCCGATATGGTTTCCATGGCGCGGCCCTTTCTGGCCGATGCCGATTTCGTGGCCAAGGCGATGGCGGACCGGGCCGACCGGATCGCACCGTGCATCGCCTGCAACCAAGCCTGTCTGGATCATACCTTCAGCGGAAAGCTGACAAGCTGTCTGGTCAACCCGCGCGCCTGCCACGAGACCACGCTGGCCTACGCGCCCAGCGCCACCCCCAAGCGCATCGCCGTGGTGGGGGCCGGGGCGGCCGGCATGATGGCAGCCCTTGTGGCCGCCCAGCGCGGTCACGCCGTAACCCTTTGGGACAAGGCGGCAATGGTGGGCGGGCAGCTGAACATGGCCAAAACCATCCCCGGCAAAGAGGAATTCGTGGGCCTTGTCGATTGGTTCGCCACATCGCTCGCCGAGGGCGGCGTCGATCTGCGCTTGGGCGCAGAACCGGGCGCGGATGATCTGATGGGCTTTGACGAGGTGGTCATCGCCACCGGCGTCCGCCCCCGCGACCCGCGCATCCCCGGCCAGGACGGGCCCAACGTTTTGTCCTACGTCGATGTGCTGGCGGGGGGCGCCCCGGTGGGCCAGCGCGTGGCGATCATCGGTGCGGGCGGCATCGGCTTTGATATGGCCGAATTCCTGACGCACCAGGGCGAAAGCCCCACCTTGGCCCCCGATCTGTGGCGGCGCGAATGGGGCGTGGCCGACCCCGAGCTCCATCGCGGCGGATTGGCCCCCGAAGGCCCGCAGCCCAGCGCCCCCGCGCGCCAAGTCGTGATGCTGCAACGAAAGCCCGAGAAACCGGGCAAGCGCCTGGGCAAGACCACGGGCTGGATCCACCGCGCCAGCCTTCAGATGAAGGGCGTCAGGATGATTGCGGGCGTGAACTACGAAGCCATCGACGCGCGCGGCCTGCACATCAGCTTTGGCACCGGCCGCGAGACCCCCACGCTGATCGAGGTCGACACCATCGTGCTCTGCGCCGGCCAGGAGGTGGAACGCAGCCTGGCCGACGCCCTGATCGCCCGTGGCCTGACCCCCCACATCATCGGCGGCGCCGATGTCGCCGCCGAGCTGGATGCGAAACGCGCGATCGATCAGGGCGCACGGCTGGCGGCGGGCTTGTAGGGGATGTAACAGCGCAGGATCGCGTCGCGTTTCTACCCCCCCACCCGATCCAAAACATACCGCGCCGTCATCAGGTCGAGATGCGCGCCGCCGCCGTTCTTGAACAGCGTGATCTCGTCGTCCGACCGCCGGGCGAATGCGCCCGAAGGCAGGTCATAGTAATCGGCCAGCACATCGCCCTCGG
>JBEAQJ010000169.1:0-8891 GCA_041163945.1 Pseudomonadota bacterium
CCGTGATCGGCGGCGTGACGGGTTTGGCCCTGTCCGAGCTTGTCGATGCCAATTCGCAATGGAAAACGGTCGCGGTGATCGGCGGCGCAGCCGCGGGCACCATGCTGGCCCAGAATCAAAGCACCCGCGAATGTGCCTATGCCGACGGTCGCGGCGGCTATTTCCTGGCCCCGTGTCGCTAAGCATCGAAACGGCGGGCCGCCCGGTGCGGCCCGATCCCCACAGCCCGACCTGGCCTGGTGTCATGGCCATGCGTCAGGATGGACAGCCACCCGCGGCACAGGCATGAAACGATCAACCATCAACACAATCATGGCCGAGGCGGATGACTTCATCCGATCCTTCGGTTTCGTGCTTCCGCCTTTTGCATATTGGACCCCAGACCAGATGCGCGCCAACCGTGACAGCGCGCGCGCGCTGATCGATGGGCGCATGGGCTGGGACATCACCGATTATGGCCAAGGGCGTTATGATCAGATGGGCCTGTTCCTGTTCACGCTGCGCAATGGGCGGCTGGACGACCTGCGTCGGGGCGGGGGCATGTGCTATGCTGAAAAGCTTCTGATCTCGAAACAAGATCAGCTTTCGCCCATGCATCGCCACCACCTGAAGGCCGAAGATATCATCAACCGGGGCGGGGCGCGGCTTGCCGTGCAATTGTTCGGTTCAGCCCCCGATGGTGCGTTCGACGCAACGGCGGGCGGGCGGGTGCTGTGCGACGGGATCGCGCGGCCCTATGCGCCGGGCGAGGTGTTGCACCTTGACCCCGGCCAAAGCGTGACCCTGATGCCTTGCGATTGGCACGCCTTCTGGGGGGAAGGGGGCGATGTGCTGATCGGCGAGGTTTCGACCGTGAATGATGACGAAACCGACAACTGGTTTCGTGACCCGATCGGACGCTTCGCCGCCATCGACGAAGATGTGCCGCCGCTGCATTTGCTGGTATCCGATTACGCCGGCTGGTTGTGACGGGGGCGGAAAACCCTGGTTTTCCGCTTGGGGCACGCCGGGATTTCCGATGCGCGCGCCCCGGTGGAAACCGCTACAGCGCGCGCCAGCCGATGTCGCGCCGAAAGACCCCATCGGGCCAATCGATCGCATCCACCATCGCATAGGCACGCGCGCGGGCCTCGCTCAGGGTTGCGCCGCGCGCCGTGACGTTCAGCACACGCCCACCATCGGCCCTAATCACGCCGCCCTCGGCCTTGGTGCCCGCGTGAAACACCATGTGGTGTGAATCCGCCACCAGCCGATCCAGCCCCCCGATGACGCTGCCCTTGGCATAGGCCCCGGGATATCCCTTGCTGGCCATCACGACACTCAGGGCGTGATCATCGGCCCATGTGACCTGCATGTCGGCAAGCCGCCCTTCGGCGCAGGCCAGCATCAGATCCAGCGCCTGACCGCCCAGCCGCATCATCAGAACCTGCGTTTCGGGGTCACCGAAGCGGGCGTTGTATTCGACCAGGCGGGGCGTGTCGTTCTCGATCATCAGGCCCGCGTACAGCACGCCCACATACGGCGTGCCGCGGCGTGCCATTTCCGCGATTGTGGGTTTGACGATCGCGTCCAATGCCCGTGCGGCCACCCTGTCCGACAGGATCGGCGCGGGGGAATAGGCGCCCATGCCGCCGGTGTTGGGGCCTGTGTCGCCATCGCCGATGCGCTTGTGGTCCTGGGCGGTGCCGATGGGCAGAACCGTGTTCCCATCGCTCAGAACGAAAAACGACGCCTCTTGGCCTGTCATGAACTCTTCGATCACCACCTCGGCGCCCGCTGCACCAAACGCGCCGCCCAGAATGTCATCGATGGCCGCCTGTGCCGCGGCAACGGTTTCGGCCACGACCACGCCCTTGCCGGCGGCCAGACCATCGGCCTTGATCACGATCGGCGCGCCTTTCGCGGTCACATAGGCGTGCGCGGCCTGCGCATCGCTGAACCGCGCCCACGCTGCGGTCGGCGCCCCGCAGGCATCGCAAATTTCCTTGGTGAACGCCTTGGAGGCTTCGAGCCGTGCCGCCGCCGCCGATGGCCCGAACACCAAGATACCGGCCGCCGACAGCGCATCCGACACGCCGGCGGCCAGCGGCGCCTCGGGGCCGATGATGACGAAATCGATCGATTCCTCGACCGCGAATCCCACCACGGCTTCGCCATCCTCGATATTCAGGCTCGCACATTCCGCGATCGCGTCGATGCCGGCATTGCCGGGCGCCACGATCAGCCGGTCGCATTTCGGATTTTGCAAAACCGCCCAAGCCAGCGCATGTTCGCGCCCGCCACCGCCGAGGATCAAGATGTTCAATTCCGCAGCCCCGCTTGCTAGGATGGGGGTGCAATAACGGGCCTTTCGGGGCGACACAACCTGTGGGACAACCGAGGCATGGATGAACTGATCGAGGATGCGGGCGGCGGCAATGCGCCCGAATTCAGTGTTTCGGAAATCTCGGGCGCGATCAAGCGCGCCATCGAAGGCGGGTTTTCCCACATCCGTGTCCGCGGCGAGGTCGGCCGCCTGTCGCTGCCGCGCTCGGGCCATGTGTATCTCGATCTCAAGGATGATCGCAGCGTGTTGGCTGGCGTGATCTGGAAAGGCACCGCCCAGCGTCTTGCGCATCCCCCCGAAGAGGGGATGGAGGTGATCGCCACGGGGCGGCTGACGACCTTTCCGGGGCAGTCGAAATACCAGATGGTGATCGAAGACCTGCGTCCGGCGGGCGCGGGCGCCTTGATGGCGATGCTGGAAAAGCGCCGCTTGGCGCTGGCCGCCGAGGGCCTGTTTGATCCGGCCCGCAAAAAGCCCCTGCCGTTTCTGCCCGCGGTGATCGGCGTCGTCACCTCGCCGTCGGGTGCGGTGATCCGCGATATCCTGCATCGCTTGCGCGACCGGTTTCCGCGCCCGGTTCTGATCTGGCCCGCGGCCGTGCAGGGCGTCAATTGCGCGCCCGAGGTCGCCCGGGCCATCCGCGGCTTCAACGCCTTGCCGCGCGATGGTGCGATCCCGCGCCCCGATCTGATCATCGTGGCCCGCGGCGGCGGCAGCCTCGAGGACCTGTGGGGGTTCAACGAGGAAATCGTGGTCCGGGCCGCCGCGGAAAGCGCCATTCCCCTGATCTCGGCGGTGGGCCATGAAACCGACACGACACTGATCGATCACGCCGCCGATTGGCGCGCGCCCACCCCCACGGCCGCGGCCGAACGCGCCGTGCCGGTGCGGATGGATCTTTTGGCCGGTTTGCGCGGGCAAGAAAACCGCCTGACCCGCGGCATGGCCGCGGCCTTGGGCAATCGCAAGCAGCGCCTGGCGGATCTGTCGCGCGCCTTGCCGCGGCCGGACTCCTTGCTGGATGCCGCGCGCCAACGCCTCGATCTGGCCGCAGCCGGTCTTGCGCCCGCGCTGCGCCACAGGGGCGCACAGGCACGCACCCGTCTGATGGGGGCCGCAACCCGGCTGGCCCCGGCATTGGAGCGCGCGGTCGCCCGCAAACGGCTGGCCTTTGGTCAGGGCGCGGCCCGGCTAAGCCCGGTGGCGCTGCGCGGCTTGACGCGGCAGGGGCGGACCGATTTGGCCCGGCTGACCCAACGCCTCGACCCTGGCCGAACCACGCGGCGGCTGGACGAGGCCCAGGCCCGGCTTGACGAATTGACGCATCGCTTGGGGCGTGTGGGTGTCACGGGGCTTGCCAGCAAGCGCGAGCGGTTGCTGGCGCTGGAACGCTTGCTGGACAGCCTGGGCCCGGCACAGACCCTGAACCGGGGGTACGCGGTCGTGCGATCCGGCAGCACCATCCTGACACGGCGCGCCGACGCCGCCCGGCACAGCACGCTCGAGATCGAATTCGCCGATGGAAGGCTTGTGGTCAGCCCATCAAGCGGGCCATCGAAGCCCGGCGCAAAGTCCGGCCCAGCAAAGCCCGGCCCCGATCAGGGGCAGCTTTTTTGACGGGGCGCGCGTCTTTGCCCTGACGCGCATCGCGCGATCCGGGGCCGGGCCCCGGATCATGCCCACCGGCCCCTCAGGTGCCGTAGGCGCGCGCCGGGCCCATCACATCCGCGACCGCGGCCAACAGCGCATCGGCGATGACATCCAGTTCGGGCTTGGTCAGCCGCACGGGCAGGCGCACATCGCACGCACGCATCAACATCGCCCGCGTGCGTGGCAGATCCGGCTGGGCGCCCGGGATGAACTGCCAATTCCAAAAGGCGCGCGCATTGTCGCTGGACAGCCCGAAGATCTGCACCTTGACCCCGCGCGCCTCTGCGGCGGCGCCAAAGGCCCGGGCGGCGGCGTCGGTGTCAAAGCCCACCAGATTGAACTGGATGGAATCGGGCGCCCGATCTTCCGGGGCCAAGGGCGGCGGCACATGCAGCCAGGGCGATGCGTTCAACCGGGCCGCGACGTAATCATGGTTGGCCAGCCCGTCGCGCACCCGACGGGCCAATTCCGGCAGTTGCGGGCGGATCACGGCCGCACTCAGGTTTTGCAGCCGCATGTTGTAGAGCGGCAGCTGGTTCTGCCAGCGGGCAAAAGCCAGCGCCAGCTCTGGGTCGTTCTGACCATCGGGGGCTTTGTGCTTTTTCCAGTTGTGTTCGTAGGCCCCCGACATGATCACCGCGCGCGCCACCAGATCGGCGTCATCGGTGATCAAGATCCCGCCTTCGCCGGCATTGATCATCTTGTAGGATTGAAAGGAAAAACAGCCGATCTTGCCGATGGTGCCGATCTTGCGGCCATGCCACAGCGTGCCGAGCGAATGGGCCGCATCCTCGATCACCGGGATCGCGCGCGCATCGCACAGTGCCATGATCGCGTCCATGTCCGAAGTGTGCCCGCGCATGTGGCTGATGATCACCGCCTCGATCCCTTGGTCGAGCTTGGCTTCGAAATCGGCCATGTCGATGCGGTAATTCTCACCGACCTCGACCAGAACGGGCTGACAAAAGGCATGCACCACCGCCGATGGCACGGCGGCAAAGGTAAAGGCCGGCAGCAACACCCGCGCGCCGGGTGCCAGATCCAGCGCGCGCAGGCTCAGGAAAATGGCTGCCGAACACGACGACACCGCCAGCGCGTATTTCACCCCCATCAGATCGGCGAATTCGCGTTCCAGCAGCGCCACGGGCGCATCCGCGGGGGCGGTGTACCGGAACAGATCACCCGATTGCAGCAAGCGGTCGATCTCGGCGCGGGCGGCTTCGGGGATCGGTTCGGCGTCGTAGACATTGGGTGCCAGCGCCATGGTTTCACCTTTTTGAAAACTACTCTTTGAAAAATCTTATCTTGATCCGGGCTCAAAATCCAGTGGGCCGTGCGGCTGTCACGAAAGCTTCACAGCCCGTCCGGCGCCCGGATTTGTTCAAGGATGTGGTGATATCCGGGCTGGTTTCCCGGGCCCGGTTCAGATGCCCAGCCGGTCGCGCAACGCGTACCAGGTCATGGCCAGGGTCAGCAAAGGCGCGCGCAGGCCAGCCCCCCCGGGAAACCGGCCCACCGGCAGGGCCGACAGACAGGCCAGCCCATCTTGTTGGCCCATCACCGCTTCGGCCATCACGCGGCCCGCCATGCCCGACAGCGCCACGCCATGCCCTGAAAACCCGGCCCCCGACAGGATGTTGGGGGCGACTTGGGCCACATGGGGCAGCCGCGACATGGTGATCGCCAAGGCCCCGCCCCAGACATGGGTGACCGCCACATCGGACAGCTGCGGAAACAGCCGCCGCATTCGGGCCAGCAGCGCCGTTTCGATATCGCGCGGGTAGGCCATGGAATAGCTTTCGCGCCCCCCGAACAGAAACCGCCGGTCAGCGCTGAAACGATAATAATTCACCACGAACTTCGAATCCGACACCGCGATGTCCTGGGCCAGAACCTGATCCCAGCGATCCGGCAGGGGCGCGGTTGCGGCGATGAAGGAATTGATCGGCATGACCCGGGTGTTCACCTCGGGCAGGATATCGGGCAGATAGCCGTTGCCGGCGATGATCGCATGCGGGGCGCGCACCGTGCCTTCGGGCGTGGAAAGCGTGACCTGCGGCCCCGCGCGTACCGACAAGACTTCGGTCGTTTCGAAGATTGCGGCGCCGGCGGCTTCGGCGGCGCGGGCCAGGGCGCGGGCATAGGCCAGCGGGTGCAGATGCCCCCCCGACATGTCCAGGGCGCCGCCCACATACAGCGGCGATTTCACCAGTTCCACGAATGCGGGCCGCGCCATCACCGTGACGGCATGATCGTAATGGCGCGCCATGTGATCGGCTTCATGGCGCAGATCATCCAGCGCGGCGGGGCTGTATTCGCCATGTGCCAGGCCGGGTCGATAGGCGGCCTCGGGGGCATGGGTGTCGCAGAATGTGCGCAGCTGGGATTTGGCGGCCTGTGACAGATCCCACAAGGCACGGGCAGGTGCCGTACCCAGCCGTGCCTCGAGCCAGCTTTGCGACTTGTTGAAGCCCGATTGCACCTGCCCGCCGTTGCGCCCCGATGCCCCGAAACCCACCCGATGCGCATCAAGCACCACGACCCGCCGCCCCGCGCGGGCCAGTGTCAGGGCCGCCCACAGCCCGGTGTAGCCAGCCCCCAGGATCACCACGTCAGCCGTCACGGCCCCTTTCAGGGGCGGGCGGGGCGGCTCGGGCGGCAGGCTTGCGGCATACCAGCTTGGCGCGTGTTCGCCCTGCCGGTCGTTGCGATAAAGCGGGTTCATACGTTGGTCAGCAGATGTTCCCGTTCCCATGGGGAAATCACCTGCAAGAACTCGTTATGCTCCAGTTCCTTTACCGCGGAATAGACGCGGCAAAATTCCACGCCCAGCGTGTTCTGGATCGTGGTGTTCGCACGCAAAAGCCCCAGCGCATCGCCGAGACCCCGCGGCACGCCGCTGCGCATCTGGTAGGCATCGCCCTGGAACGGATCGGAGGGGTCGGTTTTCTCGATCAAGCCCACCAGGCCGCAGGCCAGCGAGGCGGCGATGCCAAGGTAGGGGTTGCAATCCATCCCCGGCAGCCGGTTTTCCACCCGGCGCGCCGCGGGTTCGCTGACCGGAACGCGCAGGCCGGTGGTGCGGTTGTCGCGCCCCCATTCCAGATTGATCGGGGCCGAGAAATCGGGAACGTAGCGGCGATAGCTGTTCACATAGGGCGCCAGCAGCGCGATGACGGCGGGCAGATTGCGCTGCATGCCCCCGATGAAATGCAGAAATTCGGGCGTCTCCGACCCGTCCGGGTTGGAAAAGATGTTTTCCCCCGTCGTCCGGCTGACCACCGAATGGTGGATGTGCATCGCCGATCCCGGCTCGCCCTCGATCGGCTTGGCCATGAAGGTGGCGTAGCATGCGTGCCGCAGCGCCGCCTCGCGGATCATGCGCTTGAAAAAGAACATCTCGTCGGCCAGCTGCACCGGGTCGCCATGGGCCAGGTTCAGCTCGATCTGGCCGGCGCCGCCTTCTTGCAAGATGCCGTCGATTTCCAGGCCCATCACCTCGGCGAAATCGTAGATGTCATCGATCACCTTGCCGTATTCATCGACCGCCGACATGGAATAGGCCTGTCGTGCCGCCGCGCGCCGGCCGGACCGGCCCATCGGCGGTTCGATTTCGCGCGCAGGGTCGGTGTTGGGGGCCACAAGGTAGAATTCCATCTCGGGCGCCACGATCGGGCTGAGCCCCAGATCATTGTAAAGCCCCACCACGCGCTTGAGCACGTTGCGCGGTGCATAGGGCACCGGGTTGCCATCTTGATCCTTGATGTCGTGGATCACCTGCAAGGTGGTGTCGGCCGTCCAGGGTGCCGGCGTCGTGGTCGCGAAATCGGGCGTCAGCACCATATCGGGTTCGGTGAAGCCATCGGCCACTTCGTCGGCCCAGTCCCCGGTGATCGTCTGGAAAAAGATCGAATTGGGCAGGTAGAAAAACGGCTGCCGGGCGAACTTGCTGCCCGGCATCGCCTTGCCGCGGGCAATGCCGGCAAGATCGGCCACGATGCACTCCACCTCGTCGATGGCGCGGCCCTCCAGATAGGTGCGCGCGACATCGGGCAGCTTCTCCAGCAAGGCGTTGACGGAATTCGAACTCATACGCGCACCTTTTCGGCAAAGGGTATCTGGGTTGCAGGCGCCCCTTGCAGCACGTCGGCCAGCCAGTCAGCCATCATGGCGCTGTCGACGGGTTGGGTCAGATCGGCGCGGGCTTGGTCCAACATCGGGGCGGGCACCGTGGTCGGGCGGTTCTCGATCAGGGCCGCGATCACGCTGGGGGGAAATTCGGGGTGGGGCTGGACGGTCAGGATCCGCTCACCATGGGCCAGCACCGCATGGCGCGTGAACGCATTGTCCCCCAGCACGGTGGCCCCCGGCGGCAGGTCGACCACCTGATCCTGGTGCCAGGCAAACAGGGCCACCTCGCGCCCGCCGATCTGGTAGCGCCGGTGCCCGGCCGACCAACCGCCGGTGAATTTCTCGACCCGGCCGCCCAGGGCCTGGGCGATGATCTGATGGCCAAAGCAGATGCCCACCATCGGCTTTTGCGCATCGCGGATGGCGCGGATCAGGGCCTCAAGCGGGGCGATCCAGGGGTGATCTTCGTAGGCGCCGTGGCGCGATCCGGTCACCAACCACGCATCGGCATCGCCCGGCCCGCCGGGGAATTCCATGTCGACCACCGAAAAGGTGCGCAATGCAAAGCCGCGCCCGGCGAACAGGCGGCCGAACAGGTCGGTGTAGGTGCCGTCGCGCTGGGCGACTTGATCGGGAACGTGGCCGGTCTGAAGGATGCCGAGGATCATGGGGGGCTCGCGATATCAGGATGGCGACAAGCTATGCCTGCGCCACACAAGGGGCAAGGGGTCGGTGGGCAAAGGGCGGCAACAGGCGCGCTAGCGAATCATCTGCGGACGGATCC
>JBEAQJ010000170.1:0-9681 GCA_041163945.1 Pseudomonadota bacterium
CTTTGATTCTGGGCCAGCATGGTGCCCGCGGCTGCGCCGCCGATCACCGCGACCGTTTTCCATTGCGAATTGGCATCGACAAGCTCGGACAGGGCCAAACCCGTCACGCCGCCGATCACGGCGCCAAGCGCCGCCTGGTTCTGGGGCGTGGGCTGACAGGCCGCCAAAGCCAGGATCACAAACAGGCCACCACAGGTGATCTTGAAACGCATCTGTTCATCCTTCATCACTGCCGGTCCGATACTGATACAAACGGACCCGTATCCGCAACAGCGTACAGAAAAAAGCCGCCGCTCATAGGGCGGCGGGCTTCAAGTCATCGTGACCGGCGGGTTCACGCCGCGCGGGCGGTCAGAACCTCATCGACCTGCTTTTGGGCGCCGGCCTCGTCCACGCCCTTGACCGCGGCCAGTTCGCGGGTCAACCGCTCCAGCGCCGCCTCGTAAAGCTGACGCTCGGAATAGGATTGTTCGCGCTGGTCATCGGCGCGGTGCAAGTCGCGCACCACTTCGGCGATCGAAATCAGATCACCCGAATTGATCTTTTGCTCGTATTCCTGCGCCCGACGCGACCACATGGCGCGCTTGACCCGGGCCTTGCCCTTGAGCGTATCCATCGCCTTTGACACGACATCGGGCGAGGACAGCGACCGCATGCCCACCTCGGCCGCCTTGGCGGTTGGCACACGCAGCGTCATCTTGTCTTTGGCAAAGGAAATCACGAACAGCTCAAGCCGCAGGCCCGCGATTTCCTGCTCTTCGATCGACACGATCTTGCCCACCCCGTGGGCCGGATAGACCACGAAATCATTGGGGCTGAATTCTTGTGACTTGCGGACCTTCGACATTCTTGCTTCCTTTCGTTCCCTCGGCATCACGCGACACGAAAAACCGGCGGAAAACCGAAGCTTTCCACAAGCGGTTCACATGCTGGGTGAAGGCCGAACAGGTTGTTTGACCTGCGATGGGTTACCGACAGACAGGGCTTATGTAACGAATATGTAGCATGTTCTGCGCCACATTTCCAGCGATGCGCGCAAAGACCCTGAACATCACTGGAAAATACAAGGTTTTTGCCAATGCAAACGGTCCCTTGCGGGCGAATGCGCTGCGAATCGGGGGCTACCCGCCGGCGCCCGGCGCTTCGGCCAGCAGTTCCATCTTGCCCGATTTTCCATCCATCGCCTCGGCGTCGGGCAAGGGGTCCTTGCGGGTAACGATGACGGGCCACAGCTCGGAATATTTGCGGTTGAACGCGACCCAGCGCTCCATGTCGGGTTCCGTATCGGGGCGAATGGCATCGGCCGGACATTCGGGTTCACACACGCCGCAGTCGATGCATTCGTCGGGGTGGATCACCAGCATGTTTTCGCCCTCGTAGAAACAATCAACGGGGCAGACCTCCACGCAATCGGTGTATTTGCAGGCAATGCAATTTTCCGTCACGACATAGGTCATAAAGCATCCTCATCTGGTCGCCTGTCTGGTCTGCTACGCCAGCGAAATCGCCTTTGCAAGGGTAGGCGCGCCGCACAGCCCAAGGATGAGTGTAAACTTAGGTTTACACCAATCAAGCGATTTTTCTGCGACGCATTGGCCCTAGGCTTCGGCACCGTCATCGAACGAATCGGGGTGGCGCAGCGCATCGATGGCGCGGCGGTCACGCTTGGTTGGGCGCGGGCCGATGCGGGCCCAATCGGGCGCGCCCGGATCGGGCGGTGGCGTGCGATCTTCGTACAGGGCCTGCGCTTCTGCGGCGGGACCGCGGCGGATGCCCAGCGCCAAGACCGCCACCACCCGAACCCGCGCAGCTTGCGCAAAGGTCAGCACATCGCCGGCACCGATGGGTGTGGCGGGCTTGGTTACGCGGTTTCCATTGACCCGCACCTGACCCTCGGCCACCAACCGCGTGGCCAGGCTGCGCGTCTTGAAAAACCGCGCCTGCCACAGCCATTTGTCCAGCCGTTCGGTGGGGCGGGGCGCTGTCAGGGCTTGACCTTCAGCCCGGCCAAGGCCTGAGCAAACGGATTGTCGGGATCGATCCGGTCGCGCTTTTCGGGGCGGGTGCTAAAGGTCTTGGCGGCATCGTCGCGCGGGGGCTTTTCACCCTTTCCGTACGGCGGCTTGCCCCCTTTGCCCCGCGGCTTGTCACCCCGGTTGAAGCGCGGCTTGGCCGGCGCATCACCCGGTTTTGCATCTGCGTCGCGGGGTTTGCGCCCCGCATCGGCAGGCTTTGCGCCCTCGCCCCCACGGCGCGGCCCGCGACCGGCCCCGGCCGGGCGGCGCGGTGCCCAGGTGAAGGTGTAAAACACCTCGGTCTCGGCGGCGGGGGCGGCCGCCTGTTCGCCCACGATCTCGTCCGGGGCTTCGATGGGCGGGGCCTCGGTGGGTGGGGCGGGCGGCGTTTCTTCGGGCGGGGGCGCGGGGGTTTCATCCGGCGCGTCGCTCGGGGTTTCGACAGGCGTCGGGGCCGGGGTTTCCACCGGGGGCTGCGTCGGAATCTCGGTCGGCACGGGATCGGGCGTGTCGCTTGGCGGGGCCACAGCCTTAAGCTTGGCGCGTTCGCCACGTTCGGCGCGGTAGCCCAAGCCGCCCATCAGATCGGCGAATTGTTCCAACGTCAGCCCGGTGATCGACAACATGTCGGCCGTCGCTTCGAACCCGGCGCGGGTGTCCTTGGCGCGCAACATGTCGGCCAGGCGTTCCAGCATGTCGATCCGGATGGCGCGCGCAGCGGCTGGCCGGTAGCCCGACATGGTGTAATAGCCCTGCGGCTGCCGCGGATCATGTGGGATCGTCACAAGGCCCGGCGGCGGGCTTTCGGGGAACATGTCCAACCCCTGCCACAGCCCCCAGAGCACAAGACGCAATCGCGTTGGCGCGGGCTTGAGCAACAGCGGCAGGAAGATCGTGAACTGGCCAAAGCGCACCCCATGTTTGCGCAGCAGGCCGCGGGCGTCTTGATCCAGCGCCTTGATGTCATCGCCGATCTCGGCGCGTGCCACGATGCCAAAGCTTTCGAGCATGCGAAAGGCCACGCCGCGCGCCAACCCGGTGATCGCCTCGTCACGCGACAGCGCCAGCAGGGGTTCGAACTGGGCGGCAATGCGCCGGTCGATGAAATGCTGAAGGCGGCGCTGAACCTTCTGGATCACCTCGGGCCCGGCTTCGTCATCGACAAAGGCCTCGGCCACGGGCTTGAGCGCCTCGTCGCCGCGGACCAGCTTGCCGATGGCCTGATCGCCCCACATCAACCCGCCCTGTTCGGTCAGGTCAAACTCGGTATCAGGCGCGTTGTAGAAGCGATCGGCGCGCAAATGGAATTCAGGGCGCAGGGCCGCCAGCGCCGCCTGGCGCAAGGTCTTGGCTTCATCCGGGCTGGCGGTCTGATCCTGGCGGAAGCGGAAGCCCTCGATCCGGCCCAGCACTTGGCCTTCGACCGTCACCTCACCCTTGTCGTTCACATCAGCCACCAGGCTCTCCTTCTGTTTCAACCGGCGAAGCAGCACGCTTGTCCGCCGATCGACAAATCTTTGCGTCAACGCGCCATGCAGCGCATCAGACAGGCGGTCTTCTACGGCACGGGTGGCGCCGCGCCAATGGGCAACATCATCCACCCAGCCGTCGCGTTGCGCGACATATGTCCAGGTGCGGATATAGGCCAGGCGCTTGGACAGGGCATCGATATCCCCTTCGACCCGGTCGATCCGCTTGACCTGCCGCGCCAGCCAATCGTCGGGCACGCGGCCCAGATCATGCAGGAAATCAAAGATTCGGCCCAGCAATTCGGCATGTTCGGCATGGCTGATGCCGCGGAAATCGGGAATGCGGCAAACATCCCACAGCAGGCGCACCGCCGGCGCCGTGCCCAGGCGGGCGCGCATGTCGTCGCGTTGGGCGATGGTTTTCAGCGCCATCAGATCGTCGGCTTCGCGCGCGCGGGTCAACCAATCATCGTCGGTCGGGGCTTCGAGCGACGCGATAAGCCGCTCGACCGATCCGAATTCCAGCGCCGCGTTGCGCCAGTGCAGTTTGCGCACCGGGGCAAAGCGGTGGTCCTGGATCGCCTGGGCCACATCATCGTCCAGGGGCGGCGCTTCGCCGGTCACGCCAAAGCTGCCGTCTTGCGTGTAGCGCCCGGCACGACCCGCGATCTGGGCCAGTTCGTTGGGCAACAGGTCGCGCATGCGGCGCCCGTCGAATTTGCGCAACCCCGAAAAGGCCACGTGCCGGATATCGAGGTTCAAGCCCATGCCGATGGCATCGGTTGCCACCAGCAGATCGACATCGCCGTTTTGATACATCTCGACCTGCGCGTTGCGCGTGCGCGGGCTGAGCGCGCCCATGACCACCGCGGCCCCGCCTTTCTGGCGGCGCAAAAGCTCGGCCATGGCATAAAGATTTTCCACCGAGAACCCGACAATGGCACTGCGCGGCGGCATCCGGCTGACCTTTTTCGAGCCGGTGTAGATCAGCTGCGAAAAGCGGTCGCGGCCCACGAATTGCGCACGCGGAACCAAGGCCGCGATGGCCCCGCGCATGGTCGCAGCCCCCAGAAACAACGTTTCGTGGTGACCCCGCGCATGCAACAGGCGGTCCGTGAAAACATGGCCGCGTTCCGGGTCGGCGCAAAGCTGGATTTCATCGACAGCCACGAAATCAGCGCCCAGACCCACCGGCATCGCTTCGACCGTGCAGACCCAGTATTGCGTGCGTTCGGGCACGATGCGTTCTTCGCCCGTGACCAAGGCCACGATCGACGGGCCGCGCAGGGCGACGATGCGGTCATAGACTTCGCGCGCCAGCAAGCGCAACGGCAGCCCGATGATGCCCGTGCGATGGGCCAACATCCGTTCGATCGCGTAATGCGTCTTGCCGGTGTTGGTCGGACCCAGCACCGCGACGATGCGGCCCTTGTCCGTCAAGCTGGCGTCCATGCGTCGCGCCCCTGTGGCTGTCCCGGCGGCGGATGGGCGTCAGAGCGCCCGGCCCTCGCGCGCGCGGGAAACCCGCGCCACCGATGCGTTTATTTCCTCACGGTGGGGATGTATAGCCTGCGCGGCCTGAAAGGCGGCCAGCGCGCCGTCCAGATCGCCGATGTCTTCCAGCATGAAACCAAGCCCGGTCCAGGCCCCGAAATGGCGCGGCTCCAACGCCAGAACGCGCTGAACATCGGCGATGGCCGGTCCATAGCGGTTCTGTTCGAAAAACAAGGTGGCGCGGGCATTCCAGCCTTCGGCGAAATCGGGAATGTGATCGGTCAGCGCCGTCAGATGATCATAGGCCGCGTCCAGATCGCCGTCGGCCAGTGCGCTGCGACCCCGCTCGAGCAGGTAATCCCCCACCGGCGATCCCGAACGCGACCACAGCATGATGATTTCATCTTCCACCAATTGCCAATTGCGCAGGTCCGGGCGGGCCAGGCGATCGAGCAGGGCATCGGCGGGCCTGGCGGTCTGGGCCGTGGCATCCACGGGCGGGGCTGCCTGGGCCGCGACATCCATGGGCGCAACCGCGGCCCACGACACCGCCCAAAAGGCTGCCGCAAGGGCAATGTTGTGATGTCGTGCAATCCGCCGCATGCTGGCACAGGTAGCATGTTCGCACGGGCATTCCATATCAAACCCACGCGATCATGATCTGTTCAGTCGTAAGGGGGATGTTGCAGATGAGCGTAATCGATGAAGCGGTGAGCGCGCTGTCGGCAAAGCTGGCGGGCGGGTTCGACGGGTCGGCCAAATTCGTGATCGAAGGCGAAGGTGCGCTGATCGTGGATGGCGGCGGCGTGCGTGCCGCCGATGACGAGGATGGCGCCGATGTGACGCTGACCGCCAGCGTCGATACCTTTCAGGGCATCTTGTCGGGGTCGGTCAACCCGGCGATGGCTTTCATGTCGGGCAAGCTGAAACTGGACGGCGACATGGGCACCGCGATGCGTTTGGGCTCGGCGCTGGGCTGACGCCATGGCCAAGGCCGCCCCGCTGGTCCAGCCCCCCCCGGAGGCCCCGTTTTTCCACGATGTGGCCGAAGGGCCCGATTCCGTGCGGGCCTATTGGGTGCATGCCGATGATGGCACCCGGATTCGGATGGCGCTGTGGCCGGGCGGGCCCAAGGGCACCATCTTGCTGTTTCCGGGGCGGACGGAATATTGCGAAAAATATGGCCGTCTGGCCCAGGATTTGGGCGCCGCCGGCTATGGCATGGCGGCCTTTGACTGGCGCGGCCAGGGGCTGGCCGATCGGCACGCGCCCCGCGCGGACATGGGCCATGTGACCAGCTTCGATGAATACCGCGCCGATGTGGCGGCCTTTCGCGCGGTCCTGGAAGGATTGGACGCGCCGAAACCCTGGTTCCTGATCGGCCATTCCATGGGCGGCGCGATCGGGCTGCGCGCGCTGCACGATGGGCTGCCGGTGCGCGCCGCGGCCTTTTCCGCGCCGATGTGGGACATCGCGATGCGCCCGGTGTTGCGGGCCCTGAGCGGGGTTTTCCTGGGGCTGGCCGAGCCCATGGGGCTGGGCCTGGCCTTTGCCGCCACAACGGGGCCCTACAAGGTGATGGCATTCGACGACAACCCCCTGACCACCGACCGCGACCAGTTCGATTACATGGCCCGCCAGCTTGCACGCTACCCGGCATTGCGCCTTGGGGGGCCGTCGAACCTGTGGGTACGCGCCGCCGTGCGGGAAACCACCGCTTTGATGGCCGCCCCTGCCCCCGATCTGCCGGCGCTGGCGGTGTTGGCCGGGCGCGAAAAGATCGTCGTCAACGCGGTGATCGAACAGCGCATGGCCCGTTGGCCGCGTGGCCGGGCGATCACCATTGCCGGGGCCGAACACGAGTTGCTGCTGGAAGCGCCAGCCCGCCGCCAGCAGGCGCTGACGGCGATCCTCGATCTTTTCCGCGCGGCCTAAGCGGGCACCAACAGCCCGTTTTCAAGCCGCACACGGCGATCCATCCGCGCGGCCAGATCGGGGTTGTGCGTGGCAATCAGCGCCGCCATGCCGGTGTCGCGCACAAGCCCCATCAGCGTGGCAAACACCCGGTCGGCCGTTTCGGGATCCAGGTTTCCCGTGGGCTCATCGGCCAGCAGAACTTGGGGCCGATTGGCCAAGGCGCGGCAAAAGGCCACCCGCTGCTGTTCGCCGCCCGACATCTCGGCCGGGCGATGCGCACTGCGATCCGACAGCCCCACCGCCGCCAGCAGCTGCGCGGCGCGCGTGCGCGCCTCCCCCATGCCCAAGCCATGGGCCAGTTGCGGCAAGATGATGTTTTCGGCGGCGCTGAATTCCGGCAGCAGGTGGTGGAACTGATAGACAAAGCCCAGACATTCGCGCCGGGCCGCCGTTCGGGCGCTGTCGCCGGCACGGGTCAGATCCTGCCCGCAAATCTCGACCCGGCCCGCATCGGGCGTGTCCAACAGCCCCGCAATATGCAAAAGCGTGGATTTTCCCGCACCCGAGGGCGCGACCAGCGCCACCACCTCGCCCGGCACGATCGCAAGACTGGCGCCGCGCAGCACGCGCACCTCGCCGGGGCGGCCGAGCTTGTAGCCCTTTTCGATCCCGTTCAGCCGCAGCACCGCCCCATCATTCATAGCGCAGTGCCTCGACCGGGTTCATCCGTGCGGCGCGGCGCGCGGGAAAGATGGTAACCCCAAAGGACAGGCCCAGCGACAGCGCCATCGCCGACCCAACATCCCCCCATTCAAGCCGCGCCGGCAGTTGGGAAATCAGCCGCACCGACGGATCCCAGACCCCGCCCCCCGCGATCCAGTTGACCGCCGCGAAAATCGGGTCGATCCAGATCGCAAAGGCACAGCCCAAGGCCACGCCCGCCAGGGTGCCCACAACCCCGATCGAGGCGCCACACAGAAAAAACACCCGCAACACCGATGCCTGCGACAGGCCCATGGTGCGCAAGATGCCGATGTCGCGCGATTTGTTCTTCACCAGCATGATCAGCCCGGACACGATGTTCAGGGTGGCGATCAGCACAAGGATCGACAGGATGATGAACATGATGTTGTCCTCCATCTGCAAGGCTTGCAGGAAGGCACCCGAACTGTCGCGCCAGGTCCAGATCGACACATCGCCGGCCGCCGCCATGACCGGCATCACCATGGCATCCACCGCTTCGGGATCGTTCAGAAACACCTCGATCTCATCGGCCACGCCGTCACGGTTGAAATAGCCCTGCGCTTGCTCGAAGGGCATGTAGACGCGCACCCGGTCGATATCCCAGCGCCCGACCTGGAAGATATAGACCACCTCGAAGGCCGAGACGCGGGGGCTGGTGCCAAAGGGCGTGCGGGCTCCATCGGGCGAGATCAGCCGAACGCGGTCACCGATCTGCAGGCCCAGTTCCCGCGCCACCCCCATGCCGATGGCAACCCCTTCGCCGGTTCCAAAGGCCGCAAGATCACCCATCGCGCGTTCGGGCTGGGCCACGAGCGGCACATGGGCCAGATCCTGCGCGCGGATGCCGATCACCTCGACCCCGGCGTTGCGCCCGGCATGGCTGGCCATCACCTGCCCGCGGATGATGGCCGCGGCATGGTCCACGCCTGGCAGCGCCGCGATCGCCGCGGCCGCGGCGTCATAGGTTTCAAAGCGCCGATCGGCGCGCCCGGCCGCGTCGAATTCCGCGCGGTCGTAGACGCTGATATGCGCGTTTGCGCCCAGGATCGTGCCCACGAATTCATGCCGAAACCCCGAACGCACGGCCAAGGTGGCAATCAGGGCCGCCACCGCCAGCGTGATGCCCAGAAAGCTGATGATCGTCATGGTGCTGACCCCGCCCTCGGAACGGCGCGCGCGCAGGTAGCGCCATGCGATCAGCAGTTCGAACCGGGAAAAGGGCGGTGGGCGGCGGGGCACTGTGAACTCCTTCGGGTTGCGCGCAAGGTGGGCAGTTTGCCGCCCCTGTCAAGCGCGAGCCCAGCAGGGCGCCAGCGCGCGCCGGATCCGGGCGGGCGCGCTCCACCCATCTTGCCCGACGCCCGCGCCTGGGGCAAAAGCAGGCCATGGCAAAGCTGTACTTCCATTACTCGACGATGAACGCGGGGAAATCCACCCTGCTGCTGCAGGCGTCCTACAACTATATCGAACGGGGCATGCAGACGTATCTGATGACGGCCAATTTCGATGATCGCGCGGGCCGGGGCCGGATCGGCAGCCGGATCGGGATCGAGGCCGAAGCCGATACCTACAGCCAATCGTGCGATTTGTTCGAAAAGATCACGGCCCGCCTTGCGGCAGGCCCTTGTGCCTGCGTGCTGATCGACGAGGCGCAGTGGATGACGCGCGAACAGGTCTGGCAACTGGCCCGCGCGGTCGACGACCTGGGCGTGCCGGTGATGTGCTATGGGTTGCGCGTCGATTTCCGGGGGGAGTTGTTCCCGGGATCGGCGGCGCTTTTGGCGCTGGCCGACGAGATGCGCGAGGTGCGCACGATCTGCCATTGCGGACGCAAGGCCACGATGGTGATCCGCGTCGATGCTGCGGGCCGCGCCCTGACCGAGGGCGCCCAGATCGAGGTGGGCGGCAATGACCGCTATGTCAGCCTGTGTCGGCGGCATTTCCGCGAGGCAACCGGCGACGGGCCGCAAAGCTGACGGTTTCGCCGCTTTCGCGGCGACCCGGGGGGGGGGGGGGGGGGGGGGGGGGGGGGGGGGGGGGGG